>JAVBMS010000076.1:0-7585 GCA_031552135.1 Mailhella sp.
GAACGCCTGTTGTTCCGTATCCAGCATGGCGATCTCCTTTTTCCGCGCACGGGAAGCAATAGGACAGTTTAACTTTGAAATGATGTCTGAACTGGATACGATGTTCTGTCGCTTAAGTTTCACGCCTCCGCCGTCGTTTAACGCCGCAAGTGAATTGCGGCTACTCCGGCTTCGCGGCGGAACCTCGCTCCGCTCAGTTCCGCGAGCATTTCAAAATTGAAATGCTCTAACCGCGCGTTATTTTACGCCGGACTATGGCGGGAGCGGCGTACGGCGTCAAGCCCCCGGCCGCTCCGGGCGGGAATGCAACGGGCTGGCCCGAAATGTTAAGGCGATGGCGTCTTTCCGGCGCTTTTCCGGGCTGCCTTGGCCGCGCGGGCGGCGTCGGCCTCGGCGCGGCTCAGGATGCAGCCGCACCAGGTCTGGCGGTAGAGGCCGAATTCCTTGGACTTGCGTATGCCTTCGTTCCAGTCGGGCCGGAAATCGCGGTAAACAAAGCGCGTGCCCGCCGCGCGGGCGGCGCGTTCGCCCTCCTCGCGGATCGCGTCGTGGCGCTGGAAGCGGGAATAGAGCAGCGAGGAGGAAAAGCCGTCAAAGCCGCCCTGCGCGGCGCGGCGCGCGGTTTCGGCCAGGCGCTCGCGATAGCACAGGACGCAGCGATCGCCCAGGGCCAGAACGCCGCCCAGCCCGGCCAGCCAGCGCTCGGGCGACGGCGGCTCGGGCCGCTCCGGCGTCCAGAGCACGGGCATGCCCAAATGTTCCGCCGCCTGGGCCATGGCTTCGCGCCGCCGGAGGTATTCGTCCTCCGGGTGGATGTTGGGATTGAAAAAGTGCGCGGTCACGTCAAAGCCTTCGTCTTGCAGGCGGGTGGCCGGCATGATCGAGCAGGGGCCGCAGCAGACATGCAGCAAGATTTTCACGCTGTCCACCACGAGGCGTCGCGATCCGTCTGGTTGAGCGGCAGGGCCGCCGCCCGCACGGGAGCGGACAGCACGGGTTTGCCGGTTTCCTCGGCAATGGCCCGCAACATGCTTTTGAAGGCCAGGGCGTGGAACGGCTTAACCGCATGCCAGTACAGCCGCCCGCGCAAGCCGCGCGGCCGGTAGTAGAGGCTGACCACCACGTCCGATGCCGCGCCGTCCGCGCCGTCCGCGCCGTTGGAGGGGGCGGGGCGCACCGTCACGTCCAGCAGGCCCTCGCCGGGCAGGCGCATTTCGGTCAGCAGCAGCAGGCGTTCGTTGTGGCGGATGTCCAGCACGCGCCAGAAGTCCAGACTGTCGCCCGTGCGCAGTTCGCCGGGGTGCCGCCGCCCGCGCTGCACGCCCGGCCCGCCGGCCAGCCTGTCCATAAAGCCGCGCAGGCTCCACAAAATGTTGGCGCCGTACCAGCCCCGCTCGCCGCCGATGCATTCCAGGCAGGGCCAGACGTCATCGGGCGCGGCCGCGAGGCGGATGGAAAAGCCGTCGGTCAGCAGGCTCGCGGCGTAGGCCGGATCGCCCCTGGCCAGCCACTCCGGCACGGGCGGCATGCCCGCGTCCAGCCAGCTGGTGTCCACGTCCTTGCTGCGGACGCGGCCCAGCGCGCGGTTCACGGCTTCCTTCACCGTGAGCAGATCCTGCGGGATGATGTCGCGGATGCGCGTTTCGGGGCAGACAACCTCGTTGCGCAGGCCTTCCATCAGGGCGGCGGCCAGCGAGGAGGGAACCGGCGTAACCAGGCCCACCAGCAGGGAAAACACGCGCAGGCTGATGCCCGGCAGCGCCACGATTTTGCGGCGGCGCACGCCCGCGGCGTCTGTGTAGGCATTGATCAGATCGCGGTAGGAAATCACGTCGGGCCCGCCCACGGCGTATGTCTGGCCTGTGGTTTCGGGCTTGTCCAGCACGCCCGCCAGATATTCCAGCATGTTGCTCATGGAGATCGGCTGGGTTTTGGTGTCCACCCAGCGCGGCACAAGCATGATCGGCAGATGATCCGCCAGGCGGCGCAGCATCTCGAACGAAGCCGAACCCACGCCGATGATCTGCGAGGCCTGAAAAATCGTCACCGGCACGCGGCCGAGCGACAAAATACGGCCCACCTCCTCGCGCGAGCGCAGATGCGGGCTGACTCTGGCTTCAGGCGCGTCAGGCTTTTCCGGCGGCAGCAGGCCCGAGAGGTAGATCACCCGCCGCACGCCGCTGGTTTGCAGCGCTTCGGCCGTGTTGTAGGCGGCGCGGCGATCCATGTCGCTGAAGTCGCCCGGCCGCGACATGGAGTGGATGAAATAATAAAGAATTTCGCAGCCTTCAAGCGCAGCGTCCAGAGCGGAGCGATCCAGCACGTCGCCCTCGAAGATTTCCAGGCGCTCGTGCCCGGCCCAGGGCCTGTCCTTCAGTTTGGAAGCCGAGCGCACAAAAACCCGCACGTCATGGCCGCGCGCCAGCAAAAGCGGCGTCAGGCGGCCGCCCACATAGCCCGAAGCTCCGGTAACCAGTATCTTCATGGGGCCTCCCGCGAGGCTTGCGCCGGGCAGGCAAACGCCACCGGCGTTTTAGTCGCTTTCCTTCGTTTTCCGCCACTTGAGGCCAGCATAGCCCAAAGCGCGGGCTTTGACCACGCGCTTTTGCCCGGCCGGGCGGGCGCGGGGCTAACGCTCCCCGGCGTTCACGCGGGCCTCGCGGGCCTCGCGGTGGCGGCCCTGGGCGTCGAGCGCGCGGGCCAGCTCCAGCCAGTGCGCGCGGCGGTCGGGCCGCAGGGCCACGCTCTGGCGGGCCAGGGTTTCGGCCATTTCCGGGTCTTCGCCGCCGTCCAGATACAAACGGGCCAGCAGGTGCAGGCAGCCCGCGTCCTGCGGATTGTTGCGCAGGGCCAGGTGCAGGCGCTCGCGGGCCTTGTCGGGCCGTTCCTCGCGCATGTCGAGCCGCGCCAGGCAGTGGTGCGGCAGGGGGCTGCCGGGCGACGCGGCCAGCGCCTCCTCGTAAAAACGCCGCGCGGCCTCGCCGTCCTGGCGGGCTTCGGCCAGTTCGCCCAGGCGGATGCGGGCGAAAAGATGGGCCGGGTCGCGCGTCAGGCAGTCCTGAAAATGCGCGGCCGCCTCGGCCGGCTCGCCGAGCGCCGCCCGGATCGTGCCCAGATTGTAATGTCCGGCCGGGTCGTCGGGGCTGCGGCGCACGGCCTCTTCCAGCGCGCGCAGGGCCTCGGCGTGGCGGCCCACGCCCGCCAGGCAGACGCCGAGCGAATTCCAGGCCAGCGTGTTGTCTTCGTCCGCCAGCAGAGCGAGGCGGTATTCCTCCATTGCGCCGAAGGGGTCGCCCTGGCTGTAGCGCTTGTCCGCGCTGATGTTGATGGCCAGCGAGTCGAACACGCCGACGTGCGGCTCGGGCAGCAAAAGGGCGTATTCCAGGGCCTTGCGGCAGCATTCGGGCGCGTCGGCCGCCCGGTACGAAAGCCAGGGCAGGCAGGCCACGCCCATGGCCGAGCCGACGCCGATCCGCGCGGACAGCGCCGAGGACAGCGGCTCGTAAATTTCTTTGGCCGCTGCGGGCGTCAGGCCGGGGTGATAGAGCCACAGGCTGTTGAGGCTGTAGCGCCCGGCCAGCAGCGCGCCGTCCACGTCGGCGCGCCCGGCCAGCAGATCGCGCAGCGCCGTCACGGCTTCGGCCATGGCGTGTTCCGTGGAAATAGCGCCCGGCGAGGCCAGCGGAAAATCAAAGCGGATCAGGGCCAGCCCAAAGGGAGCCTGCGGCATTTCGGCCAGCCGGGCCAGAAAATCGCCGTGCCGGTGCAGGCCGGTCAGCGGATCGGGCCGCGAGGGCTGCACGTCGGCCGCGGCTGCGCCGTAGTCATCGGGCAGCAGCGTCAGGCGGTCGCCCGGCGCCAGCGGCCACGAAGGGTCGCCCAAAATGAGGATGTCGGCCTGCGAGGCGTCCTCGCGCACATCGGCCAGCACGATTTCGCCCTTATAGAGCGGCTCGGGCCGCACGTCCGCGCCCGCGACCGAAGCCGGCGGCACAGGGTATTCCAGCGACCAGACCGAAAAACGCTGGCCTTCGCGCGCGCCCACGTCGCGGCCCAGCGTGACGCGCACGCGCGAGAGCGGCAATATGCCGTCGATGATGCCGCCGCGCGGCAGGATGGAGCCGTAACCGAGCACGCCGTCGTCGTCTTCCTGAAACAGCGGGGCGAGCGGCGGCCCGGCCGAGGTCTGGCCCGCGCGCCAGGCCGCCAGACGGGCCTTGTCGAACAGCGAGGCGGCCTCGCCTTCCCGCTCGCCGGGCTCCCGCCCCTCGCGCGCGGCTTCCCAGTCGCGCGGGAACAGCGCGTACCCGGCAAACACCTCGCCATGCACGGGCAGGCCGGTCAGCGGGCTGGCCAGGCGCACGGCGCGCAGCGCGCGCACCCACGCGGAGGCGGCCTCGTGCGTGGAGCGCCGCGAGCCGCCCGGCAAAAGCACGGCAAATTCGGAATCGCCGGTGCGCGCGGCCAGGGCTTCTTCCGGCAGGATGGCGCGCAGGGCCGCGCCCAGGGCGCTCATCAAACGTTCGGCCGTGTGGCGGCCGTGTCCGCGCGCCACGCCGCGCAAGCCCGCAAAGCGCAGCACCGTGACGCTGAGGCCCGCATGGCCCGGCGCTTCCGTCCGCGCGGAAATGGCGGAGGAGGCATCGTCCTGGGGGCCGTTGCCGCCGTTTTCCGGCCCTTCGCCCGGCACGGGGCCCGGCCCGGAGGCAAAGGCCGCGCGCACACGCTCCATTTCGCGCGCCAACTCCTCCATCAGCACCGGACGCGCGGCCAGGCCGGTCAGGTCGTCGGTGCGGGCCTTCTTGTGCAGGGCCAGCTTGGCCAGGCACAGCTCGGCCACGCCCGGCAGATAGGGCAGCAGCGCGCTTACGGCCTCCGGATCCGGGCGGCGCAGCAAAAGCACGCCCAAAAGCGCGCCTTCCCGCCGCAGCGGCAGCAACAGCTTTTCTTCCTCCGCAATCCACACCGGGGCGGGCACTTCGTCCGTCATGGGAAAATACAGGGCGTGCGCGGCAAAGGGCAGCACGCCGGCCACGTCCGCGCGCAGCATATCCTCGAAAGCCAGAATGTCGCGGCGGGTCAGGCCGGCGGGCGACGGCCCGGTGGCGGAAGGAGCGGAGGAAACGCCGGGAATTTGCGGCGCGTGGGCCGTGCCTGTGGCGCCGAGCGGGCGGGACGTGCGGGGCGTGTGTTTCATGGCGCGTTTATAGCGTGTTCGCCCCGGCTTGAGAAGCGGCCCTTTTGCCAAATCGCCGACTTAAGGCTAGGATGCGCCACGTTGTGAACCCCGAGGTGATCATGCCTGTGCTGACCTTTCCCTTCGGCCCGCTGGACGCCAACTGCCACCTGCTGCACAACGGCGTTGACGCCGTCATCGCCGATCCGTCCGACCAGACGGATGACGTGCTCCAGGCCGCCAAGGCCCTGGGCCTGACCGTGCGCGCCCTGCTGCTCACCCACGCGCACTTTGACCACGCCGGCGGCGCGGAGGCCATGGTCAAGGCCACGGGCCTGCCCGTCTTTGTGGGCCTTGAGGATTGGGCCGTGCGCGACCTGTACCTCATGGGCGGCCTGCTGTACGGCTTCCCCCGCGTGCCGCTGTTCGAGGCCGACATTCTGGAGCCCGGCCCCGCGCGCTGGGGCTCGCTGGAGTGCGAGGTCATCCACGCGCCCGGCCATTCCCCCGGCAGCCTGTGCTTTTACTTCCCCGCCGAAAAGGCCCTGCTTTCCGGCGACGTGATCTTCTACCGCTCCGTCGGGCGCTCCGACCTGCCCGGCGGCGATCAGGCCGCCCTGTTCCAGACCCTGCGCCAGAGCATCTACACCCTGCCGCCCGACACCGTCATTTACCCCGGCCACGGCGATCCCACCACCGTCGGCGACGAAGCCGCCGCCAACCCCTTCTGCCGGGCCTGACATGCCCGCCCGGCCCGGCCACCCGCTCCTGCTCGCGGCCAGCGCGCGGCGCAACGGCAACACCGACCACGCCGCCGCCATCCTTCGCCAGGCCCTGGCCGACCAGGGCCGCGAACCCGATCTGTTGCGCATCGCCGACCTCACGGCCCGGCCCTGCATCGCCTGCGGCTATTGCGACACCCACCCCGGCGCCTGCGTGCTCGACGCCCCCACTCCCGACGGCCCCGACGTCGCGCTGCCGCTCCTGCGCGCCCTGGCCGAAGCCCCGGCGGCCTGCCTGCTTTCGCCCACCTACTTTTACCACCTGCCCGCGCGGGCCAAGGGCCTGATCGACCGCGCCCAAAGTTTCTGGGCCGTGCCGCCCGAAAAGAAGCCCGGCCGGGGCAAACGCCTCGGCGTCATCCTTTTGGGCGCGCGGCCGCGCGGCGATCAGCTTTTTGCGGGCTCACTGCTCACCCTGCGCTACATGGCCGACGCCCTGGGCCTGACCCTGGCCGAACCCCTGCTGCTCTACGGGCTCGACGCGCCAAACGCCCTCAGCCGGCGGCCCGACCTTGAAGCCCGCGTCCGCGAGTACGCCCTCGCGCCGCCCTTTGTCGTGTGATGCCGCGTTTCGCCGCCTTGCGCTTCGAGCGGCGCTGCGTGGCCTGCCTCGAACCCTGCGTTCCGCTTGCCCCGCATGATCCGCCTTTGTGCCCGGACTGCCGCGCCCTGCTGCCCCGCCGTCCCGCCGGGCACTGCCCCTTGTGCGGCGAACCCTCCGCCGACCCCGACGCCCCGCCCGCGCCCTGCGGAACCTGCCTGCGCCAGCCTCCGCCCTGGGATCATTTTTGTTTTTACGGCATTTTTGAAGGTCTGCTGCGCGAGTTGCTGCTGCGCGCCAAATTCCACGGCGAACCCGCCTGCCTCAACCTGCTCGGCCGCCTGCTGGCCAAAGCCTGCGCCGGCCTGCCCCGACCCGACGCCATCGCGCCCATGCCCCTGCACCCCACCCGCCTGCGCGAGCGCGGCTTCAACCAGTGCCGCGAAATCGCCAAGCCCCTGGCGCGCGCTTGGGGCGTTCCCATCCGCGACGACCTGATTGTGCGCGTGCGCCACACCCCGCCCCAGACCGGGCTTGACCGCGACGCACGGCGCAGAAACCTTGTCCACGCGTTTCAGGCTTCGCCCAAGAGCGACGGATTGAGGATTCTGCTGGTGGACGACACCGCCACAACCACATCGTCGTTGCGATTTGCCGTCGCGGCGCTGCTCAAAGAAGGCGCGGCGGCGGTGGATGTGGGGGTGGTGGCGAGGACGAGTGGGCATGGGGAGGGGTGAGGGGAGGGGATTTTTTTGGGGGGGAATTTTTCTCGGAATTTTCAGGCGGCTGCGCCGACGGGCTTTTTAATAGTTTGATTCCCTGCGCCTCCGGCGGGGAGTGAGGGGGCCTGTTATGGGCGAAACCTGCGGTTTCTCCCCTCCGAGGCCCCCTCCTCCACCTCCCCCCGGAACACCCCTCTTCCGCTGGCCCCTCTCGTTGAGAAGGCTCCATCGTCCGGCCGCATGCTCGCCGAAGACGGCTCGGCATGCGACGCCATTAACTGCCAGCACTCCGCTCGCCGCTGGACACAGGGACTGCATGGGCTGTTGCCAAGCGGACATTTCTTGAAACGGGATAACTCCACCG
>JAVBMS010000032.1:0-50531 GCA_031552135.1 Mailhella sp.
ACCCCTGAAAGCCGGAGCTTTCAGGGGTTAAGCGTCCCGCGCGGGACGAAAAAATGGTAGCAAGGGGGAGATTTGAACTCTCGACACTACGGGTATGAACCGTATGCTCTGACCAACTGAGCTACCTTGCCACAGCGGCACGCCGCAAGAGCAGTCTTATAGATTAAACGCCCCGGCCTGGCAAGCGTTTTCCTCGCGCCGGGCAAACAGAAGGGGATAACCGCCCAGCTCCCCGCACGGCGCCACGAATTCCAGGCCCTCCGCCCTTCCCCCTCCCCGCGCGGCGCGTCAGGCCAGGGGCTTCGGCCCCTCGCCAAGCGCCCGCTCCACAAAGCGCAGCGTTTCCTCGTACAGGTGCGGAATGGTGTAGGCGTAGGGCGTCAGCACCCGCGTGCGGTTGGCCCCCACCATCAGCGACACAATCACCTGCGCCAGCGCGGCGGCCGAAAGCGGGGGCAGGCTGCCGTCCCTCATGCCCCGCGCGAGCTGATCTTCCAGCACGCTGTGCACTTCGGCGAATTTGCGGAACATGATGTCGCGATCATCGTGCGCCTTCATGTCGCTGTAGGGCGAGCAGCGCACCAGCACAAGCCAGTTGGAATGGGGATCCACGGAAAAATCCAGGTAGGCGCGGCAAAAGCGCAGCACGCCCTCGCGCCCGGTGGCGGCCTGCGCCACGGCTCCGCGCAGCACGTCCAGAAAATCCTCCAGCACCGAAAGCCCGGCGGCCATAAACAGCTTTTCCTTGTTGCCGTAATGGTGGGAAAGCAAGCCGATGGCGACGCCCGCACGGTCGGAAATTTTTTTGAACGTGGTTTCCGCAAAACCGTACTGGCCAAACAATTCTTTGGCGGCCTCCAGGAGTGCGTCTTTCTTTTTCATGCTTTTCCCGTTCCTTTTTCCAGCGGCGGATGCGTGCGCGCTTTGCCGGCGCAATGCGGAACGCCGCGCCATACTATGGCGTTGTGCCTGAATCCTCGGCAAGATTCAACCGCTCTGCGAGCAGGCTTTTGGGAAAATTTTCACCGACCCTATCATATCCTCTCTATTGCGCCGATGTACAAAAAGAGGCCGCTTGCGCCATAATGTCGATTTTGACGCGCGCGCGGTTTTGTGCTAACATGCGTAAAGTTTGCGAATACGCCCCCTGTCCCGCATTGCGGGAAAAGCGAGTTGTGCATGTTCCTGCTTATCGGTTACGTCATCGTCATCGGTTCCGTTCTGGGCGGCTTCATGATGGCGCACGGCAACCCCGCGATGATCTGGCAGCCGTCCGAGTTCATCATTATCATCGGGGCGAGCCTCGGCGCGTTTTTCGCATCCCAGACAAAGTATTCCTGGGGCCTGGTCATGAAGGCCCTCAAGCACATGTTCAGCGATCCCGGCATGAGCAAGGCCCGCTACCTTGAAGTGCTGGCCCTTTTGTTTTCCATTTTCAACAAAATGAACCGCGACGGGCCGCTCAGCCTGGAGCAGGACATTGAAAAGCCGGAATCCAGCTCGCTGTTCAACAAATTTCCTTCCATTGCCAAAAATCACCATGCGGTGAACTTTATTGCCGATACCTTGCGCGTCTATGTGACCACAGGCGACCCCAACGAAGTGGAAAGCCTGATGCAGCTCGACATGCACGCCACGCTGGAAGAAGAGCTGATGCCCGCGCACGGCCTCGCCCACATGTCCGATTCGCTGCCCGGCATGGGCATCGTGGCCGCCGTGCTTGGCGTGGTGCTCACCATGTCCATGATCAACGAACCCGCCGAGGTGCTGGGCCACCACATCGGCGCGGCCCTTATCGGCACGTTTATCGGTATTCTGGCCTGTTACGGCATTTTCGGCCCCATGGGCGACAAGCTGGAGCGCTGCGCCCACGAGGAGCATTTTTACTACAACGCCATTAAAGAGGCCGTGGCCGCGTCGTTGCGCGGGGCGTCGCCCATCATCGCCGTGGAATACGGCCGCCGTTCCATACCCAACACGCACCGGCCGGGCTTTGCGGAAATGGAAGAATTTGTGAGGAAGTAATGGGCAGCGCATGGAAAGTGGCATACGCCGACTTTGTGACGGCGCTCATGGCCTTCTTTTTGATGATGTGGGTGCTCAACATGGTGCCCCCGGACAAAAAGGAAGCCATTGCCCAGTATTTTGAGGAAGAAGCCAAGCTTCAGACCTCCACGACCGTACGCGTTTCCAACAACGCCCTGGTCAACCGCACCGACAAACTGGACTTGAGCGCCATGGCCCTGAGCGAGGTGGAAAAGTCCAACTACGCCATTGCCCAGAAGCTGCGCTCCATGCTGATGGCCGACGCTGTGCCGCAAAGCGCCACGGGCCTCAGCGCCGACGACGTGGGCGTGCAGCTGCGCGTCAACAACGACGCCATGTTCGCGCGCGGCTCGGCCGACATCACGCCGGAAGGCGCCAAGGTGATGGAAGGCGTGCTGTCCATTTTGCAGGAATACAACGTCTATCTTGTGATCCGCGGCCACGCCGACAGCGAGGAAATCTCGGCCGGCGGCGCATATCCTTCCTCCTGGGAGCTTTCCGCCGCGCGCGCGGCCTCCGCCGTGCGCTACATAGCCGACAAGGGCATCAAGCCCACGCGGCTGCGCGCCGTGGCCTACGGCGACACCCGGCCGCTGGAGCCGGGCCAGACTGAAGAAAGCCGCAACCGCAACCGGCGCGTGGAGTTTTTCTTCCACCGGCCGGAAACCATGAGCTATTCCATCGTTTATTGACGGACGCCGGCCGGAGCTGCGCGCCCCGCGCTCGTTTGCCCGCCTTAAAATGCGGCGTCCGCCGGAGCATGGCCCGGCCGGACGCCGTATAATCAGCGGAAATAATCCGGTTCAGCGGCGGGTGGCCTCGCCCATGAGCACGCCGAGTTCGCGCGCGCGGGTGAAAAGCTCGGCGCGAGCCTCGGCTTCGCGCTCCATAACGCCGCTGTCCATGGCGCTGCCGTACACGCTGCCCAGCCACTCGCATTTCGTGTAGGCGGCCACGTCCTGCAAACTGCGGATGGCGTTGACGCAGCCGGAATTCAGCGGATCCGTGTCGCCGTATACAAAAAACGCGGCCAGCTTTTTGCCGGAGAAACCGCCGTTCATGGCCGCGGCGAAACAGCGATCCAAAAACGCCTTGAGCTGGGCGTTCATGTTAAACCAGTAGATCGGCCCGCCCAGCACCAGGCCGCGCGCCGCGCGCACCTTGGCGTCCAGGGCCTGCATGTCGTCTTTCTGCACGCAGACGCCGCTCTTGGCGCAAGCCATGCAGCCACGGCAGCCGTGTATGGTCAGCGGGGCGAGATCCACAAATTCCGCGCGCGCTCCGGCGCTTTCCGCGCCCTTAAGGATTTCCCGGGCCAGGACGGCGGAATTGCTGTGCGGGCGGGCGCTGGCGGACACGATCAGACAGTCGGACAAGGAATCGGACATAGGTGCCTCCTTGGGCAGAGCGTATGGCCGCGAGTATACAGGCCCGGATGCGGCCGCGCAATGCAAGGGAGGCTGAAAAAACGGCGGCCTTATTGCCGCACCAGATGGAAGTGCGAGAGCGGGCCCTTGAGGCTGGCCTGAAAGATGCGCGCGCTTTCCCGCCCCGCGCCGTGCAGCACGTCGTCGGCCAGCAGGATGTCGGTCAGGCCGCGTTCGGTCAGGGCCAGGGCCGCCATGCGGCGCATATGCTCCGCAAGCTCCGGATGCTCGTCCAGAATCGCGAGCATGCTCTCCCGCTGCGGGTGTTCGCCCACGTCCAGCAGGCCGGAAGGGGCCAGCGAGATGACAAGGCGCTCGTCGCGGCTGATGCCCGCCCTGTCCATACGGGCGTACAAGTCGGCGAGGATGCGCTCCTGCATCCTGTCCAGTTCGTCGCCCACATCGGCAAGGATGCGCGGTTCGACGCGTGGCAGCGGCAGGATGCGGCCTTCGCCGGGACGGAGGGGGGCCGGGTCGGGATCCGGCATGCTGACGGACAACATGGATGCGAGGCGATCACATTCCGGCGTCACGGGAACCTCCACGGCATATTTTTCCTGTGGTCTTCATGGCTCCGATATTAGCAAATACGATGCCAGCGGCAATTCTATCCCGCCACGGCTCGACAATGTGGATGCCAGCCTCTACAATGCCCGCAACCCGGCCCGGAACGGCGGGCCGCCGCCACGGCGGCCGCCCGGCCGTTGATGCCGCAAAGCTAATCCGCTCTCAAGGCGCATGGGAGATTTCATGCCGCGCATTCTCGCTTTCCTGGCCCTGGCGGCCTGGCTGATACTGCTCTTCCCCTACCCCACCACCATTTTTCTGGCGGCCTGCGTCGCCTGCCTGACCCGCCCGCTGTTCCGCTGGCTGCGCGCCCGCATGAGCCGCCCGGCCGCCGTGGCCGCATATGTTTTCGGCCTGATCACCTGCCTGGCCATTCCCTTTATTGTGGTCACCATCATGATCGCGCCCCAGATCATGCGCGGCCTGCGCCAGATCGACCAGTGGCGCACGTCGGGCTGGGTCATTTCGCCGGAACTGGAGCACTATATCGATTTGGCGCAGGAATGGCTCGGCAAAATCCCCGGCTTCAACGAGTGGTTTACCGAAATCAGCACCCATGTCGGCGAAATGGGCGAAACGTTTTTGCGCTCGCTGGTTTCCGGCAGCATCGGCATCGCGGGCAGCACGGTTTCGGCCGCGTGGCTGGTGGTGCTTTTCGTCATCTTTTCCACCCTGGCCGTGGTCTACGCGCCAACGCTGGCCAAGGTGACCCTGCGCGTCACCCGCCTGCCGGAAGACTCGCTGAAGCGCTTTGTGGCGGCGCTGCGCTCGGCCCTGCGCGCGGTGTTTGTCGGCATGCTGTTTGTCGCCCTGGCGCAGGGCATACTCTGCGGCATCGGCTTCGCGATCACCGGCGTGTCCGAACCCGCCTTCTGGGGCCTGCTGGCGGTTTTTGCCGCTGTCGTGCCGGTGGTGGGCACGGCGCTGGTCTGGATACCGCTGGCGCTGCTGCTGTGGTTTTCCAACGCCCATTACGCCGCCATCGGCCTGGTGCTCTGGTGCATCATTCTGGTGGCCGGCTCGGACAACCTGATCCGCCCCTATATGCTGAAAACCGGCATCCAGGCGCCCCTTGCCGTGCTTTTGATCTCCATTTTGTGCGGCATCAGCGTGCTGGGGCCGGTGGGCCTTATCGCCGGCCCAGTGCTGGTGGCCTTTGGCATCCAGGCCATGCGCGAAAGCGACAGGCTGCTCGAACACGCCCAGTGCTGACGGGCAAAAAGCCCTCCCACACAAAAAGCCGCGGGCATGGCCTGCGGCTTTTTGTGTGGGGAAAAATGCCGGAACACCGGCCCGCGACAAAGCACGGCAAGGCGCGACAAGTCACGCCAGGGCGGCTCCGGCTAAATAAAATCCGGATCCACGGCGGTACGGCCGTTGTTCATGATCAGCTTGATGTACTCAATGCCCCGCCCGTCCACCGGCAAAATGGGAAACGGCTTGCCGCAGGCGTCGCACTGCGCCATGGCGGGCTGGGTGGGGGACAAAAGAGCCAGTTGCCTGCGGCAGAACGGGCAGCGGTAAAAAAACAGAACTTCCATCCCTTCCGGGGCCACAGGCGAAACGGGGCGTTGCAACATGCGTTTTCCTTCGCCATAAACGGCGCGATAAGGCGTGATCAGGCGCGATGAGCGCCGCGTAAACGCCGGACGCGGGCGGCTAGCCCGCTGCCGGAGCCCGGCCCGCTGCCGGAGCCCGGCCCGCTGCCGGAGCCCGGCCGGCGAGCAGGGAACGGCCGGTCATTTCTTCCGGCCGCGCCACGCCCCAGAGTTCAAGTATGGTGGGGGCGATATCGCCCAGCTTGCCGTCGCCGGCCAGCGCGATAGTCCAGCCCCGCTCCAGGGCCAGGAAAGGCGTACGGTTCATGGAGTGGGCGGTCTGGGGCTTGTTGTGGGCGTCCAGCATTTCTTCCACGTTGCCGTGGTCGGCCGTCAAAAACACCCTGCCGCCGGAGGCCAGCACCGTTTCCACAATGCGGGCCACGCAGCCGTCCACCACTTCACAGGCCTTGATCGCGGCGGGCAAAACGCCGGTATGGCCCACCATGTCGGGATTGGCCAGGTTGCACACCGCAAAGGCATACTCCCCGCTTTGCCAGGCGGCCAACAGCTTGTCCGTCACTTCGGCCGCGCTCATTTCGGGCTTGAGGTCGTAGGTGGGCACCTCCTTGGGCGAGGGCACGAGGATGCGCTCCTCCCCGGCAAAGGCTTCTTCCCGGCCGCCGTTGAAAAAGTAGGTGACGTGCGCGTATTTTTCGGTTTCCGCAATGCGCAGTTGCTTGAGGCCCAGGCCCGCGATCACGCTGCCCAGCGTCCGGGGCAGGTTGTCCCTGGCAAAGGCCACGGGCACGTCAAGCGCGGCGTCGTAGGCCGTCATGGTGACCAGCCCCGCGAGTTCGGGCGTCCTGCCCCGCGCGAAGGCGGAAAATTCGGCGTCCACGAAGGCGTGCGTCATCTCCCGCGCACGATCGGCCCGGAAGTTGAAAAAGAAAACGCCGTCCCCGTCGCGGATTGCGGCTTCGGCCGCATCCAGCGCCAGGCGCGGCTTGATGAATTCGTCGGTTTCCCCGGCGGCGTAGGCGGCGTGAAGCGCGGCCACAGGGTCGTCCACGCGTTCGCCCCGGCCGTGAACCAGCAGGTTCCAGGCCTGCTCCACCCGCTCCCAGCGGTTGTCGCGATCCATGGCGTAATAGCGCCCGCACAGCGTGGCCAGGCGCGCGCCGTCGCCCAGCGAGCCTTGCAGGCTTTGCACATAGCCCGCGCCGGACGTCGGCGACGTGTCGCGGCCGTCCAGAAAGGCGTGCACCAGCGCGGGCAGGTTCTGCTCGCGCGCCAGGCGCAGCAGGGCGCGCACATGGTTGATGTGGCTGTGGACGCCGCCGTCGGACAAAAGGCCGAGAACATGCAGACGCCCGCCCCGCGCGCGGGTGGCCGCGCACAGCTCAAGCAAAGCGGGGTTGCGCAGCAGCTCGCCGTTTTCCACCGCCACGTCGATGCGGGTCATGTCCTGATACACGACGCGGCCCGCGCCGATGTTCAGGTGCCCCACTTCCGAATTGCCGATGAAACCTTCGGGCAGGCCCACCGCCCGGCCGGAGGCCGCGAGCGACGTAACGCCCGGCGCGGCCAGCAGCGATTTCAAAAACGGGCTGCTGGCCAGCGTGGCCGCATTGCCCGGCCCGGTCGGGGCCAGCCCGTAGCCGTCCAGGATCAGCAGCAGCGTCGGCGTAAGCGAGGCATGCGCGGCGGAGGTCATGCGCCTTCCTCCGCCTTGGCCAGATCCGCCTGGTGCAGAGGCAAAGCGTTGCGCCACAGCGTTTCGAGCTGGTACAGCTCGCGCGTGGGCTCCTGAAAGATATGCACCACAATATCGTTAAGGTCGGCCAGAATCCACAAGCCGGCCTGATAGCCTTCCAGACGGAAAAATTCGTAATTCTCCTGCGCGCACAGGGCCATCAGGCCGTCGGCCAGGCTTTGGGCATGGCGCACCGAGGAGGCCGACACGATAACGATCACGTCGGTCAACGGGCTTATCCCGCCAAGATCAAGGGCGACAACGTCGCGGGCTTTATGTTCTTCCAGCCAGGCCAGGACGGCGCCCGCTTTTTCGCGGGCCGGCAACGGCGAGTATTTCTTTTCGGTCATGCGCCTCTCGCAAACGTAATGGTTAACACTTTTTGTTTGTACTCCATTCCCCCCTACAGGGCAAACGGCAGGGGCTCCTTGACCCTGAAAAAAAAATGGGGCAAGCAACAAGACGTGTCAGGCTCAACAAGGAGAATGTGCCTCATGATGTTCCAACCCGATTTGGAAACCCTGCCCAGGGAAGAACTGGAAGCGCTGCAACTGCGCCGCCTGCAAAGCTTGTGCGCCAAATTGTACGCCACCGTGCCCTTTTACCGGCACCGCTTCGACGAAGCGGGCCTCCGGCCCGAAGACGTCCGCCGCCTCAGCGATCTGCGCTATCTGCCCTTTACCGAAAAGCAGGATATGCGCAATAATTTTCCGTTTGGGCTTTTTGCCATGCCCAAGGAAAATATCGTGCGCCTGCACGCCTCCAGCGGCACCACGGGCAAGGCGACGGTGGTGGGCTACACGCGCAGGGACATCAACAACTGGTCGGACTGCGTGGCCCGCTCGCTGGCCATGACCGGCCTCACCGCCAACGACACCATCCACATCGCCTACGGCTACGGCCTGTTTACGGGCGGCCTCGGCCTGCACTACGGCGTGGAGCGCCTCGGCGCCACGGCCATCCCCATGTCCGGCGGCTCCACCAAGCGCCAGGTGCAACTGATGCGCGACTTCGGAGCCACCGCCATCTGCTGCACGCCGTCCTACGCCCTGCACCTCTATGAGGCGGCGCAGGAACAGGGCATCGACTTTCACGATCTGCCCCTGCGCATCGGCGTGTTCGGCGCGGAACCCTGGAGCGAGGAAATGCGCCGCGACGTGGAGCAGAAGCTCGACCTCGACGCGCTCAACATCTACGGCCTTTCCGAAGTCATGGGCCCCGGCGTGGCCATGGAATGCGCCACGGCCAAAAACGGGATGCACATTCAGGAAGACCACTTCCTGGCCGAAATCATCGATCCGCTCACCGGCGAGCAGCTGCCGCTCGGCGAGCGCGGCGAACTGGTGCTGACCACCCTGACCAAGGAAGGCATCCCGCTGCTGCGCTACCGCACCCGCGACATCACCAGCATCGACGCCAGCCCCTGCGCCTGCGGGCGCACGTTCTACAAGCTCCAGCGCATCGCCGGCCGCTCCGACGACATGCTCATCATCCGGGGCGTCAACGTCTACCCGTCGCAGATCGAGGCCATCCTGCTCGAAACCGAGGGTGTTTCCCCCCACTACCAGATCATCGTCTCCCGCGAAGGCCCGCTGGACGTGGTGGAAGTGCGGGTGGAAGTGGACGCCACCAATTTCTCCGACACCATCAAAGACCTCCAGTATCGCGAAAAGAGCATCCAGAAAGCCATCAAGGAATTCCTCGGCGTCAGCGCCAAGGTGCGCCTGGTGGAATCGCGCTCGATCGAGCGCTCGGAAGGCAAAGCGGTGCGCGTTATCGACAACCGCCCCAAATAGCCGTCCGCGCAACGCCATCACGCCGTCCCGCCCCTGTCCGCTTGCGGTCTCGGGCGGGACGCGCCTTAAAGCAGATGAACTTTGAAATAGTGCACAGCCTAGACACGATGTTCTGTCGCCCAAGTTTCACGCCTCCGCCGTCGCTTGCGCGAGCCGTTATGCGACGCAGGAGCATTACGGATAGCGACAGCATCGATAACGCCGCGAGTGAATCGCTTCAGCCGTTGCCGAGCTTGCGAGGCGTACGGATGAAGACAGCCCGATGCGGCTACGCCGGCTTCGCGGCGGAACCTCGCTACGCTCAGTTCCGTGAGCATTTCAAAGTTGAAATGCTCTAAAGCACCCCGAGGCAACCCTGTGATCGATTTCCACATCCATATCGGCTTCGGCCCCGCCGCGCTCTTGCCCGCCGAAGCCCTGCGCCTCGCCGCGCTGGCCGGATGCCGGGCCGTGGGGCTTATCCTGCGCGTTGACGGCGCGGCCGCCCTCCCCCCGCTGCTCCCCCTGCGCGCCCAAATCCGCGAACTTGCCCTGTGCCGCGACATCGACGCCTTCCTCGGCGTGGAACTGGTGCACACTCCGCCCGCCCTGCTGCCGGATTACACGCGCCGGGCGCGGGAAGCCGGGGCCGAGCTGGTGCTGGCCCACGGCGAAACGCTGGCGGACACGCTGCCGGGGGCAAGCGGCGCAGGCGGCATGGACGCGGGCGTCAATTTCGCGGCCGTGGAAGCCGGGGTTGACATCCTGGCCCACCCCGGCCTGATCGACGAACAGGCGGCCGCCTACGCGGCGGAAAAGGGCGTGGCGCTTGAGCTGACCTCCTGCCCCCGCCACGGCCTGGCCAACGCCCATGTGGCGCGCCTGGTGGAGCGCTTTGAGGTTCCGCTGGTCTGGGGCAGCAACGCGCGCTCGCCCGAGGACGCGGCCGATTTGCTGGCGCGCGGCAGGAAGGACGCCGTGTGCCGGGGCGCGGGCCTTTCCGAAGCTCTGACGCGCAAGCTGGATCATGATTCCCGCGCGCTGGCGCAGCGCCTGCTCCGCGCCGCGGCCAAGGCGTAGCAGGCGTCCGGACGCGGCGAACGCGGGAAAAATGGGCAAGGCGGCGGAAAACGCCATTTCGCGCTTGACGCTGCGTAGGCTCCTTGCTAATTAAGCACTTCGCTGATGGGGAACGCTCTTGTAGCTCAGTCGGTAGAGCGCGTCCTTGGTAAGGACGAGGTCTGCAGTTCAATCCTGCACAAGAGCTCCAGGTTTCCTTCGGCGGATGTCGGGATGTAGCGCAGTCTGGGAGCGCACCTGAATGGGGTTCAGGGGGTCGAAGGTTCAAATCCTTTCATCCCGACCAGAAATTTGAGGACTTACGGTGAAAGCCGCAAGTCCTTTTTCTGTTTTGGGCAATTTGGCCCCGCTCCGGCGCGATACAGCCAACAGCGCCACCAGAAGCGTAAAAGCCGTTTTGCCGCTCCAGGCAAGGAAATCCGGCACAAGTCCCGGGGACTTGTCTTTATTTATCATTGCGGGTAGGTAAATTCTCATCGGCCTTTCCGATCCACCGGGGCCCGGAATGGCGCGCTTTTCACGGCAGCAACGCAAGGAGGAAGCAGCGGTTTTCCTGAGGAATGACGGTGAGCATAGATAGTTTTGTGAAAAATGGTTCAATACAATGTATATGTCACACCAAATGCCTGCCTCGCCCGGCATCCACATGGTGCGGATGCCCTTCGCAGGACGAGGGGTACTTTTATTCAAAAAGGAGAAGGATGATGACTAAGCCGAAGCGTCCCGCAATTGCAGAAAAAGTCATGGTTCTCGGTATTGACGGCTTTGACCCGCGGCTGGCGAAAAAATACCTGGACGAAGGAAAAATGCCGAATTTGAAAAAATTTATCGATCGCGGTTCTTGCCGCGACGATCTCGTTCTTTTAGGCGGGCACCCCACGGTTACGCCCCCCATGTGGGCAACCCTGGCCACGGGATGCTACGCCAACGTGCATGGCGTTACGGGTTTTGACGTTGCCAGCCCCAAGGGCCTGGACTGGATCAGGTACAGCCTTGATTCTTCAACCTGCAAAGCGGAACGCGTGTGGGACTGCTTTGCCGAGGCGGGCAAAAAAACGCTTGTCTGGCATTGGCCCGGATGCGCCTGGCCTCCTACCTCGCAGAATCCCAATCTGTATGTTGTGGACGGCACCAGCCCCGGTTCCGTGGGCATGAGCTTCGGCCAGTTTGACGGCGAAACCATGCTGGGCGCCAGCACGGCTATTAAAGAGCCGACGTTCTTCAAGAACCTGAGTGAAAACGCCGCCACCCCCTGCTCCATTACCGGCATGGATATTGACGAAGCCGCGAGGGGAGTGGGCCTCGAAGACATCACCACCTCGCTGGACACGCACAACATCATTCTGGACAAGGGCCCCGGCAGCGTCATCGCCACGCCGGACGCGGCCATCAACGTCACGCAGTCTCCCATCAAACCGGCAACGGACTGGGCCGACGCCCCCGCCGGCGCCAAAGAAATCACCATGCTCCTGTCCGGCGGACTGCTGCGCCGCCCGTGCCTCGTGCTCCAGAACGAAAAAGGCGTGTACGACAAGGTCGCCGTCTACAAAAGCAAGAAGGAAACGAAGCCGCTGGCGGTTCTGCCCCTGGGCAAACTCGTGGACAGCATTGAGGACGAAGGCATCCGCAAGGACAAGAGGGTGAGCGCCGTCCGTAATATGAAGCTTCTTGAGCTGACGCCGGACGGAACGCAGCTGAAGATTTACATTTCCGCCGCGATGGAAACGGATGTCCGCAAGTGCTTCTTCCCCGCCCAGGTGTATGACTGGGTTGTCGAGAGCGCGGGCTATGCGCCCCCCACCTCCATGCTCGGCCAGCAGAGCGAAGAGCTGATCAGCGCCGTCATGCTGGACAACTGGTATGTCAATGCGAGATGGCAGGCGAAAGCGCTCACGAGCCTGATCGATAACCACGGCGTGGAAGCTATCGTTTCCCACCTCCACAGCATCGACCTTCAGGAGCATATGTTTATCCGCTATATGACGGACAAGGGCTACAACAAGCTGCCTCCTGAAAAGTATTGCCAATTCATGGAAGACCTCTACATCCAGGCCGACTGGTATCTGGGTCACTTTGTCAAATATCTTGATGAAGGCTGGGCGGTTATCATCACGTCCGACCATGCCCAGGTTTGCTCGAAGCACGACTTCCTGCTGATGGGCGACGTCATGGGCATCAGCACCGGCCTTATGGAAGAGCTTGGCCTGACCAGGGTGAAGCGTGACGCAAAGGGGAACCGGCTGCCTGAAATCGACTGGGAACATACCCTGGCCGTTGCCCAGCGCGAAACGCATATCTATGTAAACCTGAAGGGACGGGACGAGCACGGCATTGTGGATCCGAAAGACCAGTACGAGGTGGAGGAAGAGATCATAACCCGCCTCTATGGCTACCGCCATCCCAAGACGGGCAAACGCGTGATCGCGCTGGCCGTGCGGAACAGGGACGCCGTGCACTTTGGCCTGGGCGGCCCTGAATCGGGCGATATCGTCTACTTCATGGCGGAAGGCTACCAGTGGGATCACGCCGACAGCCTCTCCACCTCCCTGGGCGAAGCCAGCACCTCGGTGTCTCCTATCTTCGTCGCCGCCGGGCAGGGGATCAAAAAGAACTTCAAGACGGATCGCATCATCCGGCAAATTGATGTGGCGCCGACGCTCGCCGCCCTGGGCGGGGTAAGATTCCCGAAACAGGCCGAAGGAGCGCCGGTGTACCAGATCTTTGAGGAAGAATTCTAGGCTGAGCTGCCTGGAGAACGCCTAGAGCATTTCAACTTTGAAATGCTCGCGGAACTGAGCGGAGCGAGGTTCCGCCGCGAAGCCGGCGTAGCCGCGATTCACTCGCGGCGTAAAGCGCCGGCGGAGGCGTGAAACTTAAGCGGCAGAACGCGGTAGCCGTAGCCGCAAAGCGGCGTACGGATAGCGACAGCATAGATATCGTGTCTCGGCTGTGCACTATTTCAAGAGTAAAATGCTCTAAACAACGTGCAACGCCCCCGCTTCCGGCCGGAAACGGGGGCGTTTGGCATGGTGCCGGAATGTGCGCGTTTACCCGCCGAGTTTGCCGTACTGGCTCAGGCGCCGGGCGGCGAAGCCGCCGGACAGCGGCGCTGCCGGAGCCGCCGGGGCGGCGGGCGTGACGGACAGCGCCTGCGGAGCGCCGGGCGCGGCCGCCACTGCCGGTTGCGGCGCGGCGGGCCCAGGGGTTGCGGAGGCCGCGGCTTCCTGCTGGCCGTACATCAGCCCCGCGACGCCGCGCGGCGCGCTGCCGGGCAGATGGGCGCTGACGGTGATCGGCCGGGGCGTTCCATTTTGCCCGGCGTGTTTGGCGTCGAGCTGCTGGCAGGCAACCTGCGCTTCCGGCGCGGCCATGGCCTGGGAGAACGCGCTCCGCAGCCCGTTGAGGATGCCGGTTACGCTGTCCAGTTTGTCCAGGTCGAGCTTCATGTTGGCCTGGAGCAGGCGCGTGGTGCACAAAAAATAGAGGTTGTGCAGGTTTTGGGCCAGCTCGCCCCCGGCCTCCATGTTCAGGCTGCTGTCCAGCTCATGGACGATGTCCATGGCGCGGGAAATCAGCACGCCCTTGGCCGCGTAGTCCTTTGCCTCGATCTTTTCGCGGGCCTGGGCCAGAAAGCGCAGCGCGCCGTCGAAAAGCATCAGGATGACTTCGCCCTGGCCCATGGTTCCGGCCTGCGATTGTTTGTAGGCATACGCCACATTCTGCATGGAAAACTCCTCTGATCGCGTTGGCAAGAAAATGCTTTTATTCGCCGCCGTTAAGCTTGGCGAAGGAGGCCGCATCCGACTGCATCTGCTGGTTGTAGCGGGCCAGCAGCGAGTCCAGCCGGGAGAACTTCAGCTTCATGCGCCGTTCCCACTGGCTGATGCGCTCGGTCTCGCGCGTGATTTTCTTGTCGATGTTCTTCATGATGGTCTGGTAGTTGTCGACGAGCAGGGGCAGGGCGCCGGCCCTGGCGTTGAGGTACTCGCCGTTCTGGCTTTCGACGTTCTTGAGCACGGGTTGCAGTTCGGCCGTCAACTGGCCGATCATTTCGTTGACCTTGCCGTCCTTGATGCGCACGGTGTCCGTATACGGGCCGCCCGCGGGGTCAAGATCCGCCCCGGAAAACTGGATGGCCAGGCCCACGGCGTCGTTGTTCATGTCGCCCACCGTCCAGCGGCCGGGGTAGGCCGAGTCGCTATGGGCCAGCGCGCCGTTGATGCGCACGTTGATCGCCTGCTTGGTGGCGGGATCCACGTCGTACGTCACGTCGTACACCCCGGCCTTGGCCCGGGTGCCCACGGAGGCCACGGTAAAGTCGGACGAGCCGGTGGCGGCCTGCTTGTTGGCGGAAAAAAGTTCCGCCACGCCGCGCAGATCCTTGGCCAGAGCCGCGTCCAGCTTAACGTCGTCAATGCGCAGCAGGCCGAATTCGGGGTCGCTTTCGTCCGTCACGGTGCTGATGCCGATCTGGCCCAGCGAGGTGAACATGTCGTTGAAGGCGTCCATGGCGTCGGAGCGCGGCACATAGCCCTGCCCGCGCGAACTGGTGACGTTCTGCAGGCGGGTGGTGAGCAGCTGCACGCCGTAGTTGCCCGTCAGGACGGAACCCTTCTGCCAGGTAAACTGCGAAGCCAGGCGCAGCACGCCGCTTGCCTCGTCAATTTCCGGGTTCTTGGTTTCCTTGTCCTTGTCGTACTTGGTCAGTTCCTTGATCTTGGCGCGGACGGAGTTCATGGCGTCCACCACGCTCTTGATGTTTTCCTTGAGGGCCGCCATGTCGGTGCCGACCACCAGTTGCGTTTCGCCCGTGCCCTTGAGCGTGATGTTCAGGCCGTCGATCACTTCCGTCAGGCTGTTGCTGGCCGAGGTGAATTCCTGATCCCAGCCGTTCAGCGTAAAGCGGGCGTCCGTGGCCTGCGAGACGTACCAGTTGTCCGCCGTGCCGCGCACCAGGTTCATGCCGGTGGTCACGGTTTCGGGCCGCACGCTCTGCCCGGCGGCGTTGGTCATCTGGATTTCGTAGCCCGAGCCCGTGGCGCGCACGGAGGCCGTGATGTCCAGGCCCGCGGCGCTGGTGTTGAACAGGGAGACAAAGCCGTCCATGGTCGTGCCCGCGGGCACGTTGAAGGAGCGCGTCTGTCCGCCGTAGGTGAAGCTGTAGGTTTGATCGGCGCCGGTGTTGTTGACCGGCAGCGCCCTGCCGGAAAAGGCGGACATGCCGCCCAGCCCGGCAAGCGTGGTCGCGGCGGGCAGGGCCACGGGCATGGGGCCAAGCGCCGTGCCGCTCAAATTGGTGATGTTGCCGCCAAGGTTGAGCGAGGCGGTCACGTCGGCGCCGCCCGCGTCGCGCACGATGAACGACATGTTGCCGCCGCCGTCGTCCTCCAGCGCCGCGTGCAGGCCCGAACTCCCGGCCTGGGCGTTGAACAGCCCCACCAGCCCCTTCAGCGTCGTGCCGTCGGGCACGTTGATCGTGTGATCCACGCCGTCGCCGTCGGTGTAGGAAAGCGTCATGGGATCACCGGGCGAGCCGCTCGCGGTCAGCGCCGCGTCCTGTACGGTCACCTGGAATTTGCCGCTGCCGTCCAGGCCGCCTTGCAGGCCGAGCGGGTTGGCCTGGGCGTTGAACTGGGCGATGAACTGCTCGATGGTTGCGCCGGCGGCCACGGTAAGCGTGTGCTCCGTGCCCTGGTAGGTGTATTTGTAGAGCTGCGGCGTGCTGGAACTGTTGACGACCTGCCCGGCGCCAAAGCCGGAAAGCGCGCCCAGCGCGGCCACGTCCGTGGAGGCCGGCACCGTGACGATCTGCTGGGTGGCGGCGTCGCGCATTTGCACAACGTAGTCCGAGCCCTGCTGCACCAGGCTGGCCGTGACGCCCATTGTGCCGGAGCGGGCGTTGACGGCGGCCACGAATTCATTGGCCGTCATGCCGTCGGGTATGGCGATGCTCTGCTGCTTGCCCTTGTAGCTGTAAGTATAGGTTCCGTCCGCGCCGGTGTTGTTGATCGAAAGCTGGCGGCCGGAAAACTGCGGCGCGCTGTCAAAGGCGGACAGGGAGGATTCAACGCTCAGCGAGGCTTCCGCGCCGGTGTCCTTGCCCTGAATCTGGAACACATAGCCGGTTCCGCTCTTGATCAGCGTGGCGCGGACGCCGGGATTGGCGCCGTCGTTGTTGACCATGCTGACCAGCTGCTCCAGCGTGGCGCCGTTGGCCACCGAAAGCTCGCGGGTGACGCCCTTGTAAGTATAGTTGAAGCTTTGCGCGGCGCCGCTTTCGTTGATCTTCTGATCCTTGGCGGCAAAAACCTGCCTGTTGCTGAAAATGGCGGAACGGGCCAGCGAGAGGACGTTGATCGAATACACGCCTTCTTCGATCTTGGAGTTGGCCGTGGCCGTGGCCACGCTGGAAACCGAGCTGTCCACCGTGCGCGAGAGCATCTGATCCATGGTGGAAAAGGCCGCAAGCGCGCTCTTGGCCTCCTGCATCACGGTCATGATTTCCTGGAACGCGCTGACGCGCACAGACCATTCCGTCTTCCAGACTTCCATGCGCTGCTTGGGGATGGACTCGACCGACTTCAGCTTGGTGATCATCGCGGCGAAGTCGGTTCCCGAGCCAAGGCCCTGGAAGTTGATGCCGCCGGATATTGTGCCAGCCATATCAGTACCCTCGTCGGAAAAATTTGCCGGACATGATGATTGTCATCTGCGGGTTTGCAAGCCCGATGCCAAGGCAGGATTTTTTCGCGGGCGCGCCGTGCCGCCGGAGGCGGAACAAGGCTCGTCTGCCGGTGTTATCGGCACGATACGGCGGGAGGAATAGGGGGAAATGTTAAATTCAGCGCTGGAGCAGCGCGTTGAGGCGGGCGTGGGCGGCCTGGGGGTCGAGGCCGCGTCTGGCGGCGATGTCGCCCAAATTTTCCACGGCGTCGCAGTCGCGCAGGTAGCGGGGCGCGATGTCGCGCTCGGCCCCAAAGCTGGCCGCGTTCGCCACGGCGAGGAGCGCCGCCGGGGAGGGCTGGTCGAAGGCCGGCGGCAGCAGCCGCGCGCAGGGCAAAAAGCGCCCGAAATGATCGCGCGCCGCGCTCAGGCCGCTGCCCAGCGCGTAGGCGATGCCGGCCGGGGCGGAAACGGGGGTTTCCGTGAGGGACATAAGGGCAATGCCGCCCTCAAGGCGCGGCGGGCCGTCTTCCCGCGCGCGGCACACGCCGCTGTAGGCCCAGCCCTGCCGGGCCAGCACGGCCACCAGCAGCCGTTCGCCGGGCGCGGCGGGCACGCTGGCGGCCAGGCATTCCAGATAGTCCAGGCCGGCGAGGGCCGCATTGTTGGCCCGCGCCAGAGCCGAGGCCGTGGCCAGGCCCAGCCGGAGGCCGGTAAAGCCGCCCGGCCCCGCCACGCAGGCCACGCGCGCGATGGCGGAAGGCTCCGCGCCCAGCGCCGCGCAGGCCCGATCCAGCGCCGGGGCCAGCAGTTCGGTGCCGCCGCGCCGGGCCAGCCAGTCTTCGGCGCACAGGATGTCGCCTTCGCGGCACAGCAGAAACTGGACGCGCTTTTCCGCCGTGTTCAGCACAAGCGTCAAAGCGCCGCTCATGAGAACCAGCGCATGATGTCGTTGAACGTGGCGAAGACCATGAGCAGGATCAAGAGCGCCACGCCGAAGCGCATGGCGTATTCCTGCACTTTTTCCGGCACGGGGCGGCGGATGATCATTTCGATCAGGCAGAAAAGGATGAGGCCGCCGTCCAGCACCGGCACGGGCAGCAGGTTCAAAAGCCCCAGGTTGACGCTGATCAGCGCGGCCAGCATCAAAAGGGGCACCAGGCCCACCTTGGCCTGCTCGGCCAGCATCTGGCCGATCATGATCGGGCCGCCCACGTTGTCGGCCGCCACCGAGCCGGTGACAAGCTTTTTGAGGCCGGTCAGCGTCATGTCCATCACAAACCAGGTTTGCCTGAGCGCCAGCCCGGCGGACTGCCAAAAGCCCGTTTCTTCGTAGCGCTCCTTGCCCGAGGCCTGGACGCCGATCAGCCAGGCGCTCTCCTCTTCACCGAACATGTTGACGCGCGTGGAGCGCTCGGCCGTAAGCGGCACGCTCAGTTCCTCCGCGCCGCGCCGCAGCGTCACAACGATTTCGCGGCCCGCGGATTCGCCCACCATGCGGGGAATTTGCTCCCAGGCGTTCACGGGCGTGCCGTCGATGGAAGTGACGAGGTCGCCGCTTTGCAGGCCGGCCACGGCGGCGGGGCTGCCCGCCCGTATGGCGCCGAGTTCGGGCAGGGCCACGGGCAGGCCCATGACCACGGTAACGCCCCAGTAAATCAGCCAGGCGGTCAGCAGGTTGGCGAACGGCCCGGCAAAGGCCATGATCAGGCGCTGATGGGGCGGGCGGCTGGACGCGACTTCATCGGGAGTGAAGCCGAGTTCCTCGATTTCGTCGCTGTATTCTCCGGCGGCGGCCACAAAACCGCCCACAGGAAACCAGGAGATGCGGTACTCGGTTTTGCCGCGCTTGAAGCCCCACAGCTTGGGGCCCATGCCGAGCGAAAACGTGACCACGCCGATGCCCATGGCCCGGTTGGCGAGAAAGTGACCCAGTTCATGCACAAAAATAAGGCCGCCGAACACCAGGATGATGGCGAGGGCGGAGTCCCAGGCGGAAAAAATGGTGGAAAAGTCCATAGGTTCAGGCGTGCCAGCGTTCCGCGCGGCGGCGGGCAGAGGTATCTCTGGCCTCCAGGGCCAGCAGGGCGGCTTCCACGTCGCCGCCGGGCAGGGGGTCGGCGTCGTGGCGGGGCGGCGCGGCCTGCACGGCATCGGCCACCAGGGCGGGGATGTCGAGAAAGCCGATGTCGCCGGCCAAAAAACAGGCCACGGCCACTTCGTTGGCCGCGTTCAATTCCACGGCGCGGCCCGTGGCCAGGGCGTCGCGGGCAAGGCCGAGGCAGGGGAAGGCCTCGTTGTCCGGCGCCTCAAACGTCAATGTGCCCGCTTTTGCCAGGTCAAGCAAGGGGATGATCGGGCGCTTCGGCATGTCGGGCCAGAAAAGCGTGGCCGCGATGGGCAGGCGCATGTCGGGCGCGGCGAGCTGGGCAAGCTGCGAGCCGTCGCAAAATTCCGCCAGCGAATGCACGATCGATTGCGGGTGCACCAGCACGTCCACCGCGTCCGGCGGCATGCCGTACAAATGGCAGGCCTCGATCACTTCCAGGCCCTTGTTCATGAGCGTGGCGGAGTCGATGGTGATTTTCGCGCCCATGCTCCAGTTGGGGTGGCGCAGGGCGTCCCCGGGCGTGACCCGGCGCAGGTCGTCTTTGCTGCGGCCCCGGAACGGGCCGCCGGAAGCCGTGAGGATCAGGCGGGCGACATCGCCCGGCCGGCGTCCCGCAAGGCACTGGAACAGCGCGCCGTGCTCGGAATCCACCGGCAGGATGACCGCGCCGGAGCGGGCGCAGACGGCCCGCAGCAGCGCGCCCGCCACAACCAGCGATTCCTTGTTGGCCAGGCAGACGATTTTTCCGGCCGCTGCGGCGGCCACGGTGGCCCGCAGGCCCGCCGCGCCCGACTGGGCCGAAAGCGTCATGTCCGCGCCGTCTTTCCCGTCCAGAGCGGCCAGGCGCTCGTAGCCGGAGGGGCCGGAAAGGATAACGGGGCCGTAGCCCGTGGGCAGCAGGCGGCGCAGGGCGTCCACGTCGGCCTCGCTCTGGATCGCCAGATACGGCGGACGCCAGCGGGCGGCCTGTTCGGCCAGCAGCGTCAGGTTGCGGCCAGCGGCCAGCGCCGCGACCACAAAGGCGTCCGGCTGGCTTTCCACCACGCGCAGCGCGTTGCGGCCGATGGAGCCGGTGCTGCCCATGATCGCCAGGCGGCGGGGCCAGGCGGGGGCGGGCGCGGTCAACCGGCTGATGTAGTCCGTCATGCGGAATCCGTTATGACCAGAGCGGGGGCGTGAAGAAGCAGAAAATGGCGTACGCCCCGCAGGAGAACAGCCAACTGTCAATGCGGTCAAGCACGCCGCCGTGGCCCGGCAAAAGCACGCCGGAATCCTTGATGCCCACGGTGCGCTTGAGCGCGGATTCAAAAAAATCGCCAAACTGGCTCATAACGCCCAAAAAGATGCCCATGGGCACAAACCAGATCAGGTCGTGCGCGCCCGTGATCACGGCCACGCCCGTGCTGGCCAGCACCGCGCCGCCAAGGCCGGCTATCGCGCCTTCCACGCTTTTCTTGGGGCTGACCGAGGGCCAGATTTTGTGCCTGCCAAACTTGGTGCCCACAAAATAGGCGGTGATGTCCGAAAAAACCGGCACGGCGATGATCAAAAGCTGTTCGGGCCGGATGTAGGACAAAACCGGCACGGTCAGCAGCGTGATGTAAATAAAGCCGCCGAGCAGGATGGCGATCTCAAAAAGACGCCGCCGGGCGCGTTCGGAGTTCCAGCCGGCCAGCGCGTAAGCGGCCAGCAGGAAGGGCAGGCACAGCGGCAGCAGCGTCATGATCAGCCGCGCGCCGCGCTGCGTGGGCATATAGTCCAAAAAGAAGGTCAGCGTCAGAAACAGCGCGCTGACGGCGACGCCCATGATTTTGGGCCTGTTGCTGTAGCCGTAGGGCAGGAACATGCCGAAAAATTCCCATTGGGCCAGCGCCACCACCAGCACGGCCAGCGCGAGCACCGCCACGCCGCCGATGTACCAGGTGGCCAGCAAAAGAACCAGAAGGAACGCGCCGGTGACGACGCGCGGAGCCAGGGCGGAACGCTTGGTTTGTTGTGCCGTCATGAAAATCCTTAAAAATTACGGAATTATTCCCGGCGATCATAAGAAAATCGCGATGTTACGCGCGCTATATCCGCGCGGCGGATCGGGGGGCGCCGTCGCGCGGGGCGGGACAGGCTCGGCATGACATAGAACCCTGAGAAGATCAAGGCGGAAGAGCCGGAACGGCGCACGCGGCCCGCGCAACGGTTCCGCAAGGAACGGAAAGGGCGGAAATCAGGATTTTGGCGCGGAAAGACTTGCCTTTGCCGGCAAACAAGTATAGAAACTTTTGTTCTTTCATCATCACACTCCGGCAGCGGCTCAGGGTTCCCAAGCGATCGGCGCAAGGGGTGAAAAAGCCAGGGCCGGGGTGGTTGTCAAACCCGATTGGAGTTCATCATGGCCTATGTCAGCATGAAGCAGATGCTGGAAACCGGGGTTCACTTCGGCCACCAGACCCGCCGTTGGAATCCCAAAATGCGCCCCTACATCTTTGGCGCGCGCAACGGCATCCATATTATCGACCTCCAGCAGACGGTCAAACTGTTCCGCACCGCGCACGACAAGCTTGTCGAAACCGTGGCGCGCGGCGGCAAGGTGCTGTTCATCGGCACCAAGCGCCAGGCGCAGGAAGCCATGGCCGCCGAGGCGGCCCGCGCGGAGCAGCCCTACGTCACCAATCGCTGGATGGGCGGCACCCTGACCAACTTCGTCACCATCCAGAAGAGCATCGAGCGCCTCAAGAAGCTCGAAGCCATGTTTGCCGACGGCACGGTCAACCGCTACCAGAAAAAGGAAATCCTCAGCTTCCAGCGCGAGCTTGACAAGCTCAACGCCACGCTCGGCGGCATCAAGGACATGGATCACCTGCCGCAGCTCGCCTTTATGATCGACCCGCACCGCGAAGAAATCGCCGTCAAGGAATGCCGCAAGCTGGGCATCCCGATCGTGGCCGTCACCGACACCAACTGCGACCCCGACGTCGTGGACTACATCATTCCCGGCAACGACGACGCCATCCGCGCCATCAAGCTCTTTGTCAACGCCATGGCGGAAGCCTGCCTTGAGGGCGCGGCCATGCGCAAGGAAAAGAGCGACGACCCCGAAGCCTTCCTGCAAAAGGCCGCCGCCGCTCCGGCCGCCGCCGCTCCGGCCGCCGCCCCGGAAGCCCCGGAAGTCGAGGAACCCGCGGCCGCGGCCGCTGGCGAATAATTCAACCTGACGGAGTTTGTTCATGAATATCAGCGCTTCCATGGTCAAAGAGCTGCGCGATAAAACCGGCGCGGGCATGATGGATTGCAAGAAGGCGCTTGAAGAATGCGCCGGCGACCTCGAAAAGGGCGTCGACTGGCTGCGCCAGAAGGGCCTTTCCAAAGCCGCCAAGCGCGCCGACCGCGCCACGTCCGAAGGCGTGATCGGCAGCTACGTCCACAGCAACAATAAAATCGCGGTGCTTGTGGAAGTGAAGTGCGAGACCGACTTCGTGGCGCGCGGCGAAAAGTTCCAGGAATTCGCCAAGAACGTGGCCATGCAGATCGCCGCCGCCGCTCCCATCGCCGTGGCTCCGGAAGACCTTGACGCCGCCCTGGTGGAGCGCGAGCGCGAAGTTTACCGCCAGAAGGCCAAAGAAGAAGGCAAGCCCGACAACATCATCGACAAAATCGCCGACGGCGCGGTTAAAAAGTACTACAAGGACGTGTGCCTGCTGGAGCAGGCCTACATCCGCGACGACAAGCTCACCGTGCGCGACCTGCTCAACGACGTCATTTCCAGCACGGGCGAGAACGTCACCATCGGGCGTTTCACCCGCCTGCAACTGGGCGCGGAATAGCCTTTTCCCTTGAATTGGGGAACGCTTCACGCTACAAGGGGGGAGATTTTCTCCCCCTTTTCGCTTTAACCCGCCCGCCTGCATGGAACCACGAACGTCCATCACCGCGATCATCATCACCCTGAACGGCGAGCGTCTTTTTGCCGCCTGTCTCGACTCCCTTTCCTTTTGCGATCGCATCCTGGTGGTGGACTCTTTCAGCACCGACCGCACCGAGGCCATTGCCCGCGAGCACGGGGCCGTCTTTCTCCAGAACCCCTGGCCGGGCAACGCCGCCCAAATCCGCTTCGGCGTGGAGTGGCTGGCGCAAAACGCCCCCACGGACTGGGTGCTTTTTCTGGATTGCGACGAAATCTGCTCGCCCCGCCTCGCGGCGTCCATACAGGCGGCCGTGGCCCGGCCGGGCAACGCCGTGGCCTTTTCCATGCCGCGCCGTACCTGGTATGACGACAGGTTTTTGCGCCACGGCGGCTCGTATCCGGATCGGCTGTTCCGCCTGTTCCGGCCGGAAGCCATGCGCGTGGAAGAACACGGCGCGCACCAGCAATTTGTGCCCGCGGGGCCGTCGGGCGCGCTGGAAGGCGATTTGCTGCACTACACCTACGCCAGCTTCCGCAACCAGCTCGACAAGCTCAACGACTACGCCCAGCGCGGCGCGCGGGATCTGGAGGCGCGGGGCAAACGCGGCGGCGTTCTGGCGGGTCTGGGCCACGGCCTGTGGCGCTTTGCGGACATGTATCTGCTCAAGCTCGGTTTGCTGGACGGCCGCGCCGGTTTTCTCATGGCGGCGCACACCGCATTCTATACCTTTCTTAAATACGCGCGCGTTCACGAGGGTTCGTGGGGCGCGCCCTACCAGCATGGCGACGCTCCGCTTCCCGCTCCCGGGGGGAACGGAAAACCGCCCGCAGCAAACCGCTCTGGCGGAAAAAAGACGGAGCAACAGGAAAACGGCGATGGAAAAACTCAAGTATAAGCGCGTGCTTTTGAAGCTGAGCGGGGAAGCTCTGGCCGGAGAAAAGGGCTACGGCATCGATCCGGCCACCGTGTCCGCCATCTGCCGGGAAATAGCCGACGTGGCGGCCCTGGGCCTGGAACTGGCGCTGGTGATCGGCGGGGGCAATATTTTCCGGGGCATTTCCTCGTCCGCGCAGGGCATGGAACGCGCCACGGCGGACTACATGGGCATGCTGGCCACCATTCTGAACGCCATGGCCGTGCAGGACGCGCTGGAAAAAATCGGCTGCCCCACGCGCGTGCTGTCCGCCATTGAAACCACGGAGCTATGCGAACCGTACATCCGCCGCCGCGCCTTGCGCCACCTGGAAAAAGGGCGCATCGTCATCTGCGCGGCGGGCACGGGCAACCCCTATTTCACCACCGACACCGCCGCCGCCCTGCGCGCCATGGAATTGCAGTGCGAGGCCATTATCAAGGCCACCAAGGTGGACGGCGTGTACGACAAGGACCCGGTCAAGCACAGCGACGCCGTGCTTTTCCACAACGTCAGCTACGAAGAAACGCTGCGCCGCCATTTGAAAGTCATGGACGCCACCGCCATCACGCTGGCGCAGGAAAACCACATGCCCATTATCGTGTGCAATATTTACGGCGGCAACATCAAACGGGTGGTCTGCGGCGAATGCGCGGGCACCATCGTTGAGGGAGAATAATTATGGATAAGGATACCCTGCAATTCGACGCCGAAGAGCGCATGGAAAAAGCGCTGGCCTCCCTGGATCGCGACTTCGCCAAGCTGCGCACCGGCCGCGCCACCACCAGCCTGGTGGACGACATCCGCGTGGATTATTACGGCACGCCCACGCCCGTCCAGCAGCTCGCCTCCGTGGCCGTGCCCGACAGCCGCACCGTCACCATCCAGCCCTGGGACAAAAACGCCTTCGGCCTGGTGGAAAAAGCCATCCTCAAATCCGATCTCGGCCTCACGCCCATGAACGACGGCAAGCTGATCCGCATTTCCATCCCGCCGCTGACCGAGGAACGGCGCAAGGATTTGAGCAAGGTGGCCAAAAAATACACCGAGGAAGCCAAGGTGGCCCTGCGCAATATCCGCCGCGACGTCAACGAAAGCCTGAAAAAGCTGGAAAAAGACAAGAACATTACCGAAGACGAACTGAAAAAGGCCATGGACGACATCCAGAAGCTGACCGACGCCTTTGTGGCCAAGGCCGACGCCAAGGCCCAGGGCAAGGAAAAGGAAATCATGGAAATATAGGCGTCCCGGCCGCGCCATAGGGCCGCGCGCCGCAGGGGTTTTGCCCTGCCCAGTCCCGCGCAGGCCGCCGGCTCGGCCGCGGCGCGTCATGGGTTTTTCCGCTTTTGTCCCGTTTTTGCCCCGCTTTTGCCCTGTTTTTGGTGGAACGCATGTCTTTATCCTCATTGCCGCAACACATCGCCGTCATCATGGACGGCAACGGCCGCTGGGCGGAACGGCGCGGCCTGCCCCGCAACGAGGGGCACAAGGCCGGGGCGGAGGCCGTGCGCGCGCTGGTGCGCGAATGCCGCGCCCTGGGCGTGCCCTATGTGACCGTGTACGCTTTTTCCAAAGAAAACTGGCAGCGGCCCAAGCGGGAAGTCGCCTACCTTTTTGATCTTTTTTTGCGCTTTGTGCGCGAAGAAGTGCCGGAACTCAAGGAGCGGGGCATACGGCTGGCCATGATCGGCGACCGGAGCGATTTGCCCCTGCCGACGCGCGCGGCGCTGGATCATGCCGTGCGCGAAACAGCCGGCGGACGGGACATGCAGCTTACGCTGGCGCTCAGCTATTCCGGCCGGGGCGAAATTGTGCGCGCGGCCCGGGCCCTGGCCGGGCTCCGGCCCGAAGACATCACCGAAGAACGCTTCCGGCGGGAATTGTACGAGCCCTCGCTGCCCGACCCGGATCTCCTGATCCGCACCAGCGGCGAGCAGCGCCTCAGCAATTTTTTGCTGTTCCAGTGCGCGTACACCGAATTTTATTTCAGCAACGCGCTCTGGCCCGATTTTGACGCGGCCGAGCTGCACCGCGCGCTGGACAGCTTTGCCGCGCGCGATCGGCGCTACGGGCGCACCTCCGGAGAGTAAGACCATGGCATTCTGGGAAAGCCGGATCATCTGCCCGGCAAGCGGCGCGGCCGGGCTCGACAACTGGGTGCGGCGCAAGCTGCAAAACCCGCGCGAAATTTTTACCCCCTTCGTGCGCGAAGGCATGACGGTGCTGGAAGTGGGCTGCGGCCCCGGCTTTTTCACGCCCGACATCGCCCGCCTGGCCGGGCGCTCGGGCCGGGTTGTCGCGGCGGACGTGCAGCAGGCCATGCTGGACAAGCTGGGCGCGAAAATCCGCAAAATCCGCGACCGGGACGAAAGCGATCCCGCCACCCGGATCGAGTTGCGCCTGGCCGGCAAAGACAGCCTGAACCTGCCGGATCTCGCGGGCGCGGCGGACTTGATTTCCGTGTTCTGGATGGCGCACGAAGTGCCGGATCACCCGGCCTTTTTCCGCGAGTTGCGGACGCTGCAAAAGCCCGGCGGCCGCCTGCTGGTGGTGGAGCCCAAATTCCACGTTTCGGGGGCGTCCTTCGCGGCCATGGAAGCCGTCATTCTGGCGCTGGGCTGGCGCGTTGCGGAGCGCCCCGTTATTTCCTTCAGCCGCTCGCTGCTGCTTGCGTGAGGGCGGGCTGCGCCCCGCGCGGGGCGATGCTTCCTCGTATTTAAGATTGACCGCTCTTAAAAAGTTTAGGAAAAGGGAGGCGGCATGGACTACCCCGTGCCGCGAACCTGTTTTTTGGGAGCCGTCATGCTGGGAGCGATCACCCGCGCGCTGATCAAAATCTGTTACCGTGTCGAGCTGAAAGGCCGGGAAAATTACGCCGCCGCCGGAGAGCGGGTGCTGATGGTCATCAATCCCGGATCGCTGCTCGATCCCATTTTGATCGGCACCATGCTGCCCGACCGGGTGACGCTGGCCGTGGACAGCCGCCTGGCGCGCAAGTGGTGGATGCGTCTGATCCTTTCGATGGTGGATCACATTCTGGTCGATTTTTCTTCGCCCACGGCCACCCTGGCGCTGGTGCGGGCCATTGAGACGCACAAGCGCTGCATGGTGTTCCACGAGGGGCGTTTTCAGAACGACCCGCGCTTCATGCGCATTCTGGAAGCCACGGGCCTGATAGCCGAAAAAGCCCGGGCCGTCCTTTTGCCGGTGCTGATCGACGGCGCGGCGTTTTCGCGCTTTTCCTACTTCCGCTACAAGGTGCGCCTGCGCTGGTTTCCCAAGGTGACCATGACGGTGCTGCCCCCGCAGAAGCTGGAAGCCCCGGCCGATCTTCCCCCGCGCGAGCGCCGCCGCCGCACGGCGGTGCAGCTGTACAGCCTGATGACGGAGCTGGAGCTTTCATCCATCACCGTGCACCAGAATTTTTTGCAGCGCATCGCGGATGCTGTGGCCATTTACGGCCGCTCCAAAATTATCGCGGAAGATCAGGACAGGGTGACGCTGACCTACGGCGACCTGACCACCAAGGCCCAGGCGCTGGGCCGGGGCCTTGGCCGCCTGCTGGAAGGCGAAAAAAACGTGGGCTTCATGCTGCCCACCTCGCTGCCCGGCGTTGTGGGCTTTTTGGCGCTGCACGTCGCCCGCAAGGTTCCGGCCATGATCAATTTCACGTCCGGGACGTCGTCCGTGCTTTCCGGCTGCCGCACCGTGGAGCTGAAATCCATTTTGACGGCCCGCAAATTTATTGAAATAGCGGAATTGCAGCCCCTGGAGGCCGCGCTGCGCGACGCGGGCCTGCGCCTCATCTACATGGAGGACGTGGCGGCCTCGCTGCGGCTTGGGGAAAAAATCGGCGGCCTGGCGGCCTCGCTGCGCGGCTGGGCGCCCGACACCCCGGCCACGGATCCCGTGGCCATCCTGTTCACGTCCGGCACCGAGGGCCAGCCCAAGGCCGTGTTCATGAGCCACGTCAACCTCAATTTCAACCGCGAGCAGGTGCTGCGCGTGGTCAACATCACGGCGGCGGATCGCTTTTTCAACTGTCTGCCCATGTTCCACACGTTCGGCCTCGGCATCGGCACGCTGCTGCCCCTGGCTTCGGGCATCCGCGTCACGCTGTACCCCTCGCCGCTGCATTACCGCATCGTGCCCCAGCTGTTTTACGACACGCTTTCCACCATCATCTGCGGCACGGACACCTTCTTTTCGGGCTACGCGCGCTACGGCCAGCCCTACGACTTCTTTAACGCGCGCCTGGTCATCGCCGGGGCGGAAAAACTGCGCGACGCCACCCGCGCCATCTGGATGGATCGCTACCGCGTCAACATGATCGAAGGCTACGGCGCGACCGAAACCTCGCCCGTGGTTTCGGTCAACACGCCGGCCAACACCCGGCCGGGCAGCGTGGGCCGGCTTTTGCCCGGCATGGAGTGCCGCGTCAAGCCCGTGGAGGGCATGAAGAGCGCGGAAGGCGAAAACCAGGGCGTGCTGTGGGTCAAGGGCGGCAACGTCATGCTGGGCTACATGCATTCCTCCGCGCCCGGCGTGCTGGAGCCGCCGGCCGACCCCGACCGCGAAGGCCCGGACGCCCTGAACTGGTACGAAACCGGCGACATCGTCCACGTGGACGAGGAAAACTTCATCTACATCAAGGGCCGGGCCAAGCGCTTCGCCAAAATTGGCGGCGAAATGGTGTCGCTGGCCGCTGTGGAAAACGCGCTCAGCGATCTGTGGCCCGACACGCCGCTTGGCGTGGTGGCCGTGCCCGACAGCCGCAAGGGCGAGCAACTGGTGCTGGTGATCGAAGGCAAGGATTTCACCACCGGCCGCATTGCCGCGCACTTCGCCTCCGTCGGCCTGCCCGCGCTCTGGACGCCCAAGCGCATTCTCAGCGTGGCCAAGCTGCCCATGCTGGGCTCCGGCAAATTCGACTACAACACGGCCAAGGCTTTGGCCGAAGCGGAGTAGGGCGGAGCGGCGGCCTGCCCCGGCGCTCTGGCCGGCGGCGCGCGCGGGCAAAAAGAACTTGCTACGTTTTTATAAAACGTGTTACTTCTGGGGCGTACCTTCAGCCTCAGGAGTTGTCATGCACCGTTTTCGTCTTTTCGCCCTGTGTTCCGCCCTGGTTGTGTCGGCCGCGCTGTGCGCTCCGGGTGCGGCTTCGGCCCATTTCGGCATGGTCATTCCTTCCGCATCCGTGGCGGAGGATCAGGGCCAGGCCGCGCTGACGCTGGATCTTTCGTTCAGCCACCCCATGGAGATGGTGGGCATGGATCTGGCCCGGCCCAAGGCTTTTTTTGTGATGCGGGACGGCAAGGCCGAGGATCTGCTGCCGCTGCTCAAACCCGTTTCCATCATGGGGCATGAAGGGTGGCGCGCGGCGTACACGCTTGCGCGGCCGGGCGTTTACCAGTTTGTCATGGAGCCGCAACCCTACTGGGAGCCGGCCGAAGACTGCTTTATCATCCATTACACCAAGACATATGTGGCGGCTTTTGGCAACGAGGACGGCTGGGACGAGCCCGTGGGCCTCAAGACCGAAATCGTGCCGCTGACCCGGCCCTTCGGCAACTACGCGGGCAACGTGTTCCAGGGCCGCGTGCTGCTGGACGGCAAGCCCGTGCCCGGCGCCCTGGTGGAAGTGGAATACTACAATCGCGACAAGGCCGTGGAAGCGCCCAACGACCTTATGATCACCCAGACGCTCAAGGCCGATGACAACGGCGTGTTTACGTTCGGCGCGCCCTTTGCGGGCTGGTGGGGCTTTGCGGCGTTGAACACCGCCGAAGAAACCCTGGCGCACGACGGCGTCCAGAAGCCGGTGGAGCTGGGCGCGGTGCTGTGGCTGGAATTTGTTGCGCCGCGCGTGAGCCGGACGGCAAAATAGCAGCGCGGGAGGCCGTATGCATATAGCCGAAGGCGTGCTTTCGCCGCCCATTCTGCTTGCGGGGGCGGCGCTGGCCGCTCTGGGCACGGCCCGGGGCCTGCGCGCGCTGGAAAACGAGCGCCTGATGGGCGCGGCCGTGCTTTCCTCGGCCTTTTTCGTGGCCTCGCTGATCCATGTGCCGGTGGGGCCGGGCGTCAGCGCCCATTTGCTGCTGAACGGCCTTGTCGGCCTGATGCTGGGCTGGGCGGCGTTTCCGGCTCTGCTGGTCGCCCTGCTTTTGCAGGGGGTGCTGTTTCAGTTTGGCGGCATCACCACGCTGGGCGTCAACACGTTCACCATGGCGCTGCCCGCCGCGCTGTGCCCGCTGCTCTTCGGCCCCCTGTTGCGGCGGCCGGGCAGGCCGCGCCTCGCGGGCGCGTTCTGCTGCGGGGCCTTTGGCATCGCGGGTTCCGCGCTTTTGACGGCGCTGGCCCTCGCCGCGACAAACGAGGGCTTTGCAACGGCGGCGGGCGTGCTTTTGGCCGCCCATGCGCCGATCATGGTGGTGGAGGGCGTGATCTGCGCGTTCGCGGTGTCGTTTTTGTCCCGTGTGCGGCCCGAGATGCTCCCGTTTTGCGCGGAGGCGGCATGAAAGTTTGGGGCGCATGGTGGATCGCGCTGGCGATTGTTTTTTGCGCTGCGCCCGCCGAGGCGCACCGGCTCAATGTCTTCGCCTATGCCGACAACGGCGTGATCCGCGTGGAATCCGGCTTTGGCCGGGGCCGCCCGGCCATGGACAGCGACGTGGCCGTTACGGACGCCGAAACCGGCGAGCTTTGGCTGAGCGGCCGCACGGACGCCAAGGGCGCGTTTGCGTTTGCGCTGCCGGAAGCGGCCTTGCGCTCGGGGCACGGCGCGCGCGTGCGCGTCAACGCGGGCGAAGGACATCAGGGCGAATGGCTGGTGCCGGCCTCGGAATGGGCGGCAAATCCCGCGCCTGCCCCCGCCCCACCTGCTTCAGACGCCGCGCCTTCCGCGCCCGATGTTCCCGCCGCGCCGACCCCGGCGGCCGGGCAGATCAGCCGCGCGGAGCTTGAGGGCATCATCAACGCCGCGCTGGACGCCCGCCTCGCGCCGATCAAGCATATGCTGGCCGAGCAGTTTCAGCGCGGCCCTTCGCTGCGCGACGTGATCGGCGGCCTGGGCTGGATCGTGGGCCTGGCGGGCCTGGCCGTCTGGCTGCGGGGCAGGCGCAGGCCGTGAGTGAAACGGTGGGCCATACCCCGGACGATTTGCCGCCTGATCTGCCGTCCGTTCTGTCCGGTGACGCGCGCGAGCGCGCGCCGTCCTTCATCCTGACGCTGGATCCGCGCGTCCGTCTGGCGGCGGCCGTGGCCTGTTCCGTGGTCTTTGCCGTGCTGGCCGAGGCGCAAAGCGCCGCGATCGCCCTGGGCTTCGCCGCGCTGTGCCTTGTGGCGTCGCGCCCGCCGTGGCGCTCCACGTTGCGGCGCGTGGCCGCGATCAACGCCTTTTTCATCCTGCTGTGGCTGACCGCGCCCTTTACCACACCGGGCGACGCTGCCTTCGCCCTGGGCCCGCTGGAGGCCACGCGGCAAGGCCTGGAGCTTTGCCTGCTCGTCACGCTCAAAGCCAACGCCATCGCCCTGATGTTTCTGGCGCTTGCGGGCGGCATGAATCCGGCCGAGCTCGGCGGCGCGCTGGAACGCCTGCATTGCCCGGCCAAGCTTGTGTTCCTGCTGATCTTCGCCTACCGTTACGCGCACGTCGCGGCGCGCGAATGGCGGACGCTGGCCGTTTCGGCCCGGTTGCGGGGCTTTGCGCCGCGCGCCAGCCTGCACACCTACGCCACCTATGCCCAGATGATCGGCATGGTGCTGGTGAACAGCTTCGAGCGTTCCGAGCGGGTGTACGAAGCCATGCTGCTGCGGGGCTTCACGGGCCGTTTCCGCACCGTGGCGGATTACCGCGCCAGGCGGCGCGACGCCGTGTTTTTGCTGGCGCTGGGCGTTTGCCTGGCCTGCCTGCTTGCCTTGCCTGCCTTTTTGCCCTTTTTGCCCGGAAAGTGACCATGCCGCCCGTTTTTGAACTGCGCCGCCTCACATTCGCCTATCCGGGCGGCCGCGTGCTTTTCAAGGATCTGGACTTCGCGCTGCATCCCGGCCAGCGGCTGGGGCTGTATGGGCCCAACGGCAGCGGCAAAACCACGCTGTTCCGCCTGATCATGGGCCTGGAAAAACCGCGCGCGGGCGAGGTGGCCCTGGACGGCAATCCGGTGCGCACGGCCAAAGACTGGGAGGCCTTGCGCCGGAGCGTGGGCCTGGTGCTGCAAAACGCCGACGATCAGCTTTTTTGCCCCACCGTGCTGGACGACGTGGCCTTCGGCCCGCTCAACCTCGGCCTCGGGCGCGAGGAAGCGCGCGAACGCGCGCGGGAAACGCTGGCCGAACTGGGCCTGGGCGAGCTGGAATGCCGCCTGACGCACAAGCTTTCGGGCGGGGAAAAGAAAATGGTGTCGCTGGCCACCGTGCTTTCCATGCGGCCGAAGGCGCTTTTGCTGGACGAGCCGGGCAACGGCCTGGACGAAGCCGCCGTGCGGCGCATCGCCGGGGCGCTGGCCGCGTTGCCCGCCGCCCGCGTCGTCATTTCGCACGACAGGGATTTTTTGGAGCGCGTGTCCGACACGCTGCTCACGGTGCGCGAGCAGCGCATCATGCCGCTGTAGCGGCGCAACGCAAAAACGCTATTTGCCCGCCACGGTGCGGGTGGGCGTAACGCCAAGCGCGGCGGACACGCTGGCGGCCTTGCCCGTGCGCACGGCAAAGCCGGCGTCCATCAGGCGGCTGATTTCCTGCGCGCGCACCTGGCTGTTGGTGGCGCCGAGCACCACGGCCATAAGGCGCACGTTGCCCCGCTTCGCCGTGGTGACGATGTTGTAGCCCGAGGCGTTTGTCCAGCCGGTTTTCAGGCCGTCCGCGCCCTTGTACTGGCCGAGCAGCGGATTCTTGTTGGTGGTGACCATGCCGTTGTGGCGTATGCTGCGCGTGGAGTGGTAGCGCAGGGCCGTGGGGTGATCGGCAAGATAGCGGCGCGAGATGGTCAGCATGTCGCGCGCGGTGGTGGTCTGGCCTTTGGCCGGCAGGCCGTGCGTGGTTTTGAAGGCGCTGCGCGACAGGCCGAGCTTGGTGATTTTGGCGTTCATCAGCCGGATGAAGGCGGCCTCGGAGCCGGCGATATGCTCGGCCACGGCGCAACTGGCGTCGTTGCCGGAAGAAACGGCCATGCCCATCAGCAGCTTTTCCAGCGGCACGCGATCCCCGGCGCGCAGGCCCATGCGCGAGCCGCCGGTGTTGGCCGCGCGCTTGCTCACGCGCACCTGATCCTTGAGCGAAACCTTGCCCGCTTTGACGGCGTCCAGCGCAACGTACATGGAAAGAATCTTGGTCAGCGAGGCGGGCGGTACGGAGCGGTCGGCATTTTGCTCGTACAGTGTTTTGCCGCGATCCAGATCAAAAAGGATGACGCTGCGGGCGTTGATGGGCCCGGCCAGGGCGGCGGCGGGGGCGAGCGCCAGCGCGCCGATCAGCAGGCAGGCCAGGGCGAAAGCGAGGCCCGGAACACGGGATGGTTGTCGATGCGTTGCGGTCATGCCTTTCCCCCTGACGTCGAAACGCGGCCAAACCCCCATGGGGCGACCGCAAAAGCCCGGACGGGCTTGCGGGGCGTCGTGAGCTATTTTTCTAGATAAATTTTAGAAGAAGTGCAAGCATCTTGGGCCGCCGGGCATGATAAAGCGGCGTTGGCCGCCGTTTGATCATACCCGGCTCGTTTTTGCCGTGTCGGTGTTGAAACATATAATACGCTGAAATAATATAAAAATTTTATTGGCTGATATTGCCATGTGCCCTGGCGGCGCGATTTTTGCGAAAAAACCGCGGATCTGAAAAAAAAATGGATTTTGGCCTAAACTCCCCCGCAAACCAGCCGATAAAGCAAACGACAAGCCGCTGGCAGCGGCGAAATTTTACGGCGGAGGCACGGCATGGATCCGGTTGGCGGCATTAACAACCTGTTTGTCAACGGCGTCGCGTTTTCGATGGGCGGCGCGGCGGGCGGCGATCAGCGCAGGCGCGGGAGCGATCCCCGGCGGGTCAGCGCGCCGGAGCGGGGCGGCGCCGCGCGCGATGCCCAAACGGACGCCGCCGGCCTCAAGCTGACGCCCGAACAGCAAAAACAGGTGCTGGAGCTGAAGCAGCGCGACCAGGAAGTGCGCACGCACGAGCAGGCGCATGTGGGCGCGAGCGGCGGGGTTTCGGTCAGCGGGCCCACCTATTCGTACCAGCAGGGCCCGGACGGCAAGCAGTACGCCATTGGCGGCGAAGTGCAGATCGACACTTCGGAAGAAAGCGATCCGCACGCCTCGCTGATCAAGGCGCGCCAGATCCAGGCGGCGGCCAACGCGCCGGCCAACCCTTCGGCGCAGGACAAGGCGGTGGCGGCCGAGGGCGCGGCCATGGCGGCCAAGGCCCAGCGCGAAATTACGGAAAAAAGCCGCGCGGAGCGCGCGGGCGGAAGCGGCGCAACGCCGGCCGGAGTGGACGGACGGGGCGGTGCGGATGGTTCTTCCCTGCGCGCCGCGCAGGGGCCAGCCATGCCGAAAATCGATCCGTTTTTCGCGCCGGATCGCGCCGACGCCCTGACCCGCAGCGAGGCCGCCAGGGCCTACCGCCAGCCCGTCGCGCAGCCGCCCGCCCTGCTTGGGCTGGCGTTTTCCAAAAGCGTGTGACGATCAGGCGATCGCGTTGATGCCGCTGTAATAGGCCGCTCCCTGCTCCGAAAAGGCCATAAAGGACTGGTTGGCGGAAAACCAGGCCGTCATGGATTCCAGGCGGATGCGGTCGCGTATGGCGTTGACGTCGATATGGCGGCTTTTTCTGACCTCTTCCATTTTGTTCAGGCTTTGGATTTGCTCGAATGTTTGGGCCAGCTCGGGGTTTTCCTTAAAAAAGGCCTCGATTTTTTCCTTGTCCGGATGATCGGTGATCACCCGGATGCCCCGGCCGTCCACGCCGGGCGCGACGCGGAATTCCACGTCCTTGTCCACCCCGGCCGCCAGCAGCCCGAGGCGCACGTCGTCGGTGAACTCGGCCTGCAATTTGTCGCGGTAGACCATCAGCGTCTGGAAGGAAATATTGTCTTTGGCCGAAAGGCCCAGGTCGTCCATCACGCCCTTGAGCGCGCCGGCCAGGGCGCTGGCGCTGGCGGGTTCGGCGCTGTAGGCGTTTTTGCGCGTGGAAGACTGCGCGGCGGCCGGGGCCTGGGCCTCGCCGTCTTCGGTCAGCCGGATGTCCAGGCCCCGGAACAGGGCCAGGGGATTGCCGCTGGTGATGGATGATACGCTCATGCTGCCTCCGGCGTTTGGCGGGGGCATATTTTGCCCCGTGCGCCCGCAAACGGCAGAACAGCAAGAAGCGTACCAAATTTTCTCCCCGGCCTGATATGGACGGGGTGCCGGTTTTGGGCTATGAGTCGAATTGGGGAGCCCGCGCGTCGGGCGGGAAGAAGTCTAACTATCCGGATATTATGACCATATCTTTATCAGACCAGATGCCGCCGCAGGCATCGGGCCACGGGCCGGCAACGGAAACCCTGGCCTTTGATGACCCGGATCTGGCGGCAAGTCTTTTTGGGCCGTTAAACGCGCATCTGGAACTCGTGGCGGACGCCGCGGGCGTGGCGCTGACCACGCGGGGCACGGAACTCGCGGTCAGCGGCGGCGATCCGGAAACGCGCGAACGCCTGCTCAAACTGTTCACGCAGTATTACGGCTTGCTGAAGTCCGGCTTTACGCCGGCGCGCGGCGAGGATCTTCTGCAGGGCATGCAGGCGCTGGAGCGGGATCCGTCCGCCGACGTCGCGGAACTGTTCCGCGAGGCCAGCGTGATCGTCGCGCCGCGCAAAACCGTGGTGGCGCGCAACGCTTCCCAGCGCGCCTACATGGATTTGCTGCGCCAGCACGACATGGTGTTCGGCGTGGGCCCGGCGGGCACGGGCAAAACGTATCTGGCCGTGGCCATGGCGCTTTCCATGCTGGCCGCGCGGCGGGTCAAGCGCATCGTGCTGACGCGTCCCGCCGTGGAAGCCGGAGAAAAACTCGGCTTCCTGCCCGGCGATATGGAGGAGAAGGTCAACCCCTACCTGCGGCCCCTGTACGACGCCCTTGGCGACATGCTGGGCGCGGCCAATCTGGCCGCCAAGCAGGAGAGCGGCGTTATCGAGGTCGCGCCCCTGGCCTTTATGCGCGGCCGCACGCTCAACGACGCCTTTTTAATTCTTGACGAAGCGCAGAACACCACCCGCGAGCAGATGAAAATGTTTTTGACCCGCCTCGGCTTCGGGTCGCGCGCCGTGATCACGGGCGACATCACCCAGATCGACCTGCCGCCGGTGCACCGCGCGCTTTTGCGCGAAGGCGAGCGCGAGGGCGAAACCCGTTCCGGCCTCGTCCACGCGCTGCATGTGCTGTCGGGCGTGCGCGGGGTAGCGTTCCATCATTTCCAGCGCGGCGACGTGGTGCGGCATCCTCTTGTGGGGCGCATCGTGGAAGCCTACGATCATCATGACCAATAAAAAATCATGGGCCGCGCCGGCCGCGTTTGATTTGTTCCGCACCATGCGGGCCATGCTGCTCTACCACGATCACGGCGGGGGCCTGGTGGCGCTTGGCGGGGCGATTTTAATCCTGTCCATTCTGGCCGGCGCGCGGATAGGCCCCGGCCCCGGCTTTTATATGGCCGGCGAGATCGCCCAGCGCGACATGGTGGCCGACCGCGACATCCTGCTGGAAGACGACAAGGCCACCCAGGCCCGGCGCGAGCAGGCCCTTTCCATCCAGCCCCTGGTTTTCGATCTGGACAGGGCCAGCGTGGAGCTGTTCCGGGCCGACATGCTCGGCCTTTTGCACGACATCAACACCAAGGGCCTGGACGACGCGGGGCTGGAAAGCATCCGTGAGGATTTCAACACGCGCCACGGTTCTGAACTGCCGTTTTTCACCTTCCGCCAAATCGCCTCGCCCGTGGTGCAGAACTACATTCTCGCCACCGCCATGCCGTGGCTGGAAGGCTATTTGAACGAAGGCGTCCTGCCGGACATGCGCCAGCTCACCACCACGCCCAACGCCGTCATCGTGCGCGACGCGGCCAACGCCACGGAAATTTTGCGCACCCAGGCCGAAGGCCTGCACGATCTGCGCTCGCTCATGGTGGGGCTGGGGCAGATGATGCGCTCCTCAAGCGATCTCAAGCCGGCGGCCAAGTCCGCGCTGCTTGAACTGATGCCGCTTTTGGTGCTGCCCTCGCTGGCGATCAACAAGGACGCCACCGCCCTGCGCAACAGCGAGGTCATGCGCGCGGTGGAACCCGTGCTGTACCGCGTGCACCGCGGTGAGGTCATCGTGCGCGCCGGCGATCGCGTCACCTACGAGCAGCAGATTAAAATGCAGAGCCTCTTTGGCCGCAGGGCGGGCGTTTCCAGCCTGCTGACCTCGGCCGGCACGCTGTTTGTCGCGCTTTTCCTGGGGCTGGGCCTGTTCATGACGCCCAGCGGCAACAAGGGCAAACTGCTGCGCACCAAGGATCAGAACTTTATCGCGCTGCTTTTGCTGGTGTTTGGCGTGGCGGCCTGGGGCGTGACCACGCTGTTCCGCTCCATGGGCGGCGCGCCCGCGGCCACGGCCATGACGTTCGCTTTTCCCGTGGCGGGCGGGGCCGGGCTGGCCGCGCTCATTTTTTCCGCCCGGCGCTATTGCGGCGTGGGGCTTTTGCTCTCGTTCTTCACCACGGTGATGCTGCAGGGCGATCTCGCGCTGTTCCTGTTCTATTTTCTGTCCTGCATGGTGAACACCTGGCTGGTGCTCAAGGCGCAAAACCGGCAGGACGTGGTGTGGAGCGGGCTGCCGCTTTTCCTCTGGCTGCTGGCCACAGGAATAGGCACGGCCATGCTCAGCCGGCTGGACGCCGGCGAGCTGCCCACCCTGCTGGTGGCGCTGGGCGCCAACGCCGCGCTGTCCGTCATTTTGCTGTTCGCGCTCAGCCCGTTTCTGGAAATGCTGATGGGCTACACCACGCGTTTCCGCATGATGGAGCTGATGAACCTGGAGCATCCCCTGCTCAAGGAACTTATGATGACCATACCCGGCACCTATCACCATTCGCTGGTGGTTTCGCATCTGGTGGAAGCCGGGGCCACGGCCGTGGGGGCCAACAGCCTGCTGTGCAAGGTGGGCGCGCTGTATCACGACATCGGCAAGCTGTACCGGCCGGATTATTTTTCCGAAAACCAGTTCGGCGGCCCCAACCCGCACGACAAGCTTTCGCCGGCCATGAGCGCGCTGGTTCTGGGCTCGCACGTCAAGCAGGGCGTTGATCTGGCGCAGCAGTACAAGCTGGGCAGCGAAATTTCCAGCCTCATCGCCCAGCACCACGGCACACGCGCCATTTCCTTCTTTTTCCAGAAAGCGCAGGAACAGGGCGAGAATCCCCGGATTGAGGACTTCAGCTATGGCGGGCCGCGCCCCCAGAGCAGCGAAGCCGCCGTGATCATGATGGCCGACGCCGTGGAAGCCGCCAGCCGCACGCTGGTGGAGCCCACGCCCGCCCGCATTCGCGCCCATGTGGAAGGCATCATCAAGGGCATTTACGCCGAAGGGCAGCTTGACGAATCCGACCTGAGCTTCCGCGATCTCAACAAGCTGATCGACGCCTTCACCCGCATTTTGACCGGGCTTTTCCACCAGCGCGTCGCCTACCCCGACCGTTCCGACCGGCCCGATCGCCTGGGCCCCGCCCCACGCTGCCGGGCCGACAAGAGCCAGGCCAGGCAGCCGTGCGCCGCCAAAAACGGAAGCTGTCCCGACAAGTCTGACAAACCCGACAAGCCCTGTCCGGTTGCGCCCGCTCCGGCCGCCGGAACGCGGGAAACGCCCGGCGCGCCCGTTGCGCAAGACGAGGCGCCTCCCCAGGCGCCCGGCAAAACAGCGTGATCCGCGTCCACCCGTCGCCGTTCTGCGCGTTTACCCGCCGGGAGTGGGAGCGCTGGCTCCGGGCCATGGCTTCGGCGTCCGGCCTGCGCGGTCTGGAAACCGTGGAGCTTTTTCTGGTGCGCGACGCCGGCATCGCCGCGCTCAACGCCACGCGGCTCCATTGCCCCGGCCCCACCAACATTCTGAGCTTCCCCGCCGACAGGGGCGGCGAGCCCGCTCTGGTGCTCAGCGTGGACGCCCTGCGCCGCGAAGCGCTGTTGTACGGGCAAAGCGAGCGCGATCACGCCCTGCGGCTGCTCGCCCACGGCATGGCGCATCTTGCGGGGCACGATCACGGCCCGGCCATGGACGCCGCCTGCGAGGCGATGCTGCGCGCCGTGCGCGCCGCGGACGTTACACCGTAGCGCGCGGCCCGGCTTCCGCTTGCGTCAGCTTTTTTCCGGCGCGCGCGTGAGGCGTATGCTGGTGATTTCGGCCGGATTGTCCACGCGCAGGGGCACATAGCTCCACAGCCCGGTTCCGGGGTTGATGTAAATCCACATGCCGTCGAGTTCATAGGCTCCGGCCACATAACCCTTGTTGCCGCGCGCCACCACGAGGCGCAGCAGCGGGGTGAGGCCGCCGTGCGTATGCCCGCCGAGGTACAGATCCACGCCGGCCTCGCGGCAGGCGGGCGCGCGGTCGGGCCGGTGGCCCAGCACGACGCGGACGGCGTTTTCGGGCGCTCCGGCCAGCGCGGCCGCGATGTCGGGCTCGCCGTCATCCAGGCCCGCAAGCGCGAGCGTGGCGTCGCCGCGCCGGATCAAAACGTGGCTGTTGCGCAGCAGCGTGCTCATGGTGGGATAATAGGCCAGCCAGGCGTCCAGGCCCTGGTAGGTTTCGTGGTTGCCAAGCGAGGTGTAGACGCCTTCTTTCGCGCGCAGGGCGGCGAGCGGGGCGAGATCGGCGGCGATGATCTCCGGCGCGGCTTCGCCGGCGTCTCCGGTCACGGCCACGATGTCGGCGTTCAGGGCGTTGGCCTTTTGCACCACGGGGGCCAGCCAGGCCGCGTCAAAGATCGTGCCCAGGTGCAGATCGCTGAGCTGGACGATGTGGAAGCCTTCAAGCTCGGGCGGCAGGTTGGCTATGGGCAGCCGCACTTCGCGCACGTCGGGCGTGCTGATGGTGTTCCAGAAGCCGATCGCGCCGAGGCAGACGCCCGCGCCAAGCAGCACCAGGGAAAGCTGGCCGGACAGCAGAAAGGCCAGGGGCGCGCCCCAAAGCGGCTTGGCGAGCAGGGCGGGGAGGAGCAGGGCCACACGGCCGAGCTGGACGATTAGCAGCGGCACGGCGATGGCGGCGCACAAAAAAAGCGGCCGGGCAACGGCCGGCGGCATCGCAACGCCAAGCGAGCGCAGCGGCCCGCCGGCCAGCATGCCGAGGCCAAGCGCGAACACGAGCAGGGCGAGCGCCTTGAACGCGAAGCGCGTGGGCAGCGAAAGCGCCAGCCAGACGAGCGGCAGGGCGCTGATCGTGATGATGGTCGCCACCACGGCCCGGAAGCCGAGGGACTGGATAAGCTGGACGAGGCCGTTGAGCAGGGCGCTGGGCGTCATGGCTGGCTCCGAAATCAGGCGCGCGCGGCGCGCGCGAAACAGGAAACAAGGATGGCGCCCGCCTGGGCCACGTTGAGCGAGTCGAAATCGCGCAGCAGCGGGATGCTGAGGCTGTGCGCGCAGTGCTTCAGCACGCCGGGGCGTATGCCTTTTTCTTCACCGCCGAGCACCAGCAGGGCGGGCAGGCGCAACGCGGCCGCAAACGCGGATTCGCCGTCCATGGTCGCGGCGTGGACGGCAAGGCCCGCGCGGGCCGCGTCTTCCACGGCGCGGGACAGGTTGGCTACCTCGGCCACGGGCAGGCGCTCCAGCGCTCCGGCGGCGGCCCGCCGCGCGCCGGGGCCGAGAAAGGCGCTGTTGTGGCGCGGCACCACGATGCCCGCGCCGCCCATGGCGTACAGCGTGCGCGCCAGCGTGCCGACATTGCCGGGATCCTGCACCTGATCCAGGGCCAGGATCAGCGGGAGCGGGGCGTCCATGACGTTGTGCAGCAAGTCGTCCCAGGCGACGGCCGCGTGCTCGCGCAGGCGGGCGATCACGCCCTGGTGGCCGGCGCCGGCGGCCATGCGGGCCAGGGCTTCGGGCGGCGTCAGCGCAAAGCGCACTCCGGCGGCGCGGCACAGGTCAAGCACCTTGTCCGTGTCCGGGCTGGGTTTGCCTTTGCGCACAAAAACCTGATCCACCCGGGCGGGGTCGCTTTCCAGAAGCTCCAGCACGGGTTTGAGCCCCGGCAAAATGGGGGTATTTTTTTGAAAATCGTCATTCATATCAGCGGGATTTTTTGGCATAACAGTGGCGGGTCATAAAAATGGATAATAACAGGTTGAGTATCAAGTGATTTCAGGTTAATAGCACGTATTGCCCAAGAACACCCGAATGAAGCGTCCCTACCGCTGGTATCCTGCTTTAGCGCGGGATGCAAGCATGGCTCGGAGCAGGCATGGAGAATGTTTTTTCGCTTAACAATCGCGCGCGGCGTTTGGCCGTGTGGTCTTTTGCCGTGGTTTGCGCCCTGTTGCTGGCTGGTTGCGGCACAAAGGAAATAAGCACCCCCCAGGCGACGGCAACTTCCTCCGTTGCGGATGTGGATGACGCCGAACGCCTGGAGTTTTACCGCCAGACACTCAAGGACGACGGCATTCCGCTGACGGATGTGGAAATGCGGGCCCTGCTGTCCGAAGGCGAGCTGGATCGCGGCCTGAGCCCGGAAGAAATGCGCGAAGTGCAAATTTACTTCAAGCACTATCTGCACGCCGTGCGGCCGGTGATGGAGCGCTTTCTCCAGCGCAGCCAGCCCTACATGGATTACACCGTCAGCGTGTTCCGTTCGCGCGGGATGCCCGAGGAACTGGCCATGCTGGCCTATGTGGAAAGCGGCTACAATCCGCTGGCGGTTTCGCGCTCCAAGGCGGTGGGCATGTGGCAGTTCATGGCGCCCACGGGCCGCCAGTACGGCCTGACCCAGGACTGGTGGATGGACGAGCGCCGCGACCCCTACCGGGCCACCCAGGCGGCGGCCGACTACCTTGCCAAGCTGTACAGCGATTTCGGCGACTGGCACCTGGCCGTGGCCGCCTACAACGCCGGGGAAGGCAAGATAGGCCGCGCCCTGGCCGATACGGGCGCCAGCCGGTTTTTTGAGATGTGCCGCGCGCCCGATCCCACGGACGAAAAAGCCCGCCTTAAAGAAGAAACCAAGCAGTATGTGCCCCGCTTCCTGGCCATGTGCAAGGTCATGCGCAACGCCGAGGCGCTCGGCCTTGGCCCGGCGCTGCCGGCGGACGGCTCGCCCGTGCTGGTCAAGGCCGTCAGCGTGACGGCCCGGCCCGGCACGGATCTGGCGCTGCTGGCCCAGCGGCTCGACATGCCCGCCGAGGAACTGGGAGCCTACAATCCGGCCTTTTTGCGCGGCATGACGCCGCCCAACCGCCACGCCGCCGTCTATGTGCCCTATCATGCGGCGCAAAAAGCCTCGCTGGCCCTGAATGACGACGCGCTGATCCGCTCGTCGTCCCAAAGCTATGTGGTGGCCAAAAACGACACGCTCGGCAAAATCAGCGGGCGGACGGGCGTGCCCGTTGCCGTGCTGCGCGATTTGAACCCCAAATGCGAGCCGCTCAAGGCCGGGGCGCGCCTGCGCCTGCCGGGCAAGGCGGCGACGGCTGTTGCGGAAGCCAGGCCGGCGCCCAAGCCAGCCGCGCAGGCGGCGGCCAAACCCGCGCCCAAACCCGTGGCTCCGGCGGCGGCCAAACCCGCCTCCGCGCCCAAGCCCCAGGCCGTTCAGGCTTCGGCCAAAGCGGCTCCGGCGGCCGGCAAGCACACGATCCAGGCGGGCGACACGCTGGCCTCGGTGGCGCGGCAGCATGGCGTCTCGCTGGCGGCCATGCGCGAGGCCAACGGCCATCTGGCCGATCACAACCTGCTCAAGGCCGGCCAGACGCTCAACGTGCCGGGCAAAGCGCCCGCGGCTGTCGCGGCGGCCAAGCCCGCGCCCAAGCCGGCCGCGCAAACGGCGGCCAAGCCCGCGCCTTCCGCCATCGCCTACAAGGTGCAGCCCGGCGACACCATGTGGAGCATCGCGCGGCAGTTCAACATCGCTCCCGGCGATCTGCTCGCGCGGAACAACATGACGCGCGAATCCACGCTGAAAGCCGGCGATACCATCCGCATTCCCCGCGAATAGCGGGCGTAACCCGGACGGCGCGCCAAAACTTGCGCATGGCGCGCCGCCGTCTTATTTATTTAACCAGCGCATTTTTCGCATTATTGCTTGCTCTTTAAGGCACAAGGAAAAGGACATGAAAAAAATTCTGGCCGCTCTGGCCTGTCTGACCGTTTTCGGCCTCGCCGCCCCCCTGGATGCCGACGCCGCCCGCATGGGCGGGGGGCGCAGCTTTGGCGGCGCGCCTTCCATGAGCCGTCCCGCGCCCATGCCTTCGCGCCCCGCGCCTACCATGGATCGCGCCGCGCCCAACATGAACCGCCAGACGCCGGGCGCCACGGCGGCCGCGCCTTCGCGCGGCTTCGGCGGCATGTTCACGGGCTTGCTGGCCGGATCGCTGATCGGCTCGCTGCTGATGGGCCACGGTTTCGCGGGCGGCGGAAGCTTTTTGGATCTGCTGCTGCTCGGCGGCCTGGCCTATCTGGTTTTCCGCATGTTCAGCCGCCGCCGTGCCGCCGCGCCGGGCCCGCAGCGTCCGCAGGCCGCTCAGCGCGCGTCCGGCTCCGGCCGCTCGGCGCAGGATCTGGCCTGGAACCGCCTGCGCGACCCCGACGAGGCCACCCGCGCCTTTGGCGGCCAGCCGCGCGACACCCTGCGGCCGGAAGCGCCGTTTGGGGCGGCCGGAGTCCAGGGCGGCCGGACGTTGAACCGCGAATTGGACATGGACGAGGAAGAATTTTTGCGCGGCGCCAAAATGGCCTACGCGCGCATGCAGGAATCGTGGGACAGGCGCGACCTGGACGACATCGCGCAGTTCGCCACCCCGGCGGTGATCGACATGCTGAAGCTTCAGATGGCCGAAGAGCCGGAGCCGTCCCGCACCGAGCTTTTGCTGGTCAACGCCTCGCTTGCGGAAATGCGGATCGACGGGCCGCTTGAGCGCGCCGCCGTGCTGTTTGACGTGCTGATGCGCGAAGACCAGCGCGCCTCCGAGCCGACGCGGGTGCTGGAACTCTGGCATTTTGCGCGCGGCGTGGCGTCGCGCGAGTCGTGGAAGCTGGACGGCATCCAGCAGATAGACGGCTGACGGCTGGCCGGGCGCCCGCCCGGCTTTCCGCTATGCCTGCCGATCCGGTGCGGAACGGACGGGAACGGACGGCATACGGCCTTCCCAGGGCGGCTCGGCAAAGGCCGGGCTGCGTTGCGGCTCCACGCGGATTTCCGTCCCGGCCGTGTCCGGGCTTTCGGCTCCGGCGCGCCACACCCGCACGCTGACAGGCTCGCCGCTGTCGTGCGCGCGGCAGGCTTTGGGCGAATACGAGGCCACCAGCGCCGCCGCCTCGCGCAAAGTTTCGGCGGGCCAGTCCGTGCCGTCCGTGCGGCGGCCAAGCGCCAGCGGGCCGGGGAAGCCCACGGTTTTAAAAAACCAGTCGCCCGGCCGGGCCAGGGCTTCAAAGGCCTCGTTGTCCGCCTGGTTGCGGCCTATGGACAGCCAGAGCGGGCCCTTGCCCGCTTCGTCCCAGAGCTGGCGGCCGACGTTGGCCAGGCGGAAGTCCGCCGCGCGCGGCTCCGGCAGGCGCTCAAGCAGCGCCCGGTAGCGCCGGGCGTTTTCTTTTTCGCCCAGCATGCAGCCGCCCGCCGGGGTGGGGATTTCGCGGATGCCCATGCGTTCGGCCAGCGCCATCTGATCCTTGCGGCCCCGGCCGGAAAAGCCGAGCAGGCGCTCCCTGTCCACCAGGCCGGAAAGTTCGGCCGCCACAGGATCAAGATGCCGCGCGCACAGCGGCCGCAACAGCAAATCTTTCACGTTGGCGTCGCGCCGGATCACGTTGAGCGTGTCGCGCCGCTGCGACATGGGGCGCTGGCCCAGCACCTCGCCCGACGCGATGAAGTGTCCGCCCCGGGCGTCGAGAATTTCCTTCGTCTTGCGCATCATGAGGATTTTACAGTCCACGCAGGGGTTCATCACGCTGCCGTAGCCGTAAACCGGCCCCTGGCGCAGCATGGCCGCGTAGTCCTCGCTGACGTCTACCGCCTCGATCTCCAGGCCGTAGACGCGCTGCCAGTGGGCGATCCTGTCGGGTTTGCCGAAAAACGGCGAGACAAAATGCAGGCAGCGCACCCGCAAACCCTGTTCCTGTAAAAGGCGGGAGGCCAGAATGCTGTCCAGCCCGCCGGAAAAAAGCGCGTAACCGTCGTAATGTTCCATGTCCGCCTAGATAGAGATTTCCGCGCGCGATGGCAAGAGCGCCGGGTGTTCTCCCGCCTCTTGGCGAAGCCCCGGCTTTCGGCTAAAGAGAAATCTCGCGCGCATTGCCGCCGCCGACCGCCTTTCTGGACGTTGTATGAAAAAAACCGATATTTCCCCCGTCCTGCGCGAGCATATCCGCCATTCGATCAAAACGGCGCTGGCCTGCCTGCTTTCGTATGTGGTGTCGTACATGCTCGGCTCGCATTATGTGATCTGGGCCGTGGTCACCAGCATCATCGTCATGCAGGGGCACAGCGTGGCCGACTCCATGCAGTCGGGCCTGAACCGCCTTTCGGGCATGGGCCTCGGCGCGATTGTGGGCGTGCTGCTGCTGGTGTTTTTTTCTTCCAGCAACTATCTGCTGGTCGCGCTGTCCATTTTTCTGGTCACGCTGGTGGGCGCGTACATCACCCGCTACGGCACGCGCTACATGCTGGCCTCCATAGGCACCTGCACGGTGCTGCTGGCCGGGGTTCCGGCCCTGGCCGATCACGGGCGCATCGGCGCCATATGGTTCAGCCTGGGCTATGTGGGGGAAATTGCGGTGGGCGCGGGCTGCGCGTTTCTGGTTTCGTTCTTTGTCTGGCCCGTGCGCATGGTGGACAAGCTGCGCGAGGATTTTGCGCGGCAAAGCGCCTATTGCGCCGAAACCCTGCAACGCCTGACCGAGGCTTTTTTAAGCGGCCCGCAGCAGCTTTCGCCACATCTTCTGGTGGGCATAGGGATGCAGTCGCGCCAGAATCCCAAACGCCTGGCCATGGTGCAAAAAAACGAATCGTTCCTCTACCGCTACGAGCACGCCGTGATGGAAATCCAGGCGCTGGCCATCGAGCGGACAATCGACGCCATGCATACGCTGCTGGACAATTTGAACGAATACGAGGAAACCCCCTATGACTTTGAGGCCGGGCCGGAAATAGCGGCGCTTTCGGACAGGGTGGCGGAAGCGCTGCGCCACCTGGGCAACGGCAGACCCGAAGGGCCCCGGCCGGAGTTGGCGCGCGCCCTGACCGGCGGCGTGGCCGCGCTGGAAACGCAGTTTGACCAGAAACACGCGGGCGCGTTGCTGGGTATGCCCATGCACCGCATGATGCAGCTTGTCGTCTGTGCCCAGACCCTGCGCCAGTTGGCCGAGGAAGTGCTGCTGGCCCTGTACCAGCTGGATGATCTCGAAATCGACCCCCGCGCGCGGCGGCGGCACTCTGCGCGCTCGGCCCGGAGAGAGGCGGCGTAGGCGCTTTGCGGGCGAAACTCCGGCCAGCGTTCCGCCAAAACCCCGGCGCGGCGCAAACGCCGCTCTCTTGCTCCCTTGCGGCACTTTTGGTAGCATATCTGATTCCGTTACAGTCTCCTCCGGCCTTTCCGGCGGAGCGCAAGCGGCGAACGGGGTGGGAGCGCGCCTGGGCGCGTTCCGGCATCCTTTTTTTGGGAGTTTTTCATGGCGAAAAAGCCGACGCTCACCCCGGAAGAGGCGCGCCGCGAGGCGCTCAACACCGCCCTCAGCACCATTGAACGCAAGTACGGCCAGGGCGCCGTGATGAAGCTTTCGGACGATGCGCACGTTCGCGTGCCCGTTATCCCCACGGGCTCCATAGCGCTGGATTTGGCGCTGGGCGTGGGCGGCGTGCCGCGCGGCCGCGTGACGGAAATTTACGGCCCCGAATCGTCGGGCAAGACAACGCTGGCCCTGCACATCATCGCCGAATGCCAGAAGCTGGGCGGCACCGCCGCGTTTGTGGACGCCGAGCACGCGCTGGACGTCACCTACGCCGGACGCCTGGGCGTCAAGACCGACGAGCTTTTGATCTCGCAGCCCGACCACGGCGAGCAGGCCCTCGACATCGCGGACATGCTGGTGCGCTCCGGCGCGGTGGATCTGGTGGTCATCGACTCCGTGGCCGCGCTCATCCCGCAGTCGGAACTGGAAGGCGCAATGGGCGAAACCCAGGTGGGCGGCCACGCGCGCCTGATGTCGCACGCCATGCGCAAGCTCACGGGCACCATCCACAAGTCGCGCACCTGCGTCATCTTCATCAACCAGATCCGCATGAAGATCGGCGTCACCGGCTACGGCAGCCCCGAAACCACCACCGGCGGCAACGCGCTCAAGTTCTACAGCTCCGTGCGCATGGACATCCGCCGCATCCAGACGCTGAAGGACAAGGAAGAAGCCTACGGCTCGCTGACCCGCGTCAAGGTGGTCAAAAACAAAATGGCCCCGCCCTTCCGCGAGGCGAAGTTCGACATCATCTGGGGCACGGGCATTTCCCGCTCCGGCGAAGTGCTGGACTTGGCCGTGGACGCCGGCATTGTGGACAAGAGCGGCGCGTGGTTCGCCTACGGGGCGGAAAAGCTCGGCCAGGGCCGCGACAACGTGCGCGCGCTGCTGGACGAAAACACCGCCCTGCGCGACGAAATAGAGCGCAAGGTTATCGATCATCTGGGCGTCAACCCCAAGGTGACGCCGCCCGCCGGCGTTACGGACGACGACGAGCCCCTGGGCGACCCGGACGAGTTTTAGCAATAACTGCGCCCTGCCTTCGGGCGGGGCGCTTTTGATCCCGCGTTGTGCGGCTTTTTCGCTTCAGGAGGCGCTATGTTGACGGCCAATGAAATACGACGGAGATTTTTGGAATTTTTCCGGCAGAACGGGCACACCATCGTGCCTTCCTCCTCGCTGGTGCCAAGGGACGACCCCTCGCTGCTCTTTGCCAACGCGGGCATGGTGCAGTTTAAAAAGTGCTTTCTGGGCCAGGAAAAACGCGCCTACGTCCGGGCCACCACCTCGCAGAAATGCCTGCGCGTCAGCGGCAAGCACAACGACCTTGAAAACGTGGGCCGCACCGCCCGGCACCATACGTTTTTTGAAATGCTGGGCAACTTTTCCTTTGGCGACTACTTCAAGGAAGACGCCATACGCCTGGCCTGGACCTTCATCACCGAAGACCTGAAGCTGCCCAAGGAAAAGCTTTACGCCACCGTGTTCCGCGACGACGATGAAGCCTTCGGCCTGTGGCAGAAAGTGGCGGGCCTGACGCCGGATCGCATCTTCCGCATGGGCGAAAAGGACAACTTCTGGGCCATGGGCGATACCGGCCCCTGCGGCCCCTGTTCCGAAATTTACATCGACCAGGGCGAAGACATGGCCTGCGGCCCCGACTGCGGCATCGGCAAATGCGATTGCGACCGCTTTCTGGAAATCTGGAACCTGGTGTTCATGCAGTACGATCAGCCCGCGCCCGGCGCGCCCCGCGTGCCGCTGCCGCGCCCGTCCATCGACACCGGCATGGGCCTTGAGCGCATCAGCGCCGTCTGCCAGGGCAAACGCTCCAACTTCGACACCGACATCTTTCAGAAAATCATCGGTCACACGGCGCAGCTCGCGGGCGTCGTCTACAGCTACAGCCTGCCCGACACCAACGACGTGGACACCGCCCTGCGCGTCATCGCCGACCACAGCCGTTCCGCCGCCTTTCTGATCAGCGACGGCATCCTGCCTTCCAACGAAGGCCGGGGCTACGTGCTGCGCCGCCTGATCCGCCGCGCCCTGCGCTTCGGCACGCTGATGGGCCTGCGCGAAGCCTTCCTGTTCCAGAGCGTGGCCAAGGTGATTGAGGTTATGGGCGACGATTACCCCGAACTGCGCGCCAACGCCGACTTTGTGATCCGCGTGGTGCGCGAGGAGGAGGAGCGCTTCCGCCTCACGCTCGACAAGGGCCTGGCCCTGCTCGAAGACGAGCTGGCCCGCCTGACGCCCGGCGGCACGGTTTCGGGCGACGTGGCCTTCCGCCTTTACGACACCTACGGCTTCCCGCTCGACATCGTGAACGACGTGGCGGGCAAACGCGGCTTTGCCGTGGACGCCGCCGGCTTTGAAGCCCGGATGAAGGAACAGAAGGATCGCGCCCGCGCCGCCTGGAAGGGCTCGGGCGAAACCGATCTGGCCGCGCGCTTCGGGGCGCTGCTTGAAGAGGGCATCCATTCCGAATTCGTCGGCTACGCGGCCCTGTGCGCCCAAAGCCGCGTGGTGGCCCTGCTCGACGCCTCGGCCCTGCCGGTGCAGGTGCTCAAAAAGGGCGATCAGGGCTGGCTGGTGACCGGGCAGACGCCGTTTTACGGCGCTTCGGGCGGCCAGGGCGGCGACACCGGCATCATCGAGGCCCCGGCCGGAGCCGTGCGCGTGCTCGACACCCTGAAAGCCGCGCCCACCCTCACCGTGCACCATGTGGAAGCGACGGAAGGCGAGATTTTTGAAGATCAGGAAGTGACTCTGCGCGTAACCGAAGGCGAGCGCACCTCCTCCGCCCGCAACCACACCGCCACCCACCTGCTGCACGCGGCCCTGCGCCGGGTGCTGGGCACGCACGTGCATCAGGCCGGCTCGCTGGTCGGCCCGGATCGCCTGCGCTTCGACTTCACCCACTTCACGGCCATGACCAAAGACGAGCTCGCGGCCGTGGAACAGGCCGTCAATACCCTGATCCTCGGCGATTACCCCGTCGACGCGGCCGAAATGTCGCGCGACGAAGCCCAGGCCAAGGGCGCGATGGCCCTGTTCGACGAAAAGTACGGCGACGTCGTGCGCGTCGTCTCCGTGGGCCACACGGGCGAAGACCCGGAATCCGTGGAACTGTGCGGCGGAACCCACCTCTCCCGCACCGGCCAGGCGGGCGCGTTCGCCATTCTTTCCGAATCCGGCGTGGCCGCCGGGGTGCGCCGCATCGAAGCCGTCACCGGCTGGAACACGCTGGCGCTCTTCGCCGCCCAGCGCGACGAACTGGCCGCCCTCTCCGACCTGCTCAAGGGCCGCCCCGGCGAGCTGGCCGGCCGCGTGGACGCCCTGCAAAAAGAAGTGAAAACCCTGCGCAAGGAACGCGACAAGGGCGCCGCCGTCCATGACCCCATGGGCGGACTGGAAACCGTCAACGGCATCCCCTTCCTCGCCGGCCGCGCGGAAGGCGCCAGCCTCAAGACCCTGCGCGACCTCATGGACAACGTGCGCTCGCGCATGCCCTCCGGCGTGGCCTGCCTCGCCGCCGAAGAAGACGGCAAAATCCAGATCATCCTCTACGTCTCCAAAGACCTGCACAGCCGCTTCACCGCGCCCGACCTGATCCGCCGCATCGGCCCGGCCGTGGGCGGCTCCGGCGGCGGACGGCCCGATCTGGCCCAGGCCGGGGGCACCAGGCCCGAAGGCCTGGATGAAGCCTTCCGCCTGCTGCGCTCCGCGCTGGAATAAGAAAAAGAAGCGGGGGGGGGGGGGGGGGGGGGGGGGGGGGGGGGGGGGGGGGGGGGGGGGGGGGGGGGGGGGGGGGGGGGGGGGGG
>JAVBMS010000081.1:0-8390 GCA_031552135.1 Mailhella sp.
TGGCCGCATCAAGCACCGGGCCGGTCTTGATGGTCACGCCGGAACCGGCGATGGCCCAGGCGGAGTTTTTGCCCAGCAGGGCCACGGTGCCCCAGGGGGTGAAGTTGAAGCCGTCAAGCTTGACCGGAACGATCAGGCTGAACATGTCGGCCACGTCGTCGGTGTAGGCGGCGGCGGTGGCGGCGTTGCCGCGGCGGCTTTCAGAACCGGCGCGCAGCCAGCCCAGGTTGATGCTCACGTTTTTGGAGAGGGGCGCGGTCACCTGGATGCCGGAGCCGAATTCGTTGCCGAAGGGCTGGGCCGTGCCGGTGGCGAAGGCCGGGATGGTCCAGGCCTGCTGGCCCATGCGCACTTTAACCTGGGTGTTGGGGATAACCCAGTCCAGGTAGGCCTGGCGCATCACGATGTTGGAGGCGCGGGAGCCGAGGGTGCCACCGGTGGCGACGGCCGGGACAAGGGGGCTGGGGGAAGTGGCGGGGCCGCCCCAGGTGAAGAAGCCGGCGATCACGTCAAAGTGGGCGGACAGGCTTTCGGAAGCCACAATGTCCACGCCGAGGATGAAGCGCTGCACGAAGCGGTTGTGCTTGGGATGGTAGGTGGTGGTGCCGAAGTTGTCGGTGAAATCGTCCGCGCTCATGAACGTGTTGGTCACGCCGGGTTCAAACGTGCCGAAGTTGGTGGGGAATTCAAAGGAGAATTCCGCGGAGCCGAAGGGCTTCCAGTCAACGGCGGACGCAGGCTGAGCGGCGCTGAAAACCAGGCCGGCCGCGAGCAGAAGAGTTACCAGTTTTTTCATGATGTCCTCTCTCGAAAGATGATTAACTCCTAAGGGATAATCCCTTTTGCGCGTCCGTCCCTACGGGCGCGCAATTCCTCAACGTTCTAATAAGCATAATTCGTGCCACTAATAACTATAAGCAAATACGGTATATTATATTTCATTATAGGTGTTGATGAACAGAAATTGCGCGTTTTTCGCGCAAAATCAGCGCGTTTTATTTGCGCCGCGCCCTTGCTTCGCTTTTCCCCTGCCCCCGAAGCAGGGCGGGGCGCAACATTTCTCTTTTTTGGGCTTTTGGTTGACAGGAACAGGCTGTTTTCACTAAGATCAAATATTGGTGCATGTTCCGGGCAAGAAAGCGTCGGGGCGGCGTTTCATGCGCCGCCGGGTGGGGCGGCGCGTGCCGCGGAACGGCGAAACTGCCTGGAATACGTTGGGACTTCCGCACGGGACGGCGCGTGGGCGCCTGCCCTCCATACGCACGGGATCTGGTTGGGATCAAGGACGAGGGGACGTCATGCCGCATACACGCAGGTTGAATTCGTTGCGGTTTTTCGTTTTTGTATTGATCGGCGTCGCGTTGCTGGCTTTTTCGATCCTGTTTTTTTCCATTTTCCACACGTCCATGCCGGCCATGCTGTTGCAGTCCGAAACGCGGTATCTGGAGCGCCAGATCACCGTGGTCGGCGGCCTGTTTGATTCCGCGCGCGACAGGCTGCTCGCGCTGTCGGAAGAACTGGCCGTCTGGCCCGAAATGCACGAATACGCCAGGGGCGAAAACCCCGACGTCATCACCCGCAACTGGCCCGCTGTTTCCCCGCTGCAGAATTACGACCTCAGTTTTATGTTCATTAAGGATATGGAACTGAACGATTTGTACGCGGCCTTTTGGGATTACCGCGAAAACAGGCCGTTGCCCGTGCCCGCCGGTTTCAGCGAGGAGCTGAACCGCCTTGCGAAGGACGTGCTGGCGCACTACGCCACGATTGATCCTGCCCAGCCCGGAGACATGTACAGCCGGAGCGGCGTGTTCTTTTTTGAGGACAGGCCTTACACGCTGGCCGTTTTGCCCGTCATTCCCGACCGGGAGGCCACGTCGCCCTCCGGCGTTTTTCTGGCGGGCAATATTCTGGATTCCGCCTATTTTCACGAAATCACCCACTATAACGACAACAATTTCGCCCTGATGGAAGCGGAAAACGCCGGGCATCTTTCCAGTCGCCCCATCACCCGCATGAACCAGGACGAGGTGTTCACGCTGGTCAAGATGGAAGACATCGACGGCTACCCCATCGTCCTGCGCATGGGCGGCTCGCGGGCCATATTCGCGGAAGGGCGCGACATCCTCGCCCGCGCGAACCTGATGCTGGTCGGGGCCATGCTGCTCTTTGTGCTTTTGCTGTACCAGATCATTTCGCGGCTGATGATCCGGCCTGTCGAGCGCATCGGAAGCGACATCGCGCGCATGGACGAAGCGGCGGCGCTGAACCCGCGCGACTATCCTCCCGCCCGCGAATTTGCCGTGCTGTGCGACGCGGTGAACAAAACCATGCGCAGGCTGAACCAGTCGCAGGTTTCCCAGGGCGTGCTGCAGCACATCCTCAACGGCATCGACGCCTACATTTACGTTTCCGACCCCGTGACCGACGAGATCCTGTTCATTAATGACCAGATGGCCGAACACTACGAGATTCCCGGCCAGCCCGTGGGCCAGATATGCTGGAAGGTGCTGCAATCGGGCTTTACCCGGCGCTGCGACTTCTGCCCCAACCCCAGGCTGCTGCAGAACGGCGACCCCATTGTGTGGGAAGAGCACAGCACGGCCACCGGGCATTACTACCGCAACACCGACTGCCTGATCGACTGGCTGGGCGGCCGCAAGGCGCATTTGCAGCATTCGGTGGACATCACCAACATCAAGGTGGCCGAGGCCGCGCTGACCAGACGCCTGGAACAGCAGGAGCTGATGTCCGCCATGGCCCAGAACTTCATCCTGCCGGGCGACATGCGCGTTTTGATCCAGAGCGCGCTGCAGCTGGCCGGCGAATTCATGGGCGTGGGCAAAATACTGCTGGCCCGGATCGACTACGCCTCGCAAACGGCGGTTTTTGACTATTCGTGGTATAATACCACCCAGAACGTCCAGCGCCTTTCCGTGCCGTCGGCGGCCTTTGTCCCCGGCTACATCACCTACGACGCGCTGATCGCCAACCGCGCCGAATACATCGCCTGCGACACGCTGGACGACGAGGGCGACGCCGCCGCGGCCCTGCGCGAGGCGGGCGTGCTGTCCTTTCTGGCGGCTCCGCTTCATGTGGGCGGCGAGTTCTGGGGCTTTCTGGCCTTTGACGAAGTGGTGGCCCCGCGCGAATGGAACGAGAGCGACATCCAGCTTGTCCGCCTGATCAGCAGCGTCATTTCCGGCGTTATCGCCCGCAACGTGACGGAGGGCGAGCTGGAGCGCATGTCGTCCATTGTCAACAGCTCGCCGCAGTTCATCGCCTACATCAATCTGGAAGGCGGCTACGACTACATCAACCAGGGCGCGCTCGACATGCTGGGCTATACCGAGCAGGAAATGCGCGCCGGCGGCCTGGCGGCCATGTTCGACGAGGCGTCCATGGACATGATCCGGCAGTCGGTGCTGCCCGCGGTGCTGCAAAAGAGCAAGCACGTTTTTGAGCTGCCCATCCGGCGCAAGGACGGCGGCATCCGCATCATGAACATTTCCGCCTTCAAAACGGGCTTCCGCGAGGTGGGCATCGGCGTGATCGCCTCGGACATCACCGAAAAGCGCGAGCTGGAAGCCCAGCTTATCGCCGCCAAGGATCTGGCGGAGCAGTCCAGCAGCGCCAAGAGCGAATTCCTGTCGCGCATGAGCCACGAAATGCGCACGCCCATGAACGCCATCATCGGCATGACCAGCATCGCCAAGGGTTCGCCCGATCTGGAAAAAAAGGAATACTGCCTCGACAAGATCGACGACGCCTCCAAGCACCTGCTTGGCGTGATCAACGACATCCTGGACATGTCGAAGATCGAGGCCAACAAGTTTGAGCTTTCCGTGGCAGAATTCAACGTGGAAAAAATGCTGATGCGCGTCATCAACGTGATCAATTTCCGCGTGGAGGAAAAAAAGCAGACCTTTACGCTGCACATGGATTCCGCTGTGCCGCATTTTCTGGTGTCGGACGAGCAGCGCCTGGCCCAGGTGATCACCAACCTGCTTTCCAACGCCGTCAAGTTCACGCCGGAGCGCGGCGCCATCTCCCTCACCGTGGCCAAGGAGCGCGAAGAGGGCGGCGTGTGCACGCTGCGCTTTGAGGTGAGCGACACCGGCATCGGCATTTCGCCCGAACAGCAAAGCAAGCTGTTCCGCTCCTTCGAGCAGGCGGACGGCAGCATTTCGCGCAAGTTTGGCGGCACCGGGCTTGGCCTGGCCATTTCCAAGCGCATCATCGAAATGATGGACGGCGCGGTGTGGATAGAGTCCGAGGAAGGCAGGGGCTCCACCTTCCTGTTCACCATCCAGGCCCGGCGCGGCACCCGCACCCGCAAGAGCCTGTGCAATCCCATGATCCCCTGGGAAAAGCTCCGCGTGCTCGCGGTGGACGACGCGCCCGAAGTGCGCGAATATTTTGAGGAAGTGGCCCGCTCCATGGGCTTTATCTGCGAAACGGCCGAAAGCGGCTTTGCCGCCTGCGAACGGCTGGATCGCGACGACGAGCCGCCTTTCCAGATCATTTTTGTCGACTGGAAAATGCCCGGCATGGACGGCATTGAGCTGACGCGCCGCATCAAGGCGAAATTTGGCGAGCATATTGTGGTGATCATGATTTCCGCGACGGAATGGCACGAAATAGAGCCCTCCGCCAAGGGCGCGGGCGTGGATCGCTTTGTGCCCAAACCGCTGTTCGCCTCGCTGATTGTGGACTGCATCAACGAAAGCCTGGGCGTGGGGGCGTGCGGCGCGCCGGAGGAAATATCCGGCGAGCAGCCGCTGACGGGCTGCTTTGCCGGCTACCGGGTGCTGCTGGCGGAAGACGTGGACATCAACCGCGAAATCGCGCAGGCCCTGCTGGAAGACACCGGCCTTGTGCTGGAAGAGGCCGAAAACGGGCTTGAGGCCGTGCGCAAGTTCCAGGCGAACCCCGCGCGCTACGACCTGATCCTCATGGACATCCACATGCCGGAAGTGGACGGCTACGAAGCCACGCGCCGCATCCGCGACAGCGACATCCCCGAGGCCCGCCTGGTGCCCATTGTGGCCATGACGGCCAACGTCTTCCGCGAGGACATCGAGCGCTGCCTGGCCGCCGGCATGAACGATCACATCGGCAAGCCCATCAACCTGGACGAACTGCTGGAAAAGCTGCGCGCAAACCTGCCGGCCCGGCCCGCGTCCCTGAGAAGAGCCGCCGGCTGAAGCCGCGCGCCGATCATGCCCGAACTGCCCGAAGTGGAAACCATAGCCCGCACGCTGGAGCCCGGCGTTGCGGGCCGCGCCGTGCTGCGGGTCGAACTCCCGAACCCCCGCAGCTGGGAGGGGCCGCTGTCGCCCGCCGACGTTCTGGCCGGGGGGCCGCCCCGCATCGCCGGCGTCGGCCGCCGGGGCAAGCTGCTGCTGTTGCGCTTCGCGCCATTGGCGGGTTCTGAACCGGCCTTGCCGGAACCGGCAACGCCGGGGCCGGCATGGGCGGAGTGGCCGGAAGGGCCGGACGCCGCGCTTTCCGCCACGCCGGACGCGATCCTCGGCCTCGCGTTTCACCTGCGCATGACGGGCCGGTTGCAGGTTCGGCCGCGCGGAGAAGCGCGGCCCGGCGCGCACACCCGCCTGATCCTGCATCTGGACGACGGCTGCGCGCTTTTTTTTGACGACACGCGCAAGTTTGGCCGCGTGCGCGCTATCAGCCCGGCAACGCTCGCCGCGTGGCCGTTCTGGCAACATCTGGGCCCGGAGCCCCTGCTTGTCGGCGAAGCGGATTTTATCCGCGCGTTCCAGTCCCGCGCCGGAAGCATCAAGGCCCTGCTGCTTGATCAGCGCGTTCTGGCCGGGGTGGGCAATATTTACGCGGACGAAAGCCTGTTCCGCGCGGGCCTGCATCCCGCCGCGCCGGCGCGCGGCCTGGGCCCCGGGCGTCTGGCCCTGCTGCGCCGCTGCCTGGTGGACGTGCTGGAGGAGTCCATCGCCGCCTGCGGCAGCTCCATACGCGATTACCGCGATGCCAACGGCGACGCCGGGGCGTTCCAGAACGATTTTCGCGTGTACGGCCGGGCCGGGCAGGCCTGCCGGAACTGCGGCGCGCCGCTGGCCAAAGCCAAAATCGCCGGGCGCTCCACGGTGTTCTGCCCCGTGTGCCAGCAGGCCTGAGCGCCGCTCCGTTCAGCCCGCGCGGCGCGGATTCAGGCCGGGAAGTCCATGGCCCGGCGCAGGGCGTTCAGGCTTTCAACGTCGGTAAAGTCAAAGCGCAGCGGCGTCAGGGTGGCCCAGCCCGCGCTCAGCAGCGCCCTGTCCGTGCCGGGGGCCACGCTTTCCGGCGGAATGGCGCCGTCCAGCCACCAGTAGGGCTGGCCGCGCGGGTCGCTGCGCTCGTGGTACCAGTCGCGCCAGGAAGCCGAGGTTTGCGGGCACAGGGTCAGCCCCTTGCATTCGGCCATGGGCAGGGCGGGCAGGTTGAGGTTCATGACGCGCTTGGGCGGCAGCATGTCCCAGGGAATCCGGCGTATGACGTCCGCCGCGAAACGCGCGTGTTCGGCAATGTCGCCCACCCGGAACGAGTCGTAGGAAACCGCCAGCGCCTTGTAGCCCAGGGCGGCGGCCTCGCGGGCGGCGGCCACCGTGCCGGAATACATGACGTCCGGCCCCACGTTGGCCCCGGAGTTGATGCCGGAAACCACCATGTCGGGCTTGTCCGGCAGCAGGTTGCCTATGCCCAGCTTCACGCAGTCCGCGGGCGTGCCGAACACGCCCGTGCCGCGGAAGCCGCTTTCCTGAACGTGCCCCACCCGGAGCGGGTTGCGCACGGTAATGGCGTGCCCCACGGCGGACTGCTCCGTCATGGGGGCCACCACATGCACGGCGTGCCCCGCTTCCAGCAGCGCCGCGCGCATGGCGCGCAGGCCGGGAGCCTGGATGCCGTCGTCGTTGGTCAGCAGTATGATCATGGCCTTGCCTTTGCGCGTTTTTGTGTCGCGGATCACATTTTTCCGGAAAAAAAAGCGTTAGAGCATTTTCACTTTGAAAATGCTCGAGGAACTGAGCGTAGCGAGGTTCCGCCGCGAAGCCGGCGTAGCCGCAATTCACTTGCGGCGTTAAACGACGGCGTAGGCGTGAAACTTAAGCTCCAGAACATCGTGTCCAGTTTAGACATCATTTCAAAGTTAAACTGTCCTAGTGTGTCCGCTCCGCGCACGCTCTTGTTGCCACAAGACGCGCGCGGCGGCAACCGGACGGGCCGCCCGTCCGGCGGCCTGTACATTAAGCGCTTCAGGAGGGGCTATGTCCGGTATCAGCAAAGAACGGGCCGGGGAAATCAAGGGCGCGGCGTCTTTTCACCACGCCGGGCCGGGGGGCCTGTTTCCGGCGGAAGGCCTGTTCCGCCCCGCAGTGGTGCAACGCGCCGTGCAGTATGGTTTTCTGCTTTTTTACCTGTATGTCGGCTGGCGTTTTTTCTGGTACGTCCAGTGGGCCATGGGCAAAAGCGAGGAATTTGCCGCCCGTCCGCCGTCCGTGGAGGCCTTTTTGCCCATCAGCGCGCTCCTGGGGGCCAAGCGCCTGCTGTACACCGGCGCGTTCGACCCCATCCACCCGGCGGGGCTGACCATCTTTTTATGCGCCGTGGCCTCGGCGCTGCTGCTGCGCCGGGGCTTCTGCGGCTATCTCTGCCCGGTGGGCGCGGCGTCTTCGCTGCTGGACAGGCTGGGGCGGCGGCTTGGCATCAGCCGGAGGCCCGGCAAAATTTTGTCCTTCCTTTTGAGCGCGCCCAAGTACCTGCTGCTGCTGTTTTTTGTGCGGATTATCGTGATGGGCATGGGCGTGGACGACATCGAACATTTTTTGCAGACGCCGTACAACAGGGTGGCCGACACCAAGATGCTGCTCTTTTTCTGGCCGCCCACCCCCACGCTGCTGGTGGCGCTGGGCGTGCTGGGCCTGGGCTCCATGCTGATCCCCGGTTTCTGGTGCCGGGGCTTTTGCCCCTACGGCGCGCTGCTGGGGCTTTTTTCCTGGCTGTCGCCCGTGGCGGTGCGCCGGGACGCCGCAAGCTGCACCGGCTGCCGGCGCTGCACCGGCGCGTGCCCTTCGCGTATTCCGGTGCACGAAAAACTGCGCGTGACAGGGCCGGAATGCACCGGCTGCGTAGCCTGTGTGGACGCCTGCCAACGCGCGTATCCGGGCAGGCCGAGCCTGGCGCTGCGCCTGGGCTGGTCGAAAAAGGCGGCGCGGCTGCCCGCCCAGGCCGCGGCCCTGGGCACGCTGGCGCTTTTGTGCGCGTTTTTTGCCTGGGCGAATCTGACGGGGCACTGGGACGCGCGCATAGCGCCCGAAACGGCGCGCGAACTGCACCGCAACGTGGAGCGGGTGGGGCACCCGTAGCGTCAAAGCCGC
>JAVBMS010000029.1:0-39697 GCA_031552135.1 Mailhella sp.
GAACGCCTGTTGTTCCGTATCCAGCATGGCGATCTCCTTTTTCCGCGCACGGGAAGCAATAGGACAGTTTAACTTTGAAATGATGTCTGAACTGGATACGATGTTCTGTCGCTTAAGTTTCACGCCTCCGCCGTCGTTTAAAGCCCCAAGTGAATTGAGGCTACACCGGCTTCGCGGCGGAACCAAGCACCGCGCACTTCCGCCAGAATTTAAAAAATTAAAAGGCTCACGGAGCTGAGCGTACCGAAGTTCCGCCGCGAAGCCGGAGTAGCCGCTATACACTCGGGGCGTTACGCGACGGCGGAGGCGTGAAACTTAAGCGACAGAACATCGTGTCCTGGCCATGTGTAATTTCAAGTTAAACTGCTCTAAAAGGAGTACGGCATGAATCGATACGCTCTCCGTTCCTTCGGCGCGGCGCTCCTGGTGTGCGCGGCGCTGGCGCTCCCCTCTCCTGTTGCGGCCGCCCAGGCGGATGCCGCTCCCAAACAGGAGGCGTCCATCGCCTCCATCAACGGCTTCGCCTGGATGGACTCCTCGCCCGATGTCAAACTGGCGTTCCTGCTTGGCGTGGAAAGCGCCGTGGCCATGGAGTACAGCCTGGCCAACGCCCAGGCGGAAAAAACCGGCAAAAAGCCCGTGCATTCCCGCTTTGAGGAAGGCTGGCGCGCCGCGTTCAAGGACGTCACCCGGCACCAGATCATGGGCAGGCTGGACGCCTATTACACCGCGCACCCCGCGGAAAAGAGCCGACATGTTTTTGACGTGCTGTGGAAGGAAATGATCCTGCCCGGCCTTTCCCAAGGAGGCAAATAATGAAGAACGCACTGTGCGCGAGCATTCTTGCTCTTTCGTTGTCATTCGCGGCCTGCACCGACATGACCAAAACCCAGCAGGGGGCCCTCTCGGGCGGCGCGCTCGGCGCGGCGGCGGGCGCGGGCATTTCCGCCATCGCGGGCGGTGACGCGGGCGTCGGCGCGCTGGTGGGCGGCGGCCTCGGCGTGCTGGCCGGCGGCATTGTGGGGCACAACAAGTAAGCCGTTTTTCCGCAACGTTGCGGCAACACGCGGGGAGGGAGCATGGCTTCTTCCCCGTTTTTGTATTTAACAAAGACCGTTTTATCGCATCACAGTGGCTATAAAATGTTATCTGCCGGATCCAAACCGTAGGACAACATATATTCTCGTTGCGCCGGACTATTGAGCCATGGCTGCATCATGCACCTATACGCTTCACAAGGCATGACATGTATATATTCAATATGCGAATAATGGATTTCATTCATAAGAGAATTTTCATCAAAAATATAAATCGATTTCAAATTATCACTCAAAAAAATTGCCGACAAATAAAATGTCCCCCGCGACACTACCAAGTGAAATGCATTTAATATATACCCATAATCTTCCTTCAACGAGGCGGACTGCCCCATCCAGGGAATTCCTTCCTCCTGCATCCAGGATTCAAATGGCTCAAGGCATGGATTTGTTCTGTCTTCAAAAACAAGGATTACCTTTCCAGCAGAAAATCTTTTACGGTGCTCCCGAATAGCCTTTTTATAAAAGGCAAGTGGCGGCTGGTAATATCCAGGATGTGCGGACGCCTCAGAAAATGCATCGCCACCCCGCAAATGAACCACGACATCAGCCAGAGAGAGCGGCTTAGCGGGCGGCGTGACATCAAAAATCGGCCGAATGTATTCACGGGCCAAAGCGCGCGCGCTGGAAGAGCCATTCCCCAAAAATTCATTCTTGGTTTCTTGGTTAAAACAATTAAAAATATAAAAATAATAACCCTCTATTGCATTAGACAAATTTTGCGCATCGCCAGAAGGCACCATGCGAATATCGCCGTCTTCCCTAATGGGTTCTTTCATCCAGGAAAATAAAGGATAGACTAGCCGCTCGATCCGCAATTTTTTGCAAATAAACAATGCGGAGACCATCTGCATCATATTATTATTCAAACGTCCATATTCACGAACTCTGACCTCAAAAGAAAAAAACTGGCTGACAGGGACCAAGCAAAATTCATCATTTCTTAATACATTTTCAATCAACTCTCTGTCTTTATTTAAGAGTGGCGAGAAAATATTAGCAATATTAACACGTTGACATAAAAGAAGTTGCTCCTGTAGTCGTTGGGACTCTACGCACTTTGCTTCCCACTTATCCCATTTGATAATTTTATAATTACCAAATCTGCCAATTCTTGTGTTAATATTAAATAGTTTCAGCAATTGACCAAATCGAGAAAAATGCATCCTGCCACCATTCAATGCCTTATTACGAGAACACAACAAGCGCATAAATAATCCAGCCATCCCTACGCATGGCATGACAATTACGGCAACGATATTATCCGCTCAAATGCGTTTTGCAATACTGCGTCGCCACTTATTCAGCACTCTGGATACAGACCATTCTTTCCGCCGCGAATCAGCAATATGGAAAGAGTTCATAAACTCAGCATCATCTTTTGCTGTATTTCTTGTAAATTCATCAACGGAATTTTGATACTGAGCAGGAACAGCAACATACTGATCTTGGTAACAAGATATGTATCTATTTCCATAATGAAGCCCGACGATGAAATCATATAAATTGGCATATCTGGTTTCATCATTGTATTTCATATTAATAAATCGTGCATCATCAATAATCAGAATTGGGGAAGTTCCCATTATGGTATTAATTATTTCAATTTCACGCATTAACGGTGATACATTAAAAAATGTTTCACCTCCCGAATAGTGCGCATCCAGCCAAAATACTATTTTAGAATCCTTTTCAGTTTCTAGAACCTGTGGAAGGCATTTTATCGTATCGCCATATAACATTGTAATATTTTTGATATTTTCATTTTCAACATTCTGCTTCGCCACGCTAAAATAGTAGTCGGATGCTTCTATCGTATAAACTCTGTCAAAATAGCGCGACATTTGAATGGCCGTTCCTCCAAGAAAAGTGCCAGTTTCAACACATACGTTATATCCATCTTTGACAAACTGCGCTATAAAATCAAACGGAAAACCAGATATGCCTATCGGCTTATACAAAAGTCCCATAGTTTACCTCAGACAGACATGTTATCGTTTTTAAAATAGAAACAGCCACATCCCCATTGCTGTTCATCGGAATCTTTTCGGGTCGCATCCCAAACAAGTTCTTGGCGATCCGTAATCAACGAAAACCTGCACAGCTTCAAATTTTTTATAATAGATAGCACACCATCGTATGTATAGATGCGATGTGCATTATAAGCAATTTTTTGTTTTCCTGCGACAGGCACAACAAATAGCAATTGACCTCCTGGCGCTATGACTCGCTGCAATTCATTCATTGCCTTAATATCTCCTTGAGGATCAAAAGTATCTCCGTACCGTTCAAGGCCAATATGCTCAACTACATGCATACATGACAACGAGGCAATGGAGGCATCCTCAAAGGGAAGGTTCGTAATGTCGGCAGCGAGACATTGTATATTAGGTAAATGCAATTGAGCCGGGCGATAATCATAAAACTGCATGGGAACAAACGCTGATACTTGCGCGACAAACGACAGGCTGGAGCCAATGTCCACGTGGCGGGCAGGCATGGTTTCGGCCAAAATTCTGGCCGCCCATGCGGGATGGTAGGTATAGTGGGGCTCAAACGGGGTGAAGCTCTTGGCATCATTCAAGCAAGGAAACCTGTCGTCCCACGAGCAGATAAAGCGGCCGTCGTCCTCCAGGCACGCGGCAACTTCTTCGAAACGCTGCTGATAAACAGGATAAGGGATATCCGATTTTTTGGCATCCCGTTTGTCCAGATACACTTTTGTAACCGCATACGGCAATATGCCTCGAACGACATGCTTCAATTTCATGGCAACCTCATGGCAACAGCGCCGCGCACAGAATGTTTAAAGCGCGTTTAAAAGCGAATAGGACTTCATGAATCTTTTTGGATGTCATTGGGCTATTTACGACAGTCTAACTATTAGCTCAAGGTAATTGTTCCGTCTTGTCAAAATTGGGAGCCGCGCATAGCGCTATGTGCTTACCGGCATTACCCCGGTATGCGTGCTCCGAAAGCAAGCGTCGCTTCAACGTGCTGGCAGATGCAAAGACCTATGGGACTCTACGAATCGGCGCCAAAAAACAACAGGCGGCGCGGGCATTATCTGTCCACGCCGCCTGATTCAGGACGGGCTTAAGCGCGGGGCGCGCGCTCCCGAAATTCGTCCCGAACGCGCCGTTGCGTCAGGAATACAGCGCGTTGTCGTCGCGCAGGATGTTGGCGGCGATGCGGTGCGGGTTGATTTCGTAGGTGCCGCTGGCGATGCGGTCTTTGATGGCGTTGATCTTGTCCTGCCGGACGTCGGGCGCGCCCATGGCGCTGCGGTAGGCCTCGGTGCGCAGGACGGCTTCTTCGGAGACGCTCACGGTGTCGGCCTGGGCGGCCGCCGCGCCTTGCGAGGCATGGGAACCCGCGCGGTTGTCCACGCGATTATCCACACGATCAAGCGCCGCGCGCCCGTAAGGATCGGTAAGACCGGTCAATCCTGTGTGCTTGATTTCCATACTGCTGGCCTCCTGGCCTTCGCTATGGCCTTCCCGCGCTGGCGGGAGGCATATTAAAGCATAGTCGCGTCCACTTTGGCAAGGGTGATGTCCCACAGGGCCGTCATCACGCGCTTGCGCTCCTCGCTGTCCACCGGGCGCCGCCCGTCGGCGTCCTCGCGCATGATGCGCACGTCAAGCTCGCCGGGCGGGTACCAAAAACTGTAATGCACGCCAAGGGCCGCATCGAGTTCTTTACGCACTTCGGCCACCACGGGGTTGTCGCTGCCGGTAAAGAACAGGTTGTCCAAAAGCTCGCGCGCCACATGTTCCACCATGGCCCTGCGCTTGCTTTCCGGCGTGGGACTTGCCGCTTCGGCGGGCGGAGGCCCGGACGGGCGCGCCTCTCCGCCGGGGAGCTGACGGGCAAGGCGGCGGGCCGTCACCAGTTGCCTGTCGTATTGGAGCAGCATATTGCGTATGTAAAACGAAGGAATGCTCACAATACTCTCTCCCTGCCCTGTTTATCGGCGCGAAGACCGGACGGCTTTAGGGCATTCCTTCCCGGAAAAGAGCGACGCCGCGCATAGACCCCGGCAAGCGTCTGTGCTACGGTGCCCCGTGCGCGTCATGCGCCGCGAAACCACAAAACGGAAGCCGCCATGAGTGAACAGAGCGAACATTTTGAGCAGACAGCGGTCAGATGGCTGCCCCTGCTGAACGACCTTAAAGAAGCCCCCTATGTGGCCGCCAAAGTCATGCAGGACGGCGGCACCCGCCCGGTGTGGGACGTCCGCAGCAAGGACGAGCAAACCATGCTGCTGGCCTGGCCCGAGGCCTCGCTGCTGCGCGCCGGCGTCATCGTCAGCGGCCCGCAGGACGGCCAGCTGGAAGCCTTGTCCGTCATGCCCTTCATGGAGGGCTTTCCCAACCCGCTGACCGTGGTGGACACCCACGCCTGGGAAAACGGCAAGGAAGGCGAGGTGCTGGCCCAGCCCGCCGACGAAGCCGACCCCATCTGGTTTTACGACCCCCTCTTTTTCCGCGACGTCCAGACCGACCTGACGCCCGGCGTCACTCAGGTTTTCTACCTCGCGGGCCTGTGCCACAACATACGCCGCGCCCTGCTGGACGAACTGACCGTCACCAGCGGCCCCAACTACGAAGCCCACGCCCAGGTGTGGCTGGAGGCCAACCCCGGCAAAACCCGCCTCGACGTGCCGCCGCTGCGCATTTCGCTGCGCGGCGTGCGCGTGCTGGGGCCCACCCCGCGCATTGGCGAATACCAGGCGCGCGGCCGCATTTTTGACGTGGACAGCTTTCTGTTCGGGCCGGAAGGGGCCGAGATCAAAATATACCGCTTCGGCATCACGTTCGGCCAGACCGAGCACCCCATCCACTTCATCCTCTACGCGCCCGAGCGCATCTGCCACAAGGGCTATGTGCCCGAAGAAGGGCACGAGGTGGACATCATTTTCTGGATGCAGGGCCGCGTGGTGGACGCGGGCGACGAGGCTCCCGATCTGGTGGACGAAGGCGCGACCCCCGAAGCGGGCGGCGAAGAGCAATAGCGGCCCGGCCTGACAAAACGGGCAAAACGGCGGAAAGGCGCAACACGCGCTTTTCCGCCGTTTTTTATTGTTTTGCGGGGAGATGCCTCAGGCTTTGGCGGCCGGGGCGCGGCCCAGGGCCACAAAGCGCTCCACGTCCATGCAAAAGGCAATGCCCGCGCCGGGCTCCCGCAGGCAGGGCACGGAGCGCACGGCGTCCAGTATGGCGGGGGCGTCGGCCTTGGGCACCAGCATCATCAAAAATTCCTTTTCCGGCACGATATGGATGCCGAAAAATTTCACGTCTTCCTCGCGGCCGGTGCCGCGCGCGTTGATGATGGTGCCGCCCGTCGCCCCGGCCTTGCGGGCGGCCGTCATGATTTCGTCGGCAAAGCCGGTGTTGACGATGACCGAAATAAGTTCGTGGGTGGCGTTCGCGCTCATGGCGTCAGGCTCCGCTTGGGTTTGGAGGGAAACGGCGGCGGGCACATGGCGCAAAATACCCGCCACATCCAGGCAAACGGCCAGGCCGCCCGGCATTTTCAGCATGTGGGGGTTGCTCTGGAGCGCGCCAAGCACGGATTGCAGCTCCCCGAAAGAAAGCAGGGTCAGCACGATGTCCTGCTCGGTATCGTCCAGGCCCAGCAACTGGAGCAGGCGGTTTTCGGCATGGCCGCGCCCCATCAGGATGGTGCCGCCCCGCGCGCCCGCGGCCTTGGCCACCGACATCACGCTTTCGCCCCGGCCGCGGCTCACAATGGCGATGAGCAGCTTGCCCGGCGCGTAGGTTGTCGTGTGGTTGGCGTTCATGCAGACTCCTTCCCGGCCTCGCGCCGGAGGGCCCTTTCCTTCCTGTGGAACAGAATGCCCAAAATCTGGATGGCGACAAGCGGCGTCATGGCGATCATGGCGATCATGCCGAAGGCGTCGGTGATCGGGTTGCCGCCCATCGCCCGCGAGGCGCCCAGCGTGAAGGCCAGGATGAACGTGGAGGCCATGGGCCCGGAAGCCACGCCGCCCGAGTCGAACGCGATGGCCGTGAACATGCGCGGGCAAAAAAACGTCAGGCCCAGGGCCAGGCTGTAGCCGGGAAGGATGAAGTACCAGATGCTGAGGCCGGTGGACACGCGGATCATGGCGATGGCCACGGCGCACGCCACGCCGGCGGAAAGCGAAACCAGCATGATGCGGCGCTTGATGTGCCCGCCCGAAACTTCTTCCACCTGCCCGGTCAGCACCCAGACGGCGGGCTCGGCGCAGACCACCAGCGCGCCCAGCACCAGGCCGAAGGGAATCAGCACCTCGGCCCCGCGCGCGGCGATCAGCGCCCCAAGCTGGGCGCCGGTGTCCATAAAGCCGCCCTTGACGCCCACAAAAAAGAACAAAAGCCCCAGAAAGGTATACACAAAGCCCTTGGCCAGCTTGATCATCTGGTGCGTGGTCATGGGGCAGAACGTGAAGCGGAAAATCAGAAAAATCACCACCAGCGGCCCCAGCGCGAGGGCCACCTCGTGCGACACTTCCGGCACCAGCGCCCAAAAACGCGCGGCCGCGCCCGTGGTTTCGGCGGCCGTTTCCGGCAGCGCGCCGCCGCCCGTGTAAAACAGGCCGAGAACCAGCACCGTCAGGATGGGGCCGATGGAGGCCAGGCCGATCAGGCCGAAGCTGTCGTCGCCCGACTCGCCCGAACTGCGCACCGCGGCCACACCCACGCCCAGCGCCATGATGAAGGGCACGGTCATGGGGCCTGTGGTCGCGCCGCCCGCGTCAAAGGCGATGCCCAGAAAAGCCGGGCTGGTGCGCCAGGCGCAAAAAAACACGATGATGTAAAAGCCGATCAGCAAGAGGCGCAGCGGCACCTGCAACACGATGCGCCCCAGCGCCACCGCGACGAAAATCCCCACGCCGCCCGCGATCATGAAGACCAGCATACGCGGCGAAATGGAGGGATCCACGCCCGCCACCTGCGTGGCCAGCACCCAGACGTCGGGCTCGGCCACGGTGATGAAAAAGCCGATGACAAAACCCACCCCGAGCATCAGCGGCAGGTTGCGCAGGCGCGTCAGCTCCGCGCCGGAGCGCTGGCCCATGGGCAGGATGCCGGTATCCGCGCCCACCAGAAACAGGCTGAGCCCGAGAATGACCAGAACCCCGCCGAACAGAAAGGGATAGATCGCGTCGCCAAGCGGGGCGATCGTCAGATGCAGGATCACCACCAACAGCATGATGGGGATGACCGAACTCATCGTCTCTTTAAGTTTTTCCCAAAAAATCATACTGGCGTGCCTTTATTTCCTCGGGAACGGCGCGGAACACCGGAGAACCGGCATGGTCCCGCCTGCCCGCGCTCCTCAGCGGGACTGGCGGGGATATTGCGCGCCGGAAACGTAAAACGTGTTTTCCACGGCAAAAAGCGCCTGCGGATCTATGGTGTACACCATCTCTTCCAAGTTGCGCAACGTGAAGTTCGTGGTCACGGTCATCACCACTTCTTTGGCTTCGTGGCTGTAGCCGCCGTAGGCGGGGATAATTGTGGCGCGGCCCGCGCTCTCCAGAATGGCGGAGCAGATTTCCTGCCCCTTGCCCGTCACAATAAACACCAGCTTGCGCTGGTTGAAAAGGCGCAGCACATAGTCCGTGGCCGCCGAGGAAATAAACACCTGGATGAACGAAACCACCACCATGTCCAGCGCTATGGTCGTCACGCTGGTCAGGAACAGGCAGGCGTTGAACAGGAAAAAAAAGCGGCCGAGCGGGATGTTCCAGCGCTGGTTCAGATACACGCCCACCAGATCGAGGCCCCCGCCCGAGCCCAGCGTCCGCAGCATGATGCCCGCGCCCGTGCCGCCCAGCACCCCGGCCACAATGGCCGCGAACAGCGGGCTTTCCACCGGCACATAGACGGCGCCCATCAAAAAGCTCCACAAATACACCGCCAGCGTGCCATACAGGCTGTACAGCACAAAGCGCTTGCTCACATGGTACCAGCTGAAAAGAAACAGCGGGAGGTTGAACAGCAAATACCAGGTGGGCGCGTCCAGAAGCCCCGTGCCGTACCAGATAAGCAGGCCCAGGCCCATCACGCCGCCGGTCAGGAAGCCGTGGTGCGCCGTGATGCCCTGCACCGCAAGCGCCGTGAACGCCGCGCCCACGGTCAGGAGCGCCAGGTTCCAGGCGGGGTGCATGCCCAGTTTGCGATGAGAAGGCAACGCGACTTTCAACCTTTTCTCCCTTCACCTTGGCCCGCTCAGGCCCCCACAATGCCCCAGAGCATACGGCAGGCCGTCACATACAAAAACACGGCAAAGGCCTTGCGCAGCGTGCCCACCGGCAGCCGGTGCGCCAGCCATGCCCCCAGCGGCGCGAAAAACACGCTGGTGCAGGCGATGCCAAGCATGGCCGGAAGGCTGACAAAACCCAGCGAATACGCCGGCAGTCCGGGCGCGTTCCACCCTGTCAGCACATAGCCGAAGGTTCCGGCAATGGCAATGGGCCAGGCAATGGCCGACGACGTGCCCACCGCCTTGTGCATGTCGGCCCCGCACCAGCGCAGGTAGGGCACCGACATGCTCCCCCCGCCGAGGCCCACCAGGCTCGACACGCCGCCGATCACCAGCCCCGCGCCCGCCAGTGCGCCCTTGCCGGGCATGGCCCCGCGCGATTTCGGGTAAAAGTCGAACAGCATCTGCGTGGCCACGGCAAACAAGAAGGCCACAAAAAAAGCCTTGAGCCCGTAGCCGGAAATGGATGAGGAACCCAGCGAGCCCATCAGCGTGCCCACGGCGATGGCCGGCGAAATGGCCCGCACAAAAGGCCACAGCACCGAACCCCGGCGCGAGTGCGAGCGCGAGCTGGAAACCGACGTGAACAAAATGCTGGCCAGCGACGTGCCCAGCGCCATGTGCATCACCAGTTCCGGGGCCATGGGCCCGTGCGCCTCAAAAATGATGCTCAGAAGCGGCACCACGACCAGCCCGCCCCCGATGCCCAGAAGGCCGGAAAAAAAGCCCGCCGCCGCGCCGCTGAGAAGGTAGAGCAAGGCAATATACATCACGATGAGCGTCCCGGCCGCGGCCAAGGCTATAAAGAGCGGGCGACGGAAGCCGTCCGCGCGGAATTCAGCCGTGTCTGGCTTCCAGCTCGCGTGCGGCCTTTTCCACGTCCGCCTTGAACGCCTCGCGCTCGGCCGCCAGCGTGCGCGCCAGATCCTGGTCGCTCAGCGCTAAAATCTGCGCGGCCAGCCAGGCCGCGTTCTTGGCCCCGGCCTTGTCCAGCGCCACCGTGGCCACCGGAAAGCCCGGCGGCATCTGAAGCGTGGAAAAGAGCGCGTCCATACCCGTCAGCGCCGCGCCGGACACCGGGATGCCGATCACCGGCTTCAGCGTGCGCGCCGCCACTGCCCCGGCCAGATGCGCCGCCATGCCCGCCGCGCAGATGAACACCTCGCAGCCCGAGGCCTCCATCTCGCGCACCAGCGCGTCCGTGCGCTCCGGCGTGCGGTGCGCCGAGGTGATCGTAAAACGGCAGGAAATGCCGAGCTTTTTCAAAAGTTCGGCGCAGGGCGCCACCGTGGCCTCGTCCGAACCCGAGCCGATAAAAATTGCTACTTTGGGCATGGTTTACTCCTTAGAGCAGATGAGCCTTGTCTTTGTATGCACAACGCTCCTTAAAGACACGCTTCCGTCGGCGCTTAACGCGCGAGTGAATCGCGCTTGCGCCTCCGTCGCGGGCGGCCGCATCGCTGCGCCCGCCAGAGCATTTCAATGTTGAAATGCTCTACCCTCTCTCCTCAATCCCTTGTCGCCAATATCGTTCCGGTACTGGCCGTTTTCCATGCGGATGCGGCTCAGCGCCTGATACGCCCGGGCCTTGGCCTCGGCCAGCCCCGCGCCCAGCGCGGTCACGCACAAAATGCGGCCGCCGGACGAAACCACGCGCCCGCCTTCCAGCGCTGTGCCCGCCTGAAACACCACTGCGCCCCCGGCTTCGGCCTCGGCCAGACCCGCAATCTCCATGCCTTTGGCGTAGTCGCCGGGGTAGCCCCTGGCCGCCAGCACCACGCCGAGCGCCGCTTCGGGCCGCAGCGCAAGACGTTGCGAGGCCAGTTCGCCGCGCAGGCAGGCCAGGATGATCGCGGCCAGATCGCTTTCCAGGCGCATCAGCAGCGGCTGGCATTCAGGGTCGCCGAAGCGCACGTTGTATTCCAGCACCTTGGGGCCGTCGGCGGTGATCATGAGCCCGGCGTACAAAATGCCCCGGTAGGGCGTGCCGCGCCGGGCCATTTCGCGCAGGACGGGGCGTACGGCAAGGTCGGTCATGGCCTCAAGCCGCGCGTCCGGCAGGATCGGGGCCGGGCTGTAAGCGCCCATGCCGCCGGTGTTCGGGCCTTCGTCGTTGTCGAACACGGCCTTGTGATCCTGGGCGGAGGGCAGGGGCAGCGCGGTCAGGCCGTCGCAGAAGCAGAGCAGCGAGACTTCCTCGCCGCGCAAAAATTCCTCGATCACCACGGTATCGCCCGCGCCGCCAAAGCGCCGGGCCGTGAACATCTCGTCCAGCGCGGCCAGGGCTTCGGCCTCGGTCTGGGCGATGATCACGCCCTTGCCCGCGGCCAGGCCGTCGGCCTTGATCACCAGCGGCGCGCCCTGCTGGCGCACAAAAGCCGCGGCTTCGGCCTTGTCGGCAAACACGCCGGCGGCGGCCGTGGGCACGCCCGCGTCGCGCATCACAGCCTTGGCAAAGGCCTTGCTGCCTTCCAGCCGCGCGCAGGCCGCGTCCGGCCCGAAGCAGGGGATGCCCGCCGCTGTCATGGCATCGACAATGCCCAGCGTCAGCGGCAGTTCCGGCCCGGGAATCACCAGATCAACGCCCTTTTCGCGCGCAAAGGCCACCAGGCCGGGCACGTCGCTGTCCTTGAGCGGCACGTTGACGGCCACGCCCGCCGTGCCGCCGTTGCCCGGCGCAACAAAAATTTCCCGCACCAGCGGGCTTTGCTTCAATTTCCAGGCCAGGGCGTGCTCCCTGCCGCCGGAACCTACGATCAGCACGCGCATACAAACTCCGTGAATTGCGGATTGTGGGGAGGGCCGAAACATGTTAGCTAACGCGGGTGCGGCTCTCCGCCAAGGACGTTAGCCGCATCCCGCTCAAATGACAACCGGCGATCACAGCCCGGAGTCCGCGCCATGCCCGCACATCGTTTTCTCCCCACGTTTTCCGCCGACGAACTGGCCGCCATTCAACTGGACGGCGTGCGCCGCACGCTGGCCCGCGCGCTGGAAGGCAGCCCCCAGTACCGCGCCAAGCTTGGCGACATCGCGCCGGACGACATCCGCACGCTGGACGACGTGCGCAAGCTGCCCTTCACCACCACCGAAGACCTGCGCGACGGCTACCCCCTGCCCCTGCTCTCCGTGCCGGAGCGCGACGTGGTGCGCATCCACGCTTCGTCGGGCACCACGGGCAAGCGCAAAATCCTGGCCTACACCAAAAACGACGTGGACGCGTTTGCCCTGCAAATGGCCCGCTGTTACGAAATGGCGGGCCTGACCACCGAGGACCGCATCCAGGTGGCCGTGGGCTACGGCCTGTGGACGGCGGGCGCGGGCTTTCAGCTTGGCAGCGAGATGTTCGGCGCGCTGACCATCCCCGTGGGGCCGGGCAACCTCGACATCCACCTCCAGCTGCTGATGGACATGGGCACCACCTGCATCGGCTGCACGGCCTCCATGGCCCTGCTGATGGCCGAAGAAGTGGAGCGCCACGGCTACGGCGACAAAATCCGCCTGAAGCGCGCCATCTTCGGCGCGGAATCCAGCAGCGCCAAAATGCGCGACTCGATTTCGGAAAAGCTGGGCCTGGAGCATTGCTTCGACATCGCGGGCATGACCGAAATGTACGGCCCCGGCACGGCCATTGACTGCGAGGCCCACGAAGGCCTGCACTACTGGGCCGACCTTTTCTACATGGAAATTATCGACCCCGAGACTCTCCAGCCCGTGGCCCCCGGCGAAACCGGCGAAATGGTCGTCACCTCGCTGCGCAAGGAAGCCTCGCCGCTGATCCGCTACCGCACGCGCGATCTCTCGCGCTTTCTGCCCGGCGTCTGCTCGTGCGGCAGCCCCATCCCCCGCCACGACCGCCTGCTGGGCCGCTCGGACGACATGATCATCTTCCGGGGCGTCAACATCTACCCCTCGCAGATCAGCCACGTCATCCAGCAGTACCCGGAACTGGGCGGCGAGTACCACATTGAGCTGACCCGCGATGCCGGGCGCGACAGCATGTTGCTCAAGCTGGAGCGCCACCCCGAATTTGCGGGCGGCAGCGACGAGACCCTGGCCCAAAAGTTTGCCCGCCAGCTCAGCAAAACCCTGCTGGCCACGGCCGACGTGCGCATTGTCGATCCCGGCGCGCTGCCGCGCTCCTTCGGCAAGTCCAAGCGCGTCACGGATCTGCGGCTGGACTGATGGATTAACGCGCCCGCCCATGCCGCAGCTCGACATCCACTTTGGCGACAATCTGCCGATCCTGGCCGCGTTGCCCGCGTGTTCCGTGGATCTGATCTATATCGATCCGCCCTTCAACACGGGCAAAACGCAGGAACGCACGCAAATTGCCACCGTGCGCGACACCGCGGGCGATCGCACGGGCTTTCAGGGCAAACGCTACAAGACCGTCAAAATCGGCACCACGCGCTACGCCGACACGTTCGACGATTTTATGGGCTTCCTCGCGCCACGGCTGGAAGAGGCACGGCGCATCCTCAAAGACGACGGCAGCCTGTTTTTCCACATCGACTACCGCGAGGCGCATTACTGCAAGGTGCTGCTGGACGGCATTTTCGGGCGGCCGTCGTTCATGAACGAAATCATCTGGGCCTACGACTACGGCGCGCGCTCCAAAAAACGCTGGCCGGCCAAGCACGACAATATTTTGTGGTACGCCAAAAATCCGGAACGCTATACCTTTAATTACGACGCCGTGGATCGCATCCCCTACATGGCCCCCGGCCTGGTGGGCGCGGAAAAGGCCGCGCGCGGCAAAACGCCCACTGACGTCTGGTGGCACACCATTGTCAGCCCCAACGGCAAGGAAAAAACCGGCTACGCCACGCAAAAGCCGCGCGGCGTGATCGACCGCATCGTCAACGTCCACTCGAACCCCGGCGACACGATCTGCGACTTTTTCGCGGGCAGCGGCACGCTGGGCGAAGCGGCGCTGGCGCTGGGCCGGAATTGCCTTTTGATCGACCAGAACCCGGAAGCCATGCGCGTGATGGAACGGCGCTTCGCGCCGGAGCGTTACGCCGGGGCGGAGGTGACGTGGCATGGGTGGGAGCGGGGATGAGAACGGGGAACGGCTTTTCAGGGCGGTTTGACGTTGCGATGATCCCCAGCCGGGGCACGATAGCCATGTCACGGCTTCGCGGCGGAAACGCGCTCCGTTCCGCGAGCGGCCTCGCTTTAAAAATGCCCTAAAAATCGCGCGGTACGGGCGCTTGCGCCGGCAACGCCCGCCCCGCCGGCGGCGCGAAACATCAGGCGATCAAAGCGCGCGCGCCCGCGCCGTCACGCCCAGCTTCCCCAGTTCCTCCACCAGCAGCCCGCACAGCAGGGGCACGCGGGCCGCGGCCGTGGGCGAAAGCTCAATGCCCACGGTGTGGTAGTCGGCCGGTTCCATGCCCAGCACCACGGCGTCCGGGCGCGAGCCGTTCAGCTCGCAATAGATCAGGGTGTCCACCAAATCGGTCTGGTGCATGGAATCGCGGAAGCTCAGGCTTTTGCGCAAATCGTTCCCGGTCAGGCGATAGATCGCGCCGGGCTCGTCGCCGCCCAGCACGGCGTCCAGCACGATGACCACCCGGCAGTCCATCAGCTCGGCCATCAGCGACATGCCAAGCGTGCCGCCGTCCAGCAGGGTCACGTTGTCGGGAAACTCGTAATGCTCCCGCGCGTATTCCACGGCGCGCACGCCGATGCCCTCATCCGTGAACAAAATATTGCCGACGCCAAGCACAAGAACGGGATCCGTCACAAATCACCTCGGTTGAAGAAAAGGAAAGGCCGCGCAACGCGGCCTTTCGCCATGGTACGGGAGCCGGGCCCCCGCAAAAGTCGGGGAGGCCGGGGCCTCCCCTTCCTTGTGTCGCGGTTCTTACTTTATCACGACCACGGGCTTGATCAAGTCCTTCGGCTTGTCCTTCATCAGCAGCAGGGCTTTTTCGAGATTTTCAAAGCCCTCGAAGCGATGGGTCAGCATCAGGGAAGGATCGACGCGGCCGGTGACAACCATGTCGGCCAGTTTTTCCATGCGGCGGCGGCCGCCAAGCATCAGGCCGGCGCGGATCGTCTTGTGGCCCATGCCCACGCCCCATTCCACGCGCGGGATTTTCACGAACTCGCCTTCGCCGAGGTAGTTGACGTTGCCGATGCAGCCGCCCGGCTTCAGGATGGTGACGGCGTCAATAAAGGTATCCACGTTGCCGCCCGCGATGATCACGCGATCCACGCCCTTGCCGCTGGTCAGATCCATGATCTGATCCACGATGCTGCCGTTGCGGTAGTTGATGATGTCGGTGGCGCCGTAGGCCTTGGCCACTTCCACGCATTTGGGGCGCGAGCCCACGGCGTAGATGCGCGAAGCGCCGCGCAGGGCCGCGCCGGCCACGCCCATCAGGCCCACAGGGCCGATGCCGATGACAGCCACGCGATCGCCAAACTGCACGTCGGCCAGTTCCGCGCCGTGGAAGCCGGTGGGCACCATGTCGCTGAGCATGGCGGCGGTGGCGGGGTCAAGTCCTTCGGGCAGCAGGGCCAGGTTGCCGTCCGCGTCGTTGACGTGGAAAAACTCGCTGAACAGGCCGTCTTTAAAGTTGGAGAACTTCCAGCCGCCGAGCATGCCGCCCGAGTGCATGGGGAAACCGGCCTGCGCCTCGATCGAATTCCAGTCCGGCGTGATGGCGGGCACGAGAACCTTGTCGCCCGGCTTAAAGTCTTTGACCAGCTTGCCCACTTCCACCACTTCGCCCACGCCCTCATGGCCGAGGATCATGTCCGAACGTTCGCCGATAGCGCCCTCCCAGACGGTATGCACGTCGGACGTGCAGGGGGCGAGCGCGATGGGGCGCAAAATGGCGTCACACGGGCCGCATTCGGGGCGTTTTTTCTCGATCCAACCGGTTTTGCCGATACCGAGCATTGCGTAACCTTTCATGGCGTCCTCCTGGTAAATGCACTCTGTGCGGTGAAAGGGTCGCGGCCACATGCGTCTTTGCAGCAACGCATCTTGCGTGGCCCATTACGCTAAAAAAAGCACAATCTCATCCTGCAATATGCGGAATTCGCGTAATCGCTTTTTTTAGAGTCTTGATTGCACTATACACCTTTATCAAGGAAAGGAAATAATTTTTTCAGAAAAAAACCAAAGGAAGTATTGCACAAGATTCCCATGCCGCGCATCCACGGAACAGTGCCGTTTTCCGCCCGGCGCGGCCCGCTGCGGCGGGAGCGATTTTGCCGGCGCCCATAACAAAAGCCCCGCCGGAGCGGGGCTTTTGTTATGGGATGCCAACGCCCTCACGGGCGCTCTATGTTAAAGGACGCGGAAGTCGTAGCCTTCGTTGGTGCGACCGTCGATCACATGCACGCCGCAGGCGATGCAGGGGTCGAACGAGTGCACGATGCGCAGGATTTCGACCGGACGCTTGGGATCGGCCACGGGCGAGCCCACCAGGGCTTCTTCCACGGCGCTGCGTTTGCCGGCGGCGCAACGGGGGCCGAGGTTCCAGGTGGAGGGCACGACAAGCTGGAAGTTGCCGATCTTGCCGTTTTCGATGCGCAGCCAGTGCGAGAGGCCGCCGCGCGGGGCGTTGACAAAGCCCACGCCCTGGCCCGACTTGGGCACTTCCACGTTTTCGGCCAGCTTGAAATCGCCCTTGCCGACGTTTTCCTGGAGTTCATTCAGCCAGGTTTCCACCTGCTGGGCAATGACCAGGGTTTCGATGCCGCGGGCGGCCGTACGGCCGAGCGTGGAGAAGAGGGCTTCGGGGCCGACGCCGAGCGTGGAAAGCACCTTGTCCACCACGGGCTTCACGGCTTCGTGGCCGTTGGCGTAGGCCACCAGCACCTGGGCCAGCGGGCCGGTTTCCATGACCAGGCCGTCGTAACGCGGGGCCTTCATCCAGGAGTAGCGATCCGTGTCGCCCATGTGGGTGAAGAGCGGCTTGGTGACGCCGTTGTACGGGGCATGCGCCTCGTCGCCTTCGTACCAGCTGTGGCGGACGTGTTCGGAGATTTTGGCGGGATCGAAGGGCAGGGGCTTGGAGAGGTCGCGGTTGAGCAGGATGCCGGGCTGGAGCCAGCGGCTGTCGAGCTTGCGCTCGCCGCCGGCGGCCGGGAATTCGCCGAACGCCATGTAGTTGACCGCGCCGCCGCCGATGCCGGCCCAGTCTTTATACGCGCCGGCCACGAGCAGCAGGTCGGGAATATAGACCTGCTCGATGAACTCGCGGCCTTCCTTGTACAGGGAGGTGAACTGGGCGATGGCTTCGGGCTTGAGCGAGTTGTAACAGGTGACGCCGCCCGCCACGGTGAACTGCGGGTGCGGGTTTTTGGCGCCGAAGATGGCCTGGGCCTGGGCAATTTTCACCTGCATGCGCAGGGCTTCCAGGTAGTGGGCCGTGGCGATCAGGTTGGTTTCGGCGTCCAGGTAGTACGCCGGGTGGCCGCCGAGGAAGTAGGCGTTGGTGAAGGGGCCGAGCTGGCCGCTTTCCACAAAGCCCTTCAGTTTGGCCTGGACGGCCTTGAGCTGCTCGGCCGAGGTGGGACGGGCCGAAATGGAGGCGTTCATCTTGGCGGCTTTGACCGGATCGGCCTGAAGGGCGGCGGTCACGTCCACGAAGTCGAGCGCGTGCAGGTGGTAGAAGTGCACCAGGTGGTCGTGCATGAACTGCACGCCGGTCACCAGGTTGCGGATCAGGGTGGCGTTCTTGGGGATTTCGATCCCCATGGCGTCTTCCAGCGCGCGGGTGGAGGCCAGGGCGTGCGTGAACGTGCACACGCCGCAGGTGCGCTGCGTGAAGTGCTGGGCGTCGCGCGGGTCGCGTCCTTTAAGGATGGTTTCGAGGCCGCGGTACAGCGTGCTGCAGCTGCGGGCGTCTTTAACCTTGCCGTTTTCCACTTCCACCTCGATGCGCAGGTGGCCTTCGAGGCGGGTCAACGGATCAACGACAATGGGGCCGGTAAACGAACTTTGCGGAGTCACTTTTGCTTGGCTCATAGGGGCATCTCTCTCGAGTGGTTGTTGCGGTTGGATCGGTAGGAACGCCATGCTCGCCGTCAGGCGGGGCGGATGCCGCCGGCGTTCCGCTGGAACGCCCTAGTTCTCGTAGAAGGGCGTCATGGAGTCCCAGAAACCGGGTTCACTGCAACCGATGCACGGATGCCCGGCGGCCACGGGCCAGTTCACGTCGTTGAAGCGGATCTTGGGGCAGTTGTTCATGGTCACGGGGCCCTTGCAGCCCAGCTGGTACAGGCACCAGCCCTTGCGCGCCTCTTCGGAGTCGAAGGAAGGGGCGAATTCGCCCGCGTTGAAGTGGGCCTGGCGTTCGCACAGGTCGTGCACGGTCATGCCGTAGAACATCAGCGGACGCGCGTTGTCGTCCAGTTCGATCGGCTTGCCCTGGAGGTAGGCCACCACGGCGCCCACGAGGTTGAGCGGGTTGGGCGGGCAGCCGGGGATGTTGATGGCCTTGATGCCCTTGGAGCCGTAGCAGTCGTTGACGCCCTTGGCCCCGGTGGGGTTGGGCGCGGCGGCGGGGATGCCGCCGAAGCTGGCGCAGGTGCCATAGGCGATGACGGCCTTGGCTTTGGGCAGGATTTCGCCGGTCATCTGCAGCATGGTCTTGCCGGCGATGGTGCCGAACACGCCGTTCTGGGCCGTGGGGATGGCGCCTTCGACGATGCAGATGTAGCCGTCGGGATTGCTGATGGCCTGATGCAGGGCTTCTTCCGCGGCTTCGCCGGCGGCGGCCATGATCGTTTCCTGGTAGTCAAGCGAAATGACGTCGAAAAGAAGTTCGTCAATATACGGCTTGTAGGCGCGCAGCAGCGCTTCCGTACAGGCGGTGCATTCCGCGTCGTGCAGGTAAACCACCGAAGGCCGCTTGCCGGAGGTCAGAGTCGCGGCCACAGCGTGCGCGAAGCTCGGCTCCATACCCATGGCGACGGCCACCGCCGAACAGAACTTAAGAAAGTCACGGCGGCTGATTCCGCGTTTTGCAAGGCGCTCTTCAGCCCCGTCCTTGCCCATACCGATGGAGAATCGCATACATGCCTCCTGAAAAGGTCTACGAGTAGGACAACACGGCGGCAAACGTCGCCAGCCGCGCTCTCCCGTTGAAAAACGTGATCTTGGTATCACAGGGTTAGCACGCGCACAAGGACGGGTCAATAAAAAACCAAATATTGCCTATCGTGTCACAAAAATCACGTTATGGCGAACTTATTGCGGGCAGCGGGCAAGGGGCGGCGCAAGACGCAAAAAAGCCCCGGAAAACGCTCCGGGGCGGGCGCAGCGGGCCGGCAAAGCGGGCCGCCTGACGTTAGAGCCATTTAACTTTATTATACATGGCCCGGACACGGCGTTTTGGCGCTTGCATTTCACGGCTGCGCCGGCTTTACGGCGTAACCCCGCTCCGCGAGCATTTCAACTTTGAAATGCTCTAGCCCAGGTCGTCCAGGCTCTTTTCGCGCCGGGCTTCCTCTTTCCTCATTTCCTCCTCGCGCTTCGCGCGGGCGCGCTCCAGGCGCTCCTGCTGCATTTCCTCGCGCTGGGAGCGGGCTTCCTGCAACATGCGGTCGCGCTTTTTTTCAAACACCAGGGTGCTGCGCAGCGCCGCGATGCCGAGCGAGGTCAGGCTGAGGATGATGACGATAACCTTCTGCAATTCCCAGAAATTGGCCTTGACCAGGCGCTGGGCCCATTCCAGGCCGATGGCGTGACCGTACAGCAGCAGCACCAGGATGCCCACGGTGCTCAGCACCAGGCTGACGATTTCAATCCACAAAAACGTCTTGCTCAGCACCAGGATAAAAAGCGTGGCGTCGCGCGCCAGGCGCAGGGTTTTGAGCCGTTTTTCCAGGCGCAGCACCAGATCGTTGAGCGGCTGGATGTATTCCTGGGCCTTGCGGAAGGCCTCCGGCACATGAAAATCCGCCGTGAAGGCCCAGTTGAGGATGCCCGCGGCCTCGTTGAAATCGCGGTTGAACTCCACCAGGGCGCGCTGGAAGGGAAACCACGACGCTTCGTCGCGTATGCCTTCCAGCAGGGCCAGGTAGCGCTTGAAGCGGGTCTGGAGGAATTCTATTTCGCGCTGGATCAGCTTGTCCACTTCGCCTTCCAGGGTGGGCCGCACCGTGACCACATGGAAAAACGAGAGGTAGTTGCGCACCAGCGAGGCCGCCTGCAAATTCGCGATTTGCGCGGTGAATCTGGCCGCCACCGGATGCTCCGGCGTAAACCACGCCTCCAGCACGCACTGCAGGCGCTCCAGTTCGGCGCGCTCGGCCTGCGAGCGCTTCTGCCCTTCCTGCCACAGCGGATACAGCGCGGCCAGGATGGGCTTGCGGCCCCGCTCCAGATCCGGATCCAGCAAAATCTGGTTGAACAGCGAGGGGTTTTCGGTCACCAGCGCGCTGAAGCGCTCCTTGACCTTCTCGCCAAAGCCCAGCTTGACCCGGCAGGTCAGGCGGCGGTATTCCGGCTGCACCCATTGGGGCAGAAGGCGCTGGGCCATTTGGTACAGTTCGGCGGCCTCGCCGCACTTGCCCAGCATTTCCAGCGCGCGCGCCTGCAAAAAGCGGTGCCAGGCCTGATGCAGCACCAGGCTGGCCATGCCCTCGGCCTCGTGCCAGAACGACTGCGCCTTGGCCAGATCGCCCCGCTCCATGGCCAGAAAGCCCAAAAGGCTGTAAATGCGCCAGTCGCGCTGGCCCCGGGCGATGTGGCCCTGGGCCTCTTTTTCCAGCGCGCCCAGCTCGCCCGGCGCGGCATGGCGCAGGCGCTCCAGCAGCGACCAGGCCGGGCTGTCGCCCGCGATGCCGCGGCCCTCGGACTCCGCGTCGATATCCTTGCCGGTCAGGCCCCAAATCCGCTCCACCGAGCGCAGCTGGATCGCGCTTTGCTGCGAAAAAACCCCTTCCAGCACGCGGGCCGCCGGGCCGGGAGCTTCCATCATGGGCAGGTACGCGCCGTTGCCGGACTTGGCCAGCTTGATCTCTATGGCGCGGAACGCGGCGTTGATGTCGTCCAGATCAAGATCATTGTATTGATCCCAAAAGTCGGCGGGCAGCGCGGGCAGTCGGCGCGAGGGGCAGGCGCCCGCCTTGTGCGTCATGACGCCGCAGTAGAAGCAGCCCTCGGAGCCGTAGGCCATGTGCCCGGCCAGCAGCACGGGCACGGCGCCGTTGCGGCTGTCCGCCTCGCGCAGGCCAACGGCGCACCAGCCGTCGATCGAGGTGCTGAGCGTGGAAAAGCAGCGCTCCTGAATGGCGAAATCCTCGCCGAGCAGGTAGGCGGTGCGGTAGCTCATGTAGGGATAGTCGGGCGTGAGCGCGTCCCAGTCCAGGTTGACGCGCTGCGGCAATTCGCTGTTGAGGTTGAGGCCCCGCCTGTCTACCGCGGCGCTGACGCAGGGCCAGTAATGCGCGGCGTCGCGTTCCTTGATGTCGTCCAGAACCAGCAGCAGGTCGCGCATCCAGGCGCGCAGGTGGCTCAGGTTCTCCAGCGGGAGCATCAGGCAGTTGTCGTTGAGGCTGTATTTGAACTTGTGCGTTTGCAGAATGACTTCCACACGCTCGAACAAATTGCGCCACCCGGCCTGAAAATCCTTGTCCAGCGGGTTGCCCAGCGGCTTGAGCATCGCGTACCAGCCCTGGGACGACGTGTAGGGCAGGCGGGGGTCGGCGTCGAGCAGCAGCCACTTGAGGCGCGCCATGCCCGGCAGCAGCGAGGCGGCGATAAAGCTCAGGCCGGGCGTGTTGGCCGAGTTTTCCCGCAGCTTGGGGTGGATCCAGATCTGGATGCCCGAGCCGGGAATTTCCACGTCCTGCTTGGCCAGGCCCGAGTCCATCGAAATAGAGAGCGACTGCCCCACCCCGACTTGCAGCGTGCCGGGGAAGGCGAGTATGGTAAGCGCCTGGGGATTGAACTTGCCCCAGACCGCCAGCTTGGCCAGAGCCAGCAGCGCGTCGCCGGAAAAGAAAAACCACAGCGCGCCGCTTGCGTTGCCAAGCACGCACAGGCCGCCGTAGTCCTGAAGCGTCTGCGAAATGTTGGGGCTCAGCGCGCCGCCCCAGGTAAGCCACAGCGCAAAGCCCTCGGCGGAAACCGTAATTTCGCGATCAGCGGGTTGCTTGGCGAGCAGGTCGGCGAGGGCGGGCATACTGGAACCTCAAAACCGGAGACTTCGTTGTGGATATTAGCAAAACCCTTGCGGAACTCAAGCAAATGCCCGGATTCACCGAGCATGTGGGCATGACCCTTGTGCATAACGGCGTGGTGCGCGCCTGGTCGCGCAAAGATCACGCCACGGTCGCCCGCGTCCGCGTCACTCCGGATCGCGCCCGGATCGACGCCATTTGCCGGGAACTCGAACAACGCCCCGGCATTTTCAAAATCCTGGCCGAAGCGGCGGAAGGCGAACTCCGCCCCGGCGACGACCTGCTTTTTCTCGTGGTTGCGGGCGATATCCGCGAACACGTTAAAGGCACGTTCAGCGAACTGCTCGACCGCATCAAGGCGGAGGCCGTTCTTAAACAGGAATATTCGGATTAACGCGGCGGATTAATAGAGCACGGAGCCAAAACATCCGCGCCTGCGCTTTTTTTGCGCGCGGCTTTGGCGGCGCAACGAAAAAAACGCAGGCGCGGACAAGGCGGGAGCGGGCCTTAAGCCGGCTGTTCGACAAGCTGGGGCACGTTGTGCACGCCGTCGGCCGCGTCGGGGTCGGCAAACTTTGTGGAAATGTCTTTAAAGGTATGCTTGACGGCCTCAAAGGCGTCCACCACGTCGGGGTCGAACTGCGTGCCCCGGCCGGACGTGATGATGGTGACCACTTCGTCGTGCGGCAGGGCGGGCTTGTAGACGCGCTTGCTGGTGAGGGCGTCGTACACGTCGGCCACGGCCATGAGCCGGGCGGCGAGGGGAATTTCCTCGCCCGCGATGGCCTGGGGGTAGCCCTTGCCGTCCCAGCGCTCGTGGTGGCAATAGGCGATGTCGCGCGCGAGCTGGAGGAAGGAGTTGCCGCCCAGCTTGCGTTCCGCCGCGGCCAGGGCGTCGCGGCCGTGGATGGTGTGCATTTTCATCTTTTCAAATTCGGCGGGCGTCAGGCGGCCGGGCTTGAGCAGGATGGAGTCGGGCATGCTCACCTTGCCCACGTCGTGCAGGGGGGCGGAAAGGTAAAGCCATTCCACCGTGTTTTCGTCCAGCAGCGGCGCGTAGGCGGGCAGGTCGCGCATATATTCGGCCAGGGTGCGCACGTAGTTTTGCGTGCGCTTGATGTGGCCGCCGGTTTCGGGGTCGCGCCATTCGGCCAGGGTAGCCATGGCCTCAATGGTCACTTCCTGGGTCAGGGCAAGCTGTTTGGTGCGCTCGCGCACAAGATCGTCGAGCTGATCGCGGTGCTTTTTGAGTTCGATCTGGTTGCGAACCCTGGTTTTGACCAGGGCCGGCTGGAAGGGCTTGACGATATAGTCCATCGCGCCGAGATCGAGGCCGTGGGCCTCGTTGCCGGTGTCGCTCTGCGACGTGACAAAAAGGACGGGAATCCCGCTGGTGGAGGGATCCTCTTTAAGCTCGCGGCACACTTCGTAGCCGTCCATGCCGGGCATGACCACGTCGAGCAGGATGATGTCCGGCGGCGTGGGGCCGTGGGCAAGCCGCAGGCTCGTCAACCCGTCTTTGGCGACCATCAGCGTGTATTCGTCTTTCAGCGCTTCCACCAGAATCCAGATATTCTCCGGAGCGTCGTCCACGATAAGCACGCGGTTCTTGGTGTTGGCTTCCATAATTATGACTCCCTTTGCGCAAACGGAAATAACTTAAGCTTTGCGTGGCAAAAGGGCAAGTGCGGGCTTTCTTTTCGCCCCGCAAAGTCGGCGTTGCAATTTTCGGCGGGCGGTATACAAAGCGGTGGACGGCGCGCGGGCCGTCGCGGAGTGTTATGCGTTGGCATGTTTATCTGGCGGAATGCGCGGACGGCACGCTGTATTGCGGCGTGGCCACCAATCTGGAGCGCCGGCTGGCCGCGCACAACGGGCTTGCGCCCGGAGGGGCCAAATACACGCGCTCCCGCCGCCCTGTCAAGCTGGCGGCTTCGGCCGCTTTTGCCGGGCGCTCCGAGGCGCTGCGGGCGGAGGCGCTTGTCAAGAGCACGCCGCGCGAGCGGAAAATCGCCCGCCTGGCCGAGTTGGCCGCCGCCTCATCCGCTTGACGCCGGGGGGCCTGCCGCCTACGATGGATTCCTGCGCCCGCGTGGCGCAAACAAACACACAACAGCGCGAAAACATTCAACATGCATTGTGCGGAATGATTATGAACAAACGATTTTCTCCGCTGGCCCGCGTGGCGGGCGGAGCGCTTTTAGCATGTGCGCTCTGCCTTGGGGGCGCCCCGCGCTCTTTTGCCGTGACGCTGGTGGATATTTACGGCCCCGGCCAGAACATCGTCAACCTGGCCATGGCCACGCCGCTGATCGCCCCCTCACAGCCGGCCGCCGGCCTTGGCGCGGAGCTGCACCAGGCCATTAACAGCGATTTGAGCTTTTTGCCCTTCGTGCGCATCACGCAGCCCGCCGCCGTGCTGGGCGGCACGGTGCTCAACGCCTGGCAGGGCGCCAACCTCGACTTCAAGCGCTTCCAGATCGCCGGAGCCGACCTGCTGATCACCGCGTACTGGCCCGGCGGCGACCGCGAGGGCGGCACGGTGGAACTGCGCGTTTTCGAGACGTTTTCGGGCAAATTCGTGTTCGGCAACGCCTACGCGGGCGTGACCAAGGATCAGGTTTTTCCCACGGCCGACCGTTTCTGCGCCGACCTGATGCAGGCGCTGACCGGCAGCGGCGACTTTTTCCGCTCCACGCTGGCCTTTGCCAAAACCAGCGGCCCGAAAAAGCGCGACATCTGGCTTGTCAAGCCCACGGGCCGCGATCTGCGCCAGATCACCAATATCCCCGGCCTGGCCATGTCGCCCGCCTGGTCGCCCGACGGCCGCTATGTGGTGTTCAGCCACATGGACGACAGCACGCACGCGCTCGGCGTGTGGGATCGCCTGACCAACCAGGTGCGGCGCATCCGCTTTCCCGGCAACACGGTGATCGGCCCGGCCTTCATGCCGGACAACAAGGTGGCCGTGGGGCTTTCCACCGGCAGCTATCCCGACATTTTCCTGCTCAGCCACACCTTCGAGCGCGAGCGCCCGCTGGAAGCCTCGGCGGCGATCAACGTCTCGCCCACGTTTGACGCCACCGGCACCAAGATGGCCTTTACGTCCAGCCGCCTTGGCGGGCCGCAGATCTTCCTCAAGGATCTGCGCACGGGCGCGGTGCAGCGCGTGAGCATGAACGGCGGCTACAACACCGAAGCCTCGATCAGCCCCGACGGAACCCTGGTGGCCTATACCCGCCTGACCGACAGCGGCCACCGCATCTTTGTGCAGGATCTGGTCACCGGGCAGGAGCGGCAGGTCACGTTCGGCCCCGGACGGGACGAGCAGCCCGCCTTCGCGCCCGACAGCTACTTCATCGCCTTCTGCTCCACCCGCTCGGGCAAGCAGCAGGTGTACCTGACAACGCGCCACGGCGGCGATCCCAAGCTGGTGCCCACCGGCCAGGGCGACGCCTCCTTCCCGCGCTGGGGTAAAATTCCGCAATAGAGCAGTTTACCTTTGAAATAGGCACAGCCGGGACACGATGTTCTGTAGCTTAAGTTTCACGCCGCGGGAACAATGGCCGCTTTGCCGTGAAAAAACTTGAACTAACGCGCCCGCCGCGCTTGACAACTGCGGAGCCGGCGCTACTATGCGGGCGCGCTGGGGCTTGTGCCCCAGTGTATTGCGGCAGAGGGTTTAAACGCCGCTGTGTGGTCAACATCCTGAGGAGGAATGCATGAAAGCCTTGAAATCATTTGGACTTGTTTTTGTTCTGGCTTTGACGCTCGGCGTGAGCGCCGGCTGCGCCAAGAAAAACGTGGAAACCGAAGCCGTGCCCGGCGACGCCAGCGGCGCCGCGATGACCGCCCTTGAAGCGGCCGCGAAGACCATCACCGACGGCGTGGTGTACTTTGACTTCAACAAGTACGACATCAAAGCCGAGTACAACGAAGTGCTGCGCCAGAAAGCCGACCTTATGCGCCAGTATCCCAGCATCCGCGTGCGCATCGAAGGCAACTGCGACGAACGCGGCACCCAGGAATACAACCTCGCCCTCGGCGAACGCCGCGCCCGCGCCGCTTACGAATACATGGTGCGCCTTGGCGTGAACCCGAGCCAGCTCGAAATGATCAGCTACGGCAAGGAACGCCCGGCCGTGCAGGGTTCCGGCGAGCAGTCCTGGTCGCTGAACCGCCGCGACGAATTCCGCGTCATCGCCCGCTAAATGTCCTCAAGGAGCGTCCGCTTCCGGCCCGCGCCGGAGCGGACGCCTCCGCCTTCGGAGCGTGGCGCAGCCTGGTAGCGCACCTGCTTTGGGAGCAGGGGGTCGCTGGTTCAAATCCAGTCGCTCCGACCACACGCTGTCCATGCCCCGTGCCGCAGCCATCGCAGCCATTGCAGCCATGACGTCTTCTCCCTCCGCCACGCCCTCCCCTTCCGCCGCCTCCCCCGCCTCCGGCTACGCTTACGCGCTGCTGGCCGCTTCTTTCTGGGCGCTGCTCGGCCCGGTTTCCCGCCTGTGTTTTAACGAAGGGGTTTCGCCGCTCGAGGTGGCCTTCTGGCGCGCCGCCCTGGGCGGCGCCTGTTTTGCCGCGCACGGGCTCGTGCGGGGCGGCCTGAACGTCAAGCCTTCGCACGGCGCGATTTTCTGCCTGTTCGGCCTTGTGGCCGTGGCCCTGTTTTTTGCGCTCTACCAGGTCGCCGTGCGCGAGAGCGGCGCGGCGCTCGCCGTGGTGCTGCTGTATACCGCGCCCGCCTGGGTGGCGGTGTTTTCGCGCCTGCTGTTCGGCGAAAGCCTGACCGGCCGCAAGTTCGCCGCCCTGGCCGTGGCCATGAGCGGAACCGCCCTGGTCTGCTTTTCCGGCGGCAGCCTGGGGGGCGAGCCCTCCGTGCTGGGCATCCTGTGCGGCCTCGGCGCGGGCTTCTGCTACGCCACGCACTACCCGTTCTACGTCTGGTGGCAGGACAGGTACTCCACCGCCACGCTCTACACCTTCATGCTGCTGGCCGGGGCCGTCGCGCTCTTCCCGTTCGTCGATTTTCTGCCGGACAAATCCCCCACGGCCTGGGCCGGGCTCGCCGCCCTGGGCCTCTTTTGCACCTACGGCGCATACCTGGCCTACGGGCAGGGCCTGCGGCGCATCAGCCCCGTGCGGGCCGCCGTGGTCAGCAACCTGGAGCCCGTGCTGGGCACGCTGCTGGCCTGGTTCTGGTGGCAGGAGGCGTTTCCGCCCATCGGCTGGGCGGGCGGCGCGCTGGTGCTGGCCGCCGTGCTGCTGCTGACCACGGAAAAAAAGTAGTTCCACCCTCCGCTTTGCCGTCGATGCCGGCCTTCGCCCGTCGGGCGCGCCTCTTCCCGCTCACCCCTGCCCTTCTCCCTCGCGCAACAACGCTTCCGCCGCGCCCCACAGCGCGGCCCAGGGGTTGACGTTGCGCCACAGCGGCAGCTCCTCCAAAAATTCCCGGTGCTGCCCCTCCGCATTGAGGAACTCGGCCCGGAACGCCGGGTGGCGCACCAGCGCGGGCGTTTTGGCCGCCATGCCGCCCGAAAGCACCAGCGCGTCCGGCAGCGTTTCCAGCGCGGCGTCGCGGCAGGCCCGGCCGTAAAAGCGGGCGAACGCTTCGCAGATGGCCGAGGCGGCAAAGCCCGGCTCGGCGGTGAAAACGGCCGGATCGGCATCGCCGCCGCACAGCAGGCCGTGCAGCAGGCGCAGGCCCGAGCCGGAGAGCACGTCGTCCCGCCGGGGATAGGGGCGGCCGTTTGCGCCGAGCAGGCGCGCAAAATCGCGCTCCAGCTCATCGCCGCACCGCAGGGGGAATGCCGCCTGCCCGCCTTCCGAAGCCAGCGCGAGGGCCGGCGCGCCGGGCTTAATCAGCAGGCGGGCCATGCCCAGGCCCGTGCCCGCGCCGAGCAGCGTCACGCATGCCGGGCCGGCCGGGCCGCGGGATTCCCCGGAGGGAAAACGGAACGGCGGGCGCGCGCAAGGCGAAAGCGGCTCGGCCTCGCCCAGGGCAGGCCCGAGGCAGGCCCAGGCCTGGGCGACAAAATCGTTCATGAGCAGCGCGGGCGGCAGAGGCCGTTTTGTCATCATTTCGGCAAGATCGATGGCGTAAGGAATATTGGTGGGCCGCACCCGCAGGGGGGACAGCACCGGCCCGGCCACGGCCAGGGCCAGGCGATCCGGCTCCGTTGGCGCCACGTCCGGCCAGGCCGCGGCCAGGCTGTCGAGCAGCGCGGCGAAATCCGGCACGGCGCTGGAAAGGCTGACGCTCCGCGCAAGGCGCAGCGGGCCGGTTTCAAACAGGCCAAAGCGGCTGTATGTGCCGCCGATGTCCGCTGTCAGCAGGAGCATAAGGCCCTCCTCGGCTTCGGGCTATAATGCCCTGTTTTGCGGGCGATAGCCAGACGCCGGACAGCGTGTCCCGCAGGGCGCCGCTTTGCCGGCGGGAGGGGTTTGCGCGTTTGCGCAGCGTCGTGATTTTTTTCATTTACCTTTTGCCCACGATTGGCTATTGTTTTTACACACTGGAGCAGTGTCTTTTCCTTCCGGGGCGCGCCGGCGCACTCCGTCCGGAAAAGCTCGGGAGGCCGGAAAACGGGCCGCGCGCGCGGAGTAAGAAGCAGGATCATCCGTCTAATGAGCTTGCGGCCCCGCGCGTTGTGGTTCAGATGAAGAGTGGAGGACGCGTATGAAGTTTTTCTGCGATAAGCCGGGCTGCCAGAACATCCGCACAAGCCTGCGGAAGGAGTGGCTGGTGACCAACAACCTGGGCGACTACGCCTCCAGCACCGTTCCCGGCTGCCATACCCGCAAGTATCACGGCCTGCTGGTCGCCAACCTGGCGGAGCCGGCGGGTCGCCATGTGCTGCTCTCCACGCTGGAAGAATCCATTCTGGCGGGCGAACGTGAATTTTTTCTGTCCACGCGCAAACATCCCGGCGTCTACCACCCCAAGGGGCACGAATACCTGGAAGCCGTGGAAATCGACGGCCGGGGCGAATGGCCCGTCTGCCGCTACCGCGTGGGCCAGCTTGGCGTCACCAAGGAAATCCTGCTGGCCCGGGATGCCGGAACCACGCTGATCCGCTACGCGTTCAACTTTCCCGAGGGCTACGACGGCACGCCGCCGCTGCTCTTTCGCATCAAGCCCCTGCTGGCCTTCCGCCACATGCACGCCCTGACCAGGGAAAACGACGCGCTGGACACGCGGGCCGACATCACGGCGCACGGCGTCCGCGTGCGGCCCTACGCGGCGCTGCCGCCGCTCTTCCTGCGGCTGGACGGCGCGCGCTTCGAGCCCGCGCCCGACTGGTTCCGCAACGTCGTGTACACCGTGGAGGAGGAGCGCGGCTTCCCCAACATGGAAGATCTGTTCATGCCCGGCGTGTTCACCCTGGCGCTGACGCCGGGAACCGAGGTGGTTCTGGCCGCCTCGCTGGCGGCGACAACCGGGGATCCCGACGCGCTGTGGGCGGCCGAGGGCGCGAAACGCGCGCCGGTGGAACCCTCGCGCCGGCCCGTGCAGGATCACCTGCGCCGCGAAGGCCGGCGCTTCCTGATCAACCTGCCGCCCGAGCAGCCGGCTTCCCCTCCCGCAGGGATTGACGACGCCCGCCGGGGCGCGCCGGGCGTGACGGCCGGCTACCACTGGTTTGACGTCTGGGGCCGCGATTCGCTCATCGCGCTGCCGGGCCTCACCTTCGCGGCGGGCCGGGCGGACGAGGGCGAGGCCGTGCTGGCCGCCATCAGCGCCACGGCAAAAAACGGCCTGATCCCCAACATGTTCGGCCGGGGCGACACGCCGCCCTCGTACAATTCCGTGGACGCCTCGCTGTGGTACGCCTGGGCCGTCCAGCAGATGCTGATCTGGTCGCCGGGCAAGGAGCCCTTTGCCCGTGCCGTCTGCTGGCCCGTGATCAAAGACATGGTGCGGCTGTACCGCGGCAACGCCTCGGGCCTGCCCCTGCGCACGGACGAGGAAGGCATGCTGCACGCGGGCAACGCCCAGACGCAGCTCACCTGGATGGACGCCACGGCCAACGGCGCGCCGGTCACGCCGCGCCATGGCTGCCCGGTGGAAATCAACGCGCTGTGGTACAACGCCCTGGCCTTCTGCGACGAGCTGGCCGCCCGCTACGCCGAGCCCGAATTCCGCCAGCCCGACCTCTGGCGCATGCGCACAGTGTTCCGCCACCGTTTCTGGACGCCGCGCGAAGGCGGCCACCTTGGCGACGTCTGGCGGGACGGCGACCTCGACCGCCGCATCCGGCCCAACCAGATTTTTGCCGTATCCCTGCCCTATCCGGTGCTGGATCAGGACGATCAGCCCTTTGTGGTGGAAAGCGTGCGCAACAACCTGCTGACTCCCTACGGCCTGCGCACGCTTTCGCCGCGCTCGTCCGCCTACCAGGGCTGCTACGAAGGCAGCCCGGATCAGCGCGACGCCGCCTACCACCAGGGCACGGTCTGGCCCTGGCTGCTGGGCGCCTACGGCGAAGCCATGCTCAAAACGGCCTGGGACGTGGACGGCGCGGCGCGCGGCCTGCTTGACACGCTGACGCCGCTGTTCTCCGACCATCTTGCCGAAGCCGGGCTGGGCTCGATTTCGGAAATCTTCGACGGCAACCCGCCGCACGAACCCAACGGCTGCATCGCCCAGGCCTGGAGCGTGGCGGAATGCTTCCGCCTGCTGCGCCTGCTCGAAAAAGCGGCGCCCCGCGTGTACGACGACTGGGAGTCCCAACTCGCTACGAGGTGACCATGCGCGTTTTTATGCTCGGATGGGAATTCCCGCCCCACATCAGCGGGGGCCTCGGCACCGCCTGCTTTGGCATGACGCGCGGCCTCGCGCGTTGCGGCACCGAGGTTCTGTTTGTGGTGCCCCGCATGAAAGGCGACGGCCAGGGCACCAACGAACACCTGCACCGCCTGTATTCGGCCTCGGGCACGCGCACAACCCGCGCGGTATCCCGCAAGATCGAGCGGGCCAGCCGTGAGGTTTGGGAACAAAACTTCGACCTGCGCACGCTGGATTCGCTGCTCTTCGCCTACGACACCCGCGAAAGCTACGCCGAACGCCGCCTGCTCCAGACCATGCGCGGCGAGCGCAACGCATCATCGCTGGAAGACGAAGCGTCCCAACTGTCCGACGTGCTGGAGCTGCAAGGCGATTACGGCCCGAACCTGCTGAGCGAGGTGCAGCGTTACGCCCAGGCCGCCGGAGCCCTGGCCCTGGCCGAAATGGAGCGCGACGACTTTGACGTGATCCACGTCCACGACTGGATGACTTACCCGGCCGGCATCCTGGTGAAAGCGCTGACCGGCAGGCCGCTCGTCGCCCACCTGCACGCCACGGAATACGACCGCAGCGGCGAAAACATCAATCCCGACGTGGCCGCCATTGAAAAGGCGGGCCTGCTGGCCGCGGATCTGGTCATCGCGGTCAGCCACCTCACGCGCAACACCGCCGTCACCCGCTACGGCGTGCCGCCCGACAAAGTGACCGTGGTGCACAACGCCGTGTCGCGCAAGGACGCGGGCCAGCGCTACAACGTGCCGGGCCTGTGCGCGCACGAAAAGCGCGTGCTTTTCCTCGGCCGCGTCACGTTCCAGAAGGGGCCGGACTACTTTGTCGAAGCCGCGCGCCTGGTGCTCAAAAAAATGCCGAACGTGCGCTTCATCATGGCGGGCAGCGGCGACATGCTCCCGCGCATGGTGCGGCGCGTCAGCCAGCTGCGCCTTGGCGAGCGCTTCCACTTCACCGGCTTCATGCGGGGCAACGACGTGGCCCACATGTACGCCATCAGCGATTTGTACGTCATGCCCAGCGTGTCCGAGCCCTTTGGCATCACCCCGCTGGAAGCGCTGCTGTACGACGTGCCGGTGCTGCTGTCGCGCCAGTCGGGCGTGGCGGAAGTGCTGCGCAACGCGCTCAAGGTGGATTTTTGGGACACGCGCGAAATGGCGAACAAAATCTGCGCCGTTCTCGCCTACCCCTGCCTTGCGGCCGAAATGACGAAAAATTGCAGGGAAGAACTGAAAAACATCACCTGGGATCGCGCCGCCGCCGCCATCGCCGAAGCGTACCGTAACGTCTGCCGGGGAGTCTGACATGCCTGCCATCTGCTTTTACTTTCAGGTGCACCAGCCCTACCGGCTGCGTCGCTATACGTTTTTCGACATCGGGGCCAACCCCTTCTACGAGGACGAAGACGCCAACTGCGACATCCTGCTCAAGGTGGCCCGCAAAAACTACCTGCCCATGAACGACCTTTTGCTGCGCCTGATCCGCGCGTACCAGGGCAGGTTCAAGGTCAGCTTTTCCCTGTCGGGCACGGCGATCGACCAGTTTGAGGAATACGCCCCGGAAGTGCTGGAAAGCTTCCAGGCCCTGGCCCGCACGGGCTGCGTGGAATTTCTGGACGAAACCTACTGCCACAGCCTGGCCTTTCTCTACTCGCGCGACGAATTCCGCGCGCAGGTAAGCCGCCACCGTGAGCGCATCCAGGAGCTCTTCGGCCAGTCGCCGCGCGTATTCCGCAACACCGAGCTTATCTACAACAACGACGTGGCCCGCGAGGCCGAAGCCCTGGGCTACGACGGCATCCTGGCCGAAGGCGCGGATCATGTGCTTGGCTGGCGCAGCCCCAACTTTGTCTACCAGCCCGCCTCCTGCTCGCGGATCAAGCTGCTGCTGAAAAACTACGCGCTGTCCGACGACATCGCCTTCCGCTTCTCCAACCACCAGTGGCCCGAATTCCCCCTGACCGCCGACAAGTTCGCCACCTGGGCCCACGCTATCAACGCCAACGGCGAACTGATCAATCTTTTCATGGACTACGAGACGTTCGGCGAGCATCAGTGGGAAGAAACCGGCATCTTCCAGTTCATGAAGGCCCTGCCCGAGGCCGTGCTGCGCCATCCCGACTTCTGCTTCATGACGCCCTCGGAAGTGGTGGACGCCATGAGCGCCAAGGCCCGGCTCGACATCCCGCAGTTCATGTCCTGGGCCGACGCCGAGCGCGACCTCACCGCCTGGCTCGGCAACGACATGCAGCACGACGCCATCAACGCCGTCTACGCCTGCCAGAACGACGTGCTGGGCACGGGCGACCCGGCGATCCGCCGCGTGTGGGAACGCCTCCAGACGTCCGACCACTTCTACTACATGTGCACCAAATGGTTTTCCGACGGCGACGTACACAAGTATTTCAACCCCTACGGCTCGCCCTACGAGGCGTATATCAACTTCATGAACGTGCTGGCCGACTTCCAGCTTCGCCTGCGCGAGCGCGCCGCCCTGCCCGGCGGGGAAGCCGTTGCGGCCTTCGCGCCGCCCGCCGGGGCGCCTCAGGAGGCGGTCAAGGCGGCCAGGGCGGCTAGGGCGGAGGACGCCAAAACCCCGGCCAAGGCCGCCAAAACGGCCAAGACTCCCGGGGCGGAGGCCAAGGCCCCGGCCAAGACAGCGGCCAAGGCCGAAAAAGCCAAAGCCCAAACCGGAAAGGCCAAAAAGGCCGGGGCGGCCGCCGGGCAGGGCAAAGCCCGGGCCTCGTCCGGCAAGGCCGGAACGGAGAAGCAAAAAAGCGGCGCGGGCTGAGCGAATACGCTGACGGCGCGCCTCTCAGGGCCGGCCGGGCTTTCCCGGCCGGTCGCCCGTTTTGGCGCATGAGGGAGAGCCGGGCAGGCCGGCCCGGATAGGCAAGAATATTTTGACAGCCTTTTTTTTGACGGAGTTGAGGACACCATGGAAAAAACAGCCTTTCTTTTTGAAGTCAGTTGGGAAGTGTGCAACAAGGTCGGCGGCATTTTCGAGGTGGTCGCCAGCAAGGCCATGCAGGCCGCGGAAGCGTTCAACGACAACTATTACCTGCTCGGCCCCGACCTCAAGCACAACGAAGGCTTCACGGAGACGGACGAGCTCTGCTGGGAGCCCCTGCGCCTTCAGCTTAAAGACAGGGAACTGGCCTGCCGCTTCGGGCGCTGGGACATCCCCGGCCGCCCCAAGGTCATCCTGGTGGACTTTGCCGGGCGCTACAATTCCAACCAGCTTCTGTACCGGCTGTGGGAACGCTACGGCCTCGACTCGCTTTCCGGCGGGTGGGACTATGTGGAGCCCGTGCTGTTCAGCCACGCTTGCGGCGAAGTGATCGAGGCGGCGTACAGCAGCCTGGTGCTTCCGGCCCAGGGCTTCGCTGTGGCGCAGTTTCACGAATGGATGTGCGGCGCGGGCCTTCTGGAGCTCAAGCACACCCTGCCCGAAATCGGCACCGTGTTCACCACGCACGCCACCATGCTCGGCCGGGCCATGGCCGGGGCCGGGGTGGACATCTACTCGCGCATGGGCTCCATTTCTCCGGTGCAGGAGGCCGCCGCCTACAACATCACGGCCAAATGCTCCATGGAAACCATCAGCGCGCGCGAGGCCGACGTTTTCACTACGGTCAGCAAAATCACGGCGGACGAAGCCACGCTCTTCCTCGGCCGCACGCCCGACGTGATCACGGTCAACGGCCTGGACATGCGCAATATCCACGACTACAGCACGGACAGGGAGGCCGCGGACGCCAGCCGCGAGCGCCTGCTCGAGCCCGTCAGCAGGTTCCTGCGCCACGAGGTGGGGCCCCATACCCGGATCATGGCCATTTCGGGCCGCTACGAGTTCCACAACAAGGGCGTGGACGTCTTCCTGGACGCCCTGGCCGGCGCGCAGCAGGATTTGCAGGAATCGCAGACCGACATTCTGGCGCTCTTTCTGGTCATGGGCGGGCACAGCGGCGTCAACGAGGCCGCGATCAGCGGCAACCCGCACATCGTGGCGGATCCGCAGTTTCCGGGCGCCGGCTTTCTGGCCACCCACCACGTCTACGACGCGCCCAACGATCCCATCCTCAGCGCCTGCCGCCGCCTCGGCCTGCACAACCGCGAGGACAACCACGTCCAGGTGGTCTTTGTGCCCGCGCTGCTCAACGGCAACGACGGCTTTTTCAACATGCCGTATTTTGAAATCCTTTCCGGCTGCGATCTGGGCGTCTTCCCCTCCTGGTACGAGCCGTGGGGCTACACCCCGCACGAAAGCGCGGCCTACGGCGTGCCCACCATCACCACCGATCTTTCCGGCTTCGGCCTCTGGGCGCGCGATCTGGAAGACAAGGAAGGCATCCACCAGGGCGTGACCGTGCTGCCCCGGCGCATGGCCGGGCACGACGAAACCGTGGCCGCCCTGCGCAAAATGATCCTGGCCTACGCCACCTGCTCCGGGGAGGAACTGAACGCGCACCGCCTCGCCGTGCGCCGCCTGTGCGAAAAAGCCTCCTGGGCCGACTTTTTCGCCTACTACCAGCAGGCCTACCGCCTGGCCTCCGAAAAGGCCGGGCAGCGCGGCCTCATGCTGGCCGGGGCGCGCAAGCGCGAATCGCTCAACCAGGTGCTCTCGGCCAAATCGTCCACCACGCCCTACCTGCGCATGCTCACCTCGGTGGCCGAACTGCCCGACACGCTCTCGCGCCTGCGCGAGCTGGCCTACAACCTCTGGTGGAGCTGGCGGCCCGAGGCCGTGGGCCTGTTCCGCGACCTCAACCCCAAAGCCTGGGAAGAGTTCGAGCACAACCCCGTGCGCATGATCGAAGAGGCCGATCCCGCCAACCTCGCCAATCTGGCCGCCAGCGAAACCTACCTGGCCCGCTACCGCCAGGTGATGGCCGACTTTGACGCCTACATGGCCGCGCCGGCCCCCTCCCTGGGCGCCACCGACAAAGGCCAGCCCCTGATCGGCCCGCAGCGCCCCGTGGCCTACTTTTCCACTGAATACGGCCTGCACGAAAGCCTGCCCCTCTATTCCGGCGGCCTGGGCGTGCTCTCGGGCGATCACCTCAAATCCGCCAGCGACGAGAACATCCCGCTGGTCGCCATCGGGCTTTTGTACCGCAACGGCTACTTCCGCCAGCGCATCGACAAGTCCGGCCGCCAGACGCCCCTGTACCCGGAAAACGACTTCTCCACCCTGCCGCTTGAGGTGGTCAAGGGCGAGCGGGACACGCCGCTCGAGGTTTCGCTGGAACTGCCGGGCCGCATCCTTTACATCCAGGTGTGGCGCTGCCAGGTGGGCCGCGTGCCGCTGTACCTCATGGACACCAACCTGCCCAAAAACACCGAGGACGACCGCCGCATCACGGCCCGCCTGTACGAGGCCGACCGCGACGTGCGCCTGCGCCAGGAAATCCTGCTCGGCATGGGCGGCGTGCGCCTTTTGCGCAAACTGCGCCTCGACCCCGCCGTGTTCCACATGAACGAAGGCCATTCCGCCTTCCTGGTGCTGGAGCGGATGCGCCAGCACATGCGCGACGACAGCCTCAGCCTCCAGGAAGCCGCCACCCTGATCGCCGGCTCCACCGTGTTCACCACCCATACGCCGGTGGACGCGGGCAACGAGCGCTTCACCGTGGAACTGATGGAACGCTACTTCCAGTCCTACGCGCAATCCGTGGGCATGGACTGGCAAACCTTCCTGCGCCTCGGCCGCCAGGAAGGCGGCGACCCGCGCGTCTTCGACATGACGGTGCTGGCCCTGCGCCTTTCCGCCCGGGCCAACGCGGTCAGCATGCTGCACGGCTATGTGGCGCGCTCCATGTGGCGCAATATCTGGAAAGGCATCGCCGTGCCCGAGGTGCCCATCGACCACGTCACCAACGGCGTGCACACCGCGTCCTACGTGGGCCCGGCCTTCCGCACCCTGCTCAACCACTACCTCGGCGAAGGCTGGCTCCGCCTGCCGCCCGACGCCCCGGACTGGAACAAGGTGGACGACATCCCCGACAACCTGTTCTGGGAAGCCCGCCGCCTGCAAAAAGCCTCGCTGCTGCAATTTTTGCGCGAATACACGCAAAAAAGCACGATCTTCACCTCGCTGGATCGCGCGCAGCGCAAAGTCTGGCTCGACAACCTCAGTTCCGACGCCCTGGTCATCGGTTTTGCCCGGCGCTTCGCCCCCTACAAGCGCGCCACCATGCTCTTTGCCGACCCCGACCGCCTGGCCCGCATCCTCAACCAGCCGGGCCGCCCCGTGGTGCTGCTCTTTTCCGGCAAATCGCACCCGGCGGACATCAAGGGCATCGACCTCATCCAGGAAGTGATCAACGCCGCCCGCGACCCGCGCTTCCTCGGCCGCGTCTTCTTTATCGAGGACTACAGCCTCAACATTTCGCGCCAGCTTGTCGGCGGGTGCGACGTGTGGCTGAACACCCCGCGCCGCCCCTACGAGGCCAGCGGAACCAGCGGCCAGAAAGTGCCGGTGAACGGCGGCATCAACCTCAGCATTTCCGACGGCTGGTGGGTGGAGGGCGCCAACGGCAAAAACGGCTGGATCATCGGCACACAATTCAAACAGGGCGAGCTGAACCTCGACCAGAACGACTACGCCGACGCCGAAAGCCTCTATGCCCTGCTCGAAGAACAGGTGCTGCCGCTCTACTTTGAGCACGGCGCGGACTTTTTGCCCCACGGCTGGATCGCCATGGCCAAAAACTCCCTGCGCACGCTCACCGCCCAATACAGCAGCTCGCGCATGGTGCGCGAATACGCCGATTCCATCTACCTGGCCGCGGCCGCCAACGGCGCGGCCCTGGACGAAAACCGCCAGGCCCTGGCCCGCGGCCTCGGCCTGTGGCACAGCCAGATCAGCACGCGCTTCAACGCCCTGACCCTGGAAGAAATCCAGATCGAAGGCATCGAGGGCGACACCCTGGTCTGCGGCCGCCCGCTGGTCGTCCGCGTGCGGATGCGCAGCGGCGACCTCAAGCCCGAGGAACTCCTGGCCCAGTTCGTGATCGGCCCGACCGACGGCACCGACTTCTCGGAACGGCCCGACGTCGTGGAGCTGACCGCCGTGGACAGCCCGCAGCCCGGCACGCTGATCTACGCCGGAACTTACGCCACCAAAAAGAACGGCCGCTACGCCTACGGCGTGCGCGTCATGCCCACCACGCCGGGGCTGAAGAACCCGCTGCGGTCTAATATGGTGTTGTGGGGATAAAGGGGGGGCGTAACGCCCGGTTTTGGGGCGGCTGCGCCGCCACCGACTTTAATAACTCTTTCTCCTGCGCCTCCGGCAGGAAATAAAGAGGGTTTTCGCTGGATTTTCAGGCGGCTGCGCCGACAGGCTTTTTAATGGCTCTTTCCCCTGCGCCTCCGGCGGGGAGTGAGGGGGTCTGTTATGGGAGAAACCTGCGGTTTCTCCCCTCCGAGACCCCCTCCTCCACCTCCCCCCGGAACACCCCTCTTCCCTCAGCCCCTCTCTTCGAAAAAACTTCATCGTCCGGCCGCATGTTCGCCGCAAAGCGGCTCGACATGCGACGCCATTAACCGCCCGCACTCCGTTCGCCGCTGGATACAAGGACTGCATGGGCTGTTGCCAAGCGGACAGTTGGCCCCTTTCGTTGAACAGGCCCCATCGTCCGGCCGCATGCTCGCCGAAGCGGCGGGGCATGCGACGCCATTAACTGCTTGAGCTTTGTACACCGCTGGACACGAGGGCCGCGGGGGCTGTTGCTAAACAGGCATTTGACCCCTCTCGCTGAGCAAGCCCCATCGTCCGGCCGCATGCTCGCCGAAGCGGCGGGGCATGCGACGCCATTAACTTTCCGTGCTTTGTACACCGCTGGACACAAGGGCTGCATGGGCTGTTGCCAAGCGGACAGCGGTATATTCATTCGCCTTTTCTGTGGATTTAAAATCAGTCTATCGCCAAAACAGTTCCCCAGTACAGCCTTTTCCAGCGATGTCACTTCCAAAGACATATGGTTTGTGGCCCCCGTGCGTTAAGGCCCATTGAGCAATGGCCGGTGCAGCCCCCGTGTCCAGCGGTGAGCGGAGTGCTGGCGGTTAATGGCGTCGCATGTCGAGCCGTCTTCGGCGAGCATGCGGCCGGACGATAAGGCCTGCTCAACGAGAGTGGCCAATGCCTGTTTAGCAATAGCTCTCGCAGCCCTCGTGTCCAGCGGTGAGCGGAGTGCAGGCAGTCAATGGCGTCGCATGTCGAGCCGCTTCGGCGAGCATGCGGCCGGACGATGAGGGTTTCTCGAAGAGAGGGGTAAAAAGGGAAGTGGGGTGCTCCGGGGGGAGGTGGAGGAGGGGGCCTCGGAGGGGAGAAACCGCAGGTTTCGCCCATAACAGGCCCCCTCCTC
>JAVBMS010000038.1:0-19164 GCA_031552135.1 Mailhella sp.
GATCGCCTGGTGGTGATCGAGGACGGCCGCATTGCGGAAGAAGGCGGGCACGCCGAACTGCTGCGCCAGGGCGGCGTGTACGCCCGGCTGTGGGAACGCCAGAGCGGCGGCTTTTTGGGCGTGGACGGGCAGGGGTAGGCGTCGGAATTGGGGGAAAGGGCGCGCGCAGCGACGAGAGACGGGGATAGCGGCATGATGTGGACGCTATCGAGGATGCCGGTCTCTGTATAGGAAAAGCGATATTCCAGCTCGTGCTCGTAGTCGCGCCAGAGCGTGAGCAGCAAGCCGTGCCGCCGGGCATGGTTGTGGAGCTATCCCCTGCGCCTCCGGCGGGGAGGGGAGGGCATAACGCCCGGTTTTTGGGCGGCTGCGCCGAGTTACGACTTTAATAGCTCTTTCCCCTGCGCCTCCGGCGGGGAGGGGAGGGCATAACGCCCGGTTTTCAGGCGGCTGCGCCGAGTTACGACTTTAATAGCTCTTTCCCCTGCGCCTCCGGCGGGGGGGGGGGGGGGGGGGGGGGGGGGGGGGGGGGGGTGGGGGGGCCGGGGCCTGCGTTTCATACCACTCTCCCCTTAAAAACCCCCCCCCCCCCCCCCACTCCCCGCCGGAGGCGCAGGGAATAGAGAAATTAAAAAGCCCGCCGGCGCAGCCGCCTGAAAATCCAGCTAAAATCCTTCTTTTCTCTCCGCCGCCCACGCCTCATTAAAACGTTACTCCCCTCCGCCGCCGTGCGGCAAAACGCTGGCGAGCCAGGCAAGCACTCGCGGGTGCGGCCAGACGCGCATCAGGTTGCGCGTGTATGTGTCGTTGGCGTCAAAGAGGCGGCGGCTGATCAGGGGGATGGTTTCCTTCCCCCACGGGCTTTGCGCGTAATACGCCCAGTAGAGCAGGTGGGCGGGGAAAAACTTGGCCCAGGGCTTGAGCGCGGCGAAGTGCAGGATCTTGCCCGCCAGGCGTTCCGGCGGAAAAAAGCGGCGGCCGTGCAGGCAAAGCTCGTAGTTGAAAGAGGCGTCGGCAAGGCGCAGCTTGTCTTCGTCCCGCGAAAGCATGGCGTTGAGCAGATCCTGATCGTAAAGGGGAAAACGCAGTTTGGGAATCCGGGGCGCGAGAAGGCGGTAATAGTCCCAGAACACGTTGCCGGAGCGCGAGTCTTCCCGGAGTTTTTTGAGGTTGAACAACAGCACGCCGCTGTTGAAATAGCGGTGTTCGGCAATGCCCAGCGCCTTGAGGTAATAGGATTTTTTGTGGAGCGACCAGCGCCTTGAAGGATCGTGCGCGGCGATCATGTAGGCGTCGCCAAGCTCCAGGGCGTGCAGATCCGCAATGTCGCGCTCGAACACAATGTCGCAGTCGATATAGATGAGCTTGTCGGCCGGAATGAACTCGTGCATGCACAGGCGGAACAGGCTGGCCGGGGTGTAGGCGGCGATGGCGTTGCCGGGGAAGAGGCGCAGCACGTCGGCGGGGACGGGCGGCTCCGGATGCAGGATCAGGCTGTGGCCGTGGCGGTCGCACAGCTCCTGAAAAAAATGCGCGTAAGGCTCGGCGCCGGCGTCGATGATCAGGTGGATGCGCAGCGTTGACGCGGTGTGGGCGAAGCAGGAGAGCAGCGCCACATAGGCGGTTTTGTAAAAATCCCCCCGGTTCTGGAACGCAAGGGCGCAATCGATCGTGCCGGCGCTGGTTTCGGGCATGCCGTCGCTCCCCTCAGAACAGATAGCGGGCGGTTTTTTCCATCAGAATGCCCAAATCCACGGGCTTGGCGATGTGATCGTTCATTCCGGCCTGGCGGCAGGCCTCGATATCTTCGGTAAAGGCGTTGGCCGTCATGGCGATGATGGGCACGCGCCGCGCCGCTTCCAGATCCATGGCGCGTATGGCGCGCGTGGCGCTGAGGCCGTCCATCACGGGCATGTGCATGTCCATGTAGATCAGGTCGTAGGCGTTTGGGGCGGCGGCGAACATTTCGCACGCTTCCAGCCCGTTGTCGGCGAAGTCGATGATCGCGTGGGTGTCTTCCAGAAACGAGGCGATGATGATCTGGTTGATGTCGATGTCTTCGACCAGCAGGATGCGTTTGCCGGAAAAATCGAACCCGGCGGGGAGTTCGGACAGGGAGGCCTGTTCGTCCGCGCCCGCGCCGTGCCGCAGCAGGATGCGGAAGCTGAAGCGGCTGCCCCGGCCGGTTTCGCTCTGCACGTCGATGCCGCCGCCCATTTGCTCCACAATGCTCTTGCTGATGGCGAGGCCGAGGCCGGTGCCGCCGTACTGGCGGGTGATGCCCGCGCCCATTTGCTCGAAGGCGTTGAAGAGTATGCCCTGCTTGTCCTTGGGAATGCCGATGCCGTTGTCTTTGACGGAAAATTCGATCAGCGAGGCGTCGCCGGAGCGTTCGATTTCGGTGACGCCGAGGCGGATTTCGCCGTTCTCGGGCGTGAATTTGACGGCGTTGGAAAGCAGGTTGTTCAGCACCTGGGCAAGGCGCAACTCGTCGCCAACAACGACGGAGGGCAGGTTGTCGTCGATGTCGGCCTCCAGGCGGAGCTTTTTTTCGGAGGCGCGGACGCTGTTGATGTCGTAAATGTTGCGGATCATGCCGCGCAGCCGGAAGTCGGCCTCCAGCAGTTCAAATTTGCTGGCCTCAATTTTGGACATGTCCAGCACGTCGTTGATGATGCCGAGCAGGTGGCGGGAGGCGCTGTCGATTTTTTCCAGGCAGTCGTGGATCTTTGCCGTTTCCGTGGATTGCCGGGCTATGGTGGCCATGCCGATGATGGCGTTCATGGGCGTGCGGATTTCGTGGCTCATGTTGGCCAGAAACGTGCTTTTGGCCCGCGTGCTGGTCAGGGCGTCTTCTTTGGCCTGGATGAGGTTGCCGGTCATTTCGTTGCGGAGCATGGCCACGGCGATGAGCAGGCCGGCGGACTGCAAAATGCCCTGTTCCGCCTCGCTGAACAGGCGCTCGCGTTTGCCGTCCTCAAAGCAGAGGAAGCCCCAGAACTCGTTGTGCAGCGCAATGGGGATGATCAGCATGGAAAGCACGCCCCGGGCTTCCAGGTCGCGCCGCAGCTCCCCGGGAATGTCGCGCACGAGCATGTTGATGATTTTGCCGTTTTGCACGGTCTCGCGCCACAGGGGCATGGCGGCGTCGTAAGCGATGTCGGCGGCGACGCCGGCCGCCATGCCGGGCTCGCTCGCCCAGCCTTCGATCTGCACGGCGTGCAGCGCGCCGTTTTCCATCATGTTTTTCCAGATTTGCATGCTGGACGCGCCGGCCATGCGGCCGAGCAGATCCAGCGATTCCTTGACGCGCAGGCGGAAGTCGTCCTGCTCGCTGGACATCAGCATCGAAGCCACGGTGTTGACCGCCTTGAGCAGGCGGCCCTGGCGCAGCAGGGCGTCGTGCGCATCCTTGATCGAGCTGAGATCCACCTGGTACACGGCCACGGCAAAGGTGTCGCGGTAGGGAATGCGCTTCATGATCACGCGCATGGGCACGGTTTTGCCGCGCAGGCTCAGGTAGGTTTCAAAATCGGTATAGCCCCGCTCGGCGGCGTGCTTGAGGCGATCGAACAGGCTGATGGACGGCGTGCCGTCCGGCTGGAAGGCGGGCACGGCGGCGGCGATGAGTTGCACGAAACGTTCGATCAGGGACTCTTTGGACTCGAAGCCGAAATACTGCACCGCGGCGGGGTTGCAGTCGATCATGCGGAACTGATCGTTGAAGAGCAGGTTGGGGTAGGGGTTGGCGTCGGTCATGGCCTGGCTGAGGCGGCGCAGTTCGGCCAGGTCTTTGTTGGTCTGATCCACTTCCTCGCGCAGGCGTTCGCTGTAGCGCCGGTTTTCGGCCAGGGCGTCCTGAAGTTTTTCCTCGGCGCGCTTGATCCGGTCGATGTCCAGGTGGCCGCCCAGAAGGCGCGTGGGGTTGCCCTGCTCGTCCCAGGCCACGATGCGGCCGGTGTCCAGCGTCCAGACGTAGTGGCCGTCCTTGTGGCGCATCCGGATTTCCTGCGAATAGCTGTCGCTCTTGCCGCCGATGTAGTCGTCCAGGGCTTTGAGAGCCAGCGGCAGGTCGTCGGGATGGTTGAAGCTTTCCCATTCGTCCAGTGTGCCGGTGATATCCTCGGGCTTGTAGCCCATCATGGCCAGGTAGTCGTCGCTGTAGGTGACCCTGCCCTTGGGCAGATCCCAGTCCCAGGAAGCCAGGCCCGACATGTGGGCCACAAAGTCGAGCTGCTCGCTCTGCTGCTTGATAAGCTGCTCCGCCTCCTTGAGGCGGGTGATGTCCTGCAGCACGCCCAGCAGGCGCACGGGGCGGCCCTCTGCGTCCCGCTCGGTCACCATGCCCTTGTCCTGGGCCCAGATGACGCTGCCGTCCTTGCGCACCATGCGGAATTCCGCTTCGTAGTAGGGGCCGCCCTCGACCAGGTAGCGGTCGATGATGGCCTCGGTGCGGGCCAGATCTTCCGGCAGCAGGGCGTTGGACCAGCTTTCCACCACCTGGGGCATTTCGCCCGGCTCGTAACCGGCGATGATTTCCCATTCGGGGCTGTAGATGACGGCTCCGGACGGCAAATGCCAGTCCCACAGGCCGATCCGCGTCGCGCTGATGATCGCGTCGATATACTGCCCAAAATGGGCGCTGGCGGAATGCTCCGGGGAAAGGGGATGTGCGTTTTTCATAATCGGCAAGGGGAGCGGTTAAGTTTTGGCAAGATCTCCAAGCGTTTGTTCCAGCGCCTGCGTAAAGGCCGCCAGATCTTCTTCGGCAACGGTCAGCGGGGGCAGCAGGCGCAGCACGGTGTTCTGCGTCAGGCTGAGGATATAGCCGCGCTCCAGCAGCGCCTGCCAGACGGCTTTGGACTGCTCGGGCGAGAGGTTGAGGTCGATGCCCATCAGCAGGCCGAGGCCACGCACCTCGCGGATGGCGGGCTGGCGCTCGGCCAGGGCCCGAAAGCCGGCCAGGGCGCGCGCGCCCACTTCGGCCGCGCGTTCCACCAGCTTGTCGCGCCGCATGATGTCGAGCACCTTGGAGCCCACGGCCGTGATCAGCGCCCCGCCGCCAAACGTGGTGGCGTGGCTGCCGTAGTCGAAGCCCCGGGCCGCCTCGTCGGTGGCGAGCATGGCGCCGAGCGGCAGGCCGTTGGCCAGGGCTTTGGCCGCGGTGAACACGTCGGGCGTGACGCCGAGGTGCTGGAAGCCCCAGAACTTGCCCGTGCGGCCCATGCCGGCCTGGATTTCGTCCATCATGAAGAGCACGCCGCGCTGGCGGCACAGGGCTTCCACCGCCTGTACCCAGGCGGCGTCCATGACGTGAACCCCGCCCTCGCCCTGCACCGATTCCAGCAGCACGGCGGCGGTATGCGGGCCCATGGCGGCTTCCAGCGCGGCCATGTCGCCGGCGGGAATGCGGATGAAACCCTCGGGCAGCGGCTCAAAGCCGTCCACATGCTTGCCGGTGGCCGCCAGGGTGGCCAGGGTGCGGCCGTGGAAGCAGTTGGCGAACGTGATCACTTCCCAGGCGTCGCGGCCTTTGACCTTGCGCTGGTAGCGGCGGGCGAGCTTGATGGCGGCTTCGTTGGCCTCCGCGCCGGAATTGCAGAAAAAGGCCTTGCCCGCGTGGCAGGTGGCCAGCAGTTTTTCCGCCAGATCAAGCTGCTCGTTCTGGTAAAAAAGGTTGCTCACGTGCACAAGCTTGCGGGCCTGCTCGGCCATGAGATCCGCGATTTCCGCATTGCCGTGCCCCAGGCCGACCACGGCGATGCCGGCCAGCAGATCCACATATTCCCTGCCGTCCACGTCCCAGAGGCGCGAGCCTTGCCCACGGACGACGGACACCGGATACCGGCTGTAGGTGCGGCACAAAAGTGCCTCTTCCCTCTGCTTCATGGCGTCGAATGCGGAACTCATGCGTTTGTCCTCAATGCTGCAAAACAGGTTACCAGTCCAGGGTGGAGCGGAAGGCGTTTGCCAGTTCGTCCACCGGGTGGGCAAAAAGCGTGTCCTGGCCGGAAACAAAGGCCAGCGGGCCGTTTTCGACGCGGCCGATCAGCCGGGCGTCCGGGCCGAACAGTTCGGCAAAGGCCCCGGCTTTGGCCTCGGGCACGGACGCCAGCAGGCGGCCGGCGGACTCGCTGTACAAAAGCTCGGTGAGCGTGAGGCTTTCGGCCGCGTGGATGTTCGCCACGTCGATACGCGCGCCCAGGCGGCCGCCGATGGCCATTTCGGCCAGGGCCACGGCCAGGCCGCCGTCGGAGAGGTCGTGGCAGGCGGAGACGAGGCCCGCCGTCATGGCCTGGTGCAGGCGGCGGTAGCGGGCCAGGAAGGCGGGCGCGTCCACCACGGGCACGCGGTCGGCCGTGAGGCCGAGTTCGGACGCGAGTTCGGAGCCCGCCAGCTCGCGCCGGGTGACGCCCAGCAGGAAAATGGCGTCGCCGGGGCGCTTGAAGTCGCTCGAGACGCTCCTGTTCACGTCGTCCACCACGCCGAGCGCGCTGAACAGCACGGTGGGCGGGATGGAAATCTTGACGCCGCCGCCGCTGTAGTCGTTTTTCATGGAGTCCTTGCCCGAGACGCAGGGCACGCCGTAATCAAGGCAGCAGCGCGCCAGGGCCTGGCAGGCCCGCACAAGCTGGGCCAGCTTGTGGCGGCCGTCGGGCGTTTTTTCCGACTCCACGGGGTCGCACCAGCAGAAGTTGTCCACCCCGGCCAGGCGGTCGGGATCCGCGCCCACGGCCACGGCGTTGCGCACGGCTTCGTCCACGGCGTTGGCCATCATGGCGTAGGTGTCGTAATCGCTGAACTTGGGGCAGATGCCGTGGCTGAGCACGATGCCCGCCTCGCTTTCCAGCCGGGGGCGCAGCACGGCGGCGTCGGTGGGGCCGTCGCGCAGCACGCCCATCAGGGGCTTGATCACGCTGCCGCCCTTGACCTCGTGATCATACTGGCGGATCAGGTATTCCTTGCTGCAAATGTTCAGGCGGGCCAGCAGGCGCGGCAGCAGCGCGGCCTGATCCTGGGGCGGCACGTCCAGCGAGCCGCCCATCTCCCGGACGGGCGCTTCCCAGGTGGCGTGCAGCTCCATCTGGGGCAGGCCGTGGTGCAAAAAGTCCATGGAAAGCGCGGCCACGACCTTGGGGCCGTACATGACCCGGAACACGCCGGAATCGGTAAACTCGCCGAGGCAGGCGGCTTCCACGTCCATGCGCGCGGCCAGGGCCATAAAGGCGGGCAGCTTGTCCTTGGGCACGGCCAGGGTCATGCGCTCCTGGGCTTCGGAAAGCAGGATTTCCCAGGGCCGCAGGCCGTCGTACTTCAGCGGGGCCAGCGAGAGGTCGAGGAAGCAGCCCCCGGCGTCTTCGGCCATTTCGCCCACGGAGGAGGAGAGGCCGCCCGCGCCGTTGTCGGTAATGGCGTTGTACAGGCCCTCGTCGCGCGCGCGCAGCAGAAAGTCGTACATTTTGCGCTGGGTGATGGGGTCGCCTATCTGGACGGCCGTGGCGGGCGAACCTTCGTGCAGTTCTTCGGAGGAGAACGTCGCGCCGTGGATGCCGTCCTTGCCGATGCGGCCGCCGGTCATGACCACGGCGTCGCCGGGCCGGGCCTTTTTCTCGTAGCCGGGCTTGCCGTGCAGGGTTTTGGGCAAAAGGCCCACCGTGCCGCAATAGACCAGCGGCTTGCCGAGAAAGCGCTCGTCAAACACGATGGAGCCGTTGACCGTGGGCACGCCGGACTTGTTGCCGCCGTGCTCCACGCCCTTACGCACGCCTTCCATGACGCGGCGGGGATGGAGCAGGCGCGGGGGCAGTTCGCCCTCGTGGAACGGCGAGGCAAAGCAGAACACGTCGGTGTTGCACACCAGTTCCGCGCCCATGCCGGTGCCCATGGGGTCGCGGTTGACGCCCACGATGCCGGTAAGCGCGCCGCCGTAAGGGTCGAGCGCGGACGGGCTGTTGTGCGTCTCCACCTTGATGCAGACGTCGTGCGTGTCGTTGAAGGCCACCACGCCCGCGTTGTCGCTGAACACGGAGCGGCAGAAGTCGCGGTTGCCAAGGCGGGTGCGGATGGACGCGGTCGGGCCCTGAATAAATGTTTTGTACAGGCTGTTGATGGTCTTGCTTTCTCCGCTGGCCTTGTCCTCGTAATGGATTTTGGCGGCGAAAATTTTGTGCTTGCAGTGCTCCGACCAGGTTTGGGCCAGCACCTCGACTTCCGCGTCGGTGGGATCCGGGCCGAGGCCGAGGGCCGCGCGGGCGGCGCGCACGTCGCTTTGGGCGAAATGATCGCGGATCACGCGCATTTCCGCCAGGCTGAGCGCCAGCGTGTGCTCGCGGCTGTAGGCTTCGAGCGCGGCGTCGTTCATGGCGGACAGGGGCACGCTGTCCACCTGGCTGGAGGACGTGCCGGACACGGCGGCCGTTTGCGGCGCGAAGCCCGGCTCCGTGGCCCATTCGGCCCCGCTCTTGATGCGGAAGCGCTGGATAAGCTCGTTGGCCAGCAGATCGCGGGCGACGCGCTCGGCGTCTTCGCGCGTCAGCTTGCCCCACAAATGGTACTGAAGCGAGGTGTACACGGCCAGATCGGCCCGGTTGCGGCCAAGGGCCAGCGCGGCGGTGTCGCGCGCGGTGCGGCCTTCGTTGTCCGTCACGCCGGGGCGGTAGCCCACTTCCAGGATCCAGTCCGCGTCGGAGGGCCGGGGATCAAGCGCCACGCTTTGCAGCACGGGGTCGTGCAGCGCGGCGCGGTCGGCCAGGGCTTGCGCTTCGGCGCGCGTGAGGCCGGCCAGCGTGAACACCTTGAGCACGCGGGCGGCGTCCACGGGGATGCCGAGATCGCGGATGTCGCGGGCCGTGCGGCGGCCCTGGGCGTCGTCGTGCCGGGCGTGGGGCCCGGCTTCCATGCGAAAAAGTGCCTGCATCAGAAACCTGCCTGGGTAGAAACAAACAACAACGGTGGATTATATAGAAAATAGGGCGGCAGGCCAAGTGAAATAGCGCCGCGATCCGCCGCGCCCTGAAAAAGCGCGTTTGCCGGAAAAAGCGTTGTTGCGCGGCCGCTACATGCCGCGATCGCGGACGTAGGCCAGCACGTTGCGGAAAATTTTGCGCTCCGGCCGGTCGGGCAGGAGGGGGAGGAACGACTCGGCGCGCCGGAGCCGCTCGTCCGCGAGCGCCCGCGCTTTGGCGTCAAAGCCGTTGTCGCGGATACGGCGGGCCAGGGCGGCGATTTCGGCGTCCGTCCAGCCGCCGTGGGCGAATTTATGGGCAAAATCCGCTTTTTCGGCCCCGGAAAGCGTTTCGATCAGCAGCATGATCGGCGGGGTGAGCTTGCCCTCGCGCAGGTCGCCGCCCGTGGGCTTGCCCGTGGCTTTTTCGTCGGCGAAGTCCAGCGCGTCGTCCACCATCTGGAACGCAAGGCCCAGCTCAAGGCAAAAATCGGAAAGCGCGTTGGCCCCGTTGGCGGGCGCTCCGGCAAAAAGCGCGCCCAGGCGGCCCGCGGCGCGGATCAGCCAGCCGGTTTTGCCGGCCACGATGTCGAGGTAGTCGTCCATGCCGTGTTCAAGCGAGCCCTGCAATTCGATTTCGCGCACCTCGCCCGCCACGGTGCGCACAATGGTTTCGGCCACGCATTCCACCATGGCCGTGTTGCCGAAGGCGGCGACCGTGCGGCTGGCCTCGGCCATCAGGGCGTCGCCCGCCAGCAGGCAGGCGCTGACGCCGTGCAGCGTGTGGCAGGCGGGGCGGCCGCGGCGCAGGTCGGCGCCGTCCAGAACATCGTCGTGCATCAGCGAGGCCGCGTGGATCATCTCCAGCGTGGCGGCCAGAGTGTAGACGTCCGCATCGTCGCGGCCGAAAAGCCGGGCGGAGGTCAGGGTCAGCAGGGGGCGCAGGCGCTTGCCTTCGGCCAGCAGCGATTCGCCCGCCACGCCGCGCACCGGGGCGGGCAGCCGATCCAGCGCGGCCCGCAGCGCGGCGCCGATGGGCGCTTGCTCTTTTTTGAGTATGCGCGCGAAACTGAGCATGATCGTCACCAGTGGTCAAAAGGGCGAAGACAGCGTACACAAGGTTGCACGAAAGTTTTATGTGCGCGAAATTTGGGCCGCAGGCAAGCATTTTTCTGCCCGCAGACGCCGGGGAGGGCGCATGAGCTTCAACGCTTCGCTTTTTTTTACCGCGCTTGGCCTGGCCTGCGTGCTGGAAGCCCTGCCCTGGGTGCTGGCGCCGGAAAAAGCGCGCGAGGCGCTGCGCCTGCTGCTGCAACAAAAGCCGGAACACCTGCGCCTCGGCGGCCTCGCGCTGCTGGCCGCCGGGGTGATCGTCGCCGCTTTGAGCAGGTAGATTTGGTTGTATTAAGCGGGGGACTCCGTCCCCCGCGCCCCCTGGCAGGGGAGTGACTCCCCTGCACCCCCGTTGCCCGCCAAACCTCGCGTTGCGAGGCTTGACGGGAAAAGCCGCAAAAGGGATCCTGAATGGGTAATATGTCTTTGCTTCACGCCGTCATCCTCGCGGCGGGCCAGGGCACGCGCATGCCGTCGCCCCGGCCCAAGGTGCTGCAAACCCTGCTGGGCGAAACCATGATCAGCCTCGTCCACGCCACGGTGGCCTCGCTGCCGGACGTGGCCGGAATCTGGACGGTGATCGGCCACGGCGGCGATCAGGTGCGCGCGGAACTGGAGCGTTTTGCGCAACGCGGCGTTGCCGCGCCTGTTCCCGCCGGTTTTGTCGAGCAGACCGAGCGCCTCGGCACCGGCCACGCGCTGATGACGGCCATGCCCGCCCTGCAAGCGGCGGGCGCGGAACGCATCCTGGTGCTCAACGGCGACGTGCCGCTGGTTTCGGCCGCCGCGCTGCGCGATTTTATGACCAGGGCGGAGGGCAGCGACCTCGCGTTCCTGACCCTGACGCTGCCCGACGCCGGAGCTTACGGCCGCGTGCTGCGCCAGGGCGGCCGCGTGATCGGCATTGTGGAAAAAAAGGATTACGACCCCGTCGTCCACGGGCCGGACAGCGGCGAAATCAATACCGGCGTCTACCTGATCTCTCGGTCGGCGGCCGGGCTTTTGCCCCGCCTGACCACCGGCAACAAGGCCGGCGAATATTACCTGACCGATCTGGTGGCCCTGGCCGAACGCGAAGGCCTGGCCGTGGCGGGCGTTCCGGCCGGGGACGACGCGCTCTCGCTGCTCGGCGTCAACAACCCCGTGGAACTGGCGGCGGCGGAAGCCGGGCTGCAAGCCCGCAGGGTGGCGGAGCTGCTGGCGTCGGGCGTGATAGTCCATGCGCCGGAAAGCGTTCGCGCGGGCGCGTTTGTCCGCGTGGAGCCGGGGGCGGAACTGTTTGGCCCGTGCGAATTGTACGGCGACACCGTGATCGAACACGGGGCGCGCGTGGAATCGCACTGCGTGCTGCACAGCGCGCGCGTTGCCTCCGGGGCCGCGCTGCGCGGCTTCTGCCATGTGGAGGACGCCGACATAGGGCCGGGCTGCGTTGTTGGCCCCTACGCCCGGCTGCGGCCCGGCGCGGTGCTGGAAGAGGGCGCGCACGTCGGCAATTTTGTGGAAATGAAAAAAACCCGGCTCGGCCGGGGGGCCAAGGCCAACCACCTGACGTACCTGGGCGACGCCGAGGTGGGGCCGGGCGTCAACGTGGGCGCGGGCACCATCACCTGCAATTACGACGGCGTGCACAAGCACCGCACCGTGATCAAGACCGGGGCCTTCATCGGCAGCAATACGGCCCTGGTGGCGCCCGTGACCGTGGGCGAGAAGGCCCTGGTGGGCGCGGGCTCGGTGATCACCAAGGATGTGCCCGACGGCGGCATGGCCATCGCCCGCGCGCGGCAGGCCAACCTCAAAAAGAAAGGTTAGGCTCCGCCCTTAAAAGGGGAGGGCTCTATCCTCCAAGCCCCCGCCCATGCGGGCAAAAGTTTTGCGCGGCAAAACTTTTGCGGCATGAGGGGTCTGGGGGGATCATCCCCCCAGGCGGGGTTTGGGGCGGCAGCCCCAATACCCGGAAATTGAGCCTGGGCGCGGCGGCTTTCGCCTTTTGCATGATAAGCATTGCTTTTTTGCTGTGAGCGCGCGTAATCTGGAACGCATGGTATCCGAACCATCCGAATCCTCCGCGCCGGCCGCTCCGTCCAGTTCGCCGGAACCGGCGTTTTCTCCCGCCGCGCTGCGGATTTTGCCGTGGATTGTGGCGGTGGCCTTTTTCATGCAGATGCTGGACACCACCATCCTGAACACGGCGCTGCCCGGCATGGCCGCGAGCCTGAACGTCGATCCCCTGCGCATGCAGTCGGTGGTGGTGAGCTATATGCTGGCCACCGCGCTTTTTATTCCGGCCTCCAGCTGGCTGGCGGAACGCTTCGGCATGAGGCGGGTGTTTGTGTGCGCCATCGGGCTGTTCACGCTGGGCTCGCTCTTGTGCGCCGTATCGCCCACGCTGGAGGCGCTGGCGGCTTCGCGCGTTGTGCAGGGCCTGGGCGGGGCGCTTATGGTGCCGGTCGGCCGCCTGATCATCATCCGCACCTACCCGCGCGAACAGCTTGTGCAGCAACTGAGCTTCATCACGCTGCCCGGCCTGATCGGGCCGGTGGTGGGGCCGGTGCTCGGCGGTTTTTTGGTGCAGTACGCCTCCTGGCACTGGATCTTCCTGATCAACCTGCCGGTGGGCGTGCTGGGCGCGTTTCTGGCCCTGCGCCACATGCCGAAGCTGCCCGCCGGCGATGCCGGGCATTTTGACGGCATGGGCTTTGTGTTGTTCGGCTGTTCCATGGTGCTGATCACGCTGGCCATGGAAGGCTTTGGCGAGCTGCACCTGCCCAGGGCGCAGGCCACGCTGCTGTGCGTGGGCGGCCTGGGCGCGCAGGCGTTGTACTGGCTGCGGGCCGGGCACATGAAGGAACCTTTGTTCCGGCCCCGGCTTTTCCGCGTGCGCAGCTTCTGCGTGGGCATCATGGGCAATCTGTTCGCCCGCCTGGGCAGCGGGGCCATGCCCTTTCTCATGCCTCTTTTTTTTCAGGTGGCGCTTGGCTATTCGCCGCTCATGGCGGGCCTTACCATGATCCCCATGGCCCTGGCCGGAATCGCGGGCAAGCGCCTGATCAACCGCATGTTGCGCGTGATGGGCTTCCGGCGTTTTCTCACCGTCAACACCGCGTTGCAGGGCATCGTGACGGCCGGCTTTTTTTGGGTGGACAGCGCCACGCCCTATCTTGTGCTGTTGGCGCTTCTGGCCCTGCTGGGCCTTGTCAATTCCATGCAGTTTACGGCGCTCAATTCGATTGTGCTGATCGATCTGCCGGACGACGATTCCCCCAGCGGCAACGGCCTGCTTTCCGTGACCATGCAACTGGCCAACAGTTCGGGCGTGGCCATGGGCGCCGCCGTGCTCGCGGGCTTTGCGGGCGGCTTTGCCGTGCCGGGGCAGGCGGAGCTGATGGGCAGCTTCCACGCCACCTACGTTGCGGTGGGGGCCATCGGCATCCTGTCGGCGCTGATTTTTACCCAGGTTCCGGCCGAAGCGGGCCGGCGGGCGGGCATGACGCAAGGCGCGTCGTAAGCCCGGCCGAAACCGCGCCCGGATAAACGCCCCGGCGTGCGTGCGCGCAATGCGCTACACGCGCTTCAGCTCAATGGCCTTCTGGATCATGGTGTCCAGCGTGGTGATGCTCTTGCTGTTGCTCTGGAAGCCGCGCTGGACGATGATCATGCTGGTCATCTCCTTGGCCATGTCCACGTTGGAGCCTTCGATAAAGTTGCTCTGGATCGAGCCGTAGTTTTCCGTGCCCGCGCGGCCGTATTCGGTCTTGCCCGATTCCCTGGTGGCGGAATACAGGTTGCCGCCTTCGCGCCGCAGGCCGTCCTCGCTGGTGAAGCGGAACACCGGAATGAGGAAGACGTCGTGCGTCTGCCCGTTGTTGTAGGAGGCGACCACCTTGCCCTCGGCATCGACGTACATGTCGCTGAGTTCGCCCCGCGCGTAGCCGTCCTGGCTGTAGTTCTTGAGCGAGGACGACACCGGCAGGCTGGTGGTTTGCGTGGAGGAGAACTGCGGCGAGGCCATGCCCGGCAGATTGTACTGCGGCGTGCCCACGGCGGCCGCGCTGGCCGTGGCCTTGTCCCAGCCCGCGCCGCTGACGCCCATGTTGAGCGAAAGCGCCTGCGGGTTCTGCCCGGCAAAAGTTGCCGTGAACTGCGGCACGCCGCCCGCCAGCGGGGCGGGCGTCCAGTTGTTCAGATCCTTCATGTCGCCGCCGCCCGGCGTAAAGGCCGACATGTTGATCAACTCGCCGCTGGAGGAAAAGGTCAGCGTGCCCGACATCAGGAGGCCCGCGCCGGGCGTGCCCGCCATGCCGGGGCGTCCGTCCTCTTCGGGCGGCATGGTCACAACGTATTCGAGCACCTTCTGCCCGTTGGCGGAGGGCGCGGCGTCAAAATGCACGGTCAGGGTGTGCTGGACGCCGTCGGCGTCGAATACCTTGAGGCCCTGGCTGTAATCCGTCTTGGCGATGGGCGGCTTTTGCGCGCCGTTCCACGCGCCAAGCAGCGAAAAATAGGGGCTGGCCGCGTCGGAAATTTTGTCGTTGGTGACGTTGAGGTTCATCAGCGCGGTGAGGCTGGCGCTGGCTTTGGGCGGATCAAAGGCGGTGTTGGCGTCGTTGAAGTTGAAGGCCACGTCCGTCAGGCCGCCCACTTCCTGGCCGTTGACGATTTTAATGCCCGAAACGGCCATGCCCTGCGGGTTGCGCAGCACGCCGGTGGCGTCAAAGCGGAAATTGCCCGCCCGCGTGTAGTATTCGCCGTCGCCGTCGCGCACCTGAAAAAAGCCCTTGCCCGAAATGGCCAGATCCGTGGCCGCGTTGCCCGGCTCGAAGGGGCCTTCGGTGTGCAGGGTGCGCACGTCGCCAAGCACGGAGCCCAGGCCTTTTTGCGACTGCACGATCTGCTGGTTGCCCAGGCTGAGATCCTGGTACATGAGATCCTCAAACAGCAGAAGCTGCTGCTTGTAGCCTATGGTGCTGACGTTGGCGAGGTTGTTGGAGACGATCTGCATCCCCTCGCCGTGCGTCTTCATGCCCGAAGCGCCGATATATAAGCCCTGCATCATGGCGATACCCTCAGGGAAGCCATGGGTGCGGCGGGCGCGTCAACGCGCTCCGCCCCGGCATTTCTTGCCGGGAGGCTTCCTTCGGGCCGGATGAAGCAGGAATCGTGCCAGAGAAAAAGAGGATCGGAAAAAACAGGACAGGCGGCTAATGCCGCACCAGTTCGCGCTCCACGTCGCGGGCCTCGGCCCGGCGCTTCAGCTCTTCGCGCTGATCGTGGATTTTGCGGCCACGGGCCAGGGCGATTTCCACCTTGACCTTGCCCGCCTTGAAGTAGAGCTTGACCGGAACCACGGTCAGGCCCTTCTGCTCGATTTTTGTAGCCAGCAGGTTGATCTCGCGGCCGTGGAGCAGAAGCTTGCGCGATCTGTCCGGTTCCTGCTCAACGTAGCCCGCGCGCTCGTAGGGCGCGATGCGCAGGCCCACCAGCCAGGCCTCGCCGTTGCGGCACTCGACAAAGCTGTCGCCAAAGCTGACCTGTCCGGCGCGGAGGCTTTTGACTTCCGGCCCGGTCAGGACAATGCCCGCCTCGAAAAATTCGATAAACTCATAATATTGGCGCGCTTTGCGGTTTTCGGCAATGCGGCTGCTTTCCGCCATGGCGATTCCCTCCGCCCAAGCGATAATACCCGGCTACGGCGAAGTCACGCATTATTTTCGCCGCGCTTTTGCCGTTTGGGTGCCCAGAGCGTAAATATCGCTGGTTGTCCAGCCGCGCGCCATGCTTTGCACGCGCCGGGCGATCTCCCGTGGCGAGCCGCCGCGCGGGGCTTCCGCCGCCAGCAGGGCTTCCACCTCGGCGCGCGGGGTTTTGGCCACGCTTTCGGGCGGGCCGATCACCACGGTGGCTTCGCCCAGCACGTTCGCAAGATCCGGTAACGCTTCCAGGCGGAAATTGCGGAATTCCTCGTATTCCTTGGTCATTTCGCGCGCCAGGCAAACTTCGCGCGGGCCCAGCAGGCTTGCGGCGCGGGCCAGCGTGCCGGCCAGCCTGTCCTTGCGCTCCAGAAAGATCAGCGTGAGCGGCAGGGCCGCGTAGGGCGCGAGCAGCGCCTCCTGCTCCGAGGCCTTGCGCGGCAAAAAGCCGAAGAACACAAAGGGCTGCGGCGCGATGCCGCTGCCCGCCAGCGCCGTGACCGCGGCGCACGGCCCCGGCACAACGGAAACCGGCAGCCCCGCCTTGCGGCAGGCGCGCACCAGCACATAGCCGGGGTCGGCCAGCACGGGCATGCCGGCGTCCGAGATCAGGGCCAGGTTGTCGCCCTTGCGCAACGCGGCCAGCACGGTGTCGGCCTTCTGGTCTTCGTTGTGATCGTGCAGGCTGACAAAGCGGCGTACCGCCACGCCCCAGCGGCGGCAGGCCAGCCCGGCGCGGCGCGTGTCTTCGGCCAGCACGGCGTCGGCCTCTTCCAGGCAGCGGCGCGCGCGCGGCGACAAATCACCAGGGTTGCCAAGAGGCGTCGCCACCACCCAGAGGGTTCCCGTCGCCGTATTCGCCAAGTCTGATGACATCATGCGTCAGCTCCGTCAGATAGCTTCCGTCCCGCGCGGTGACCGCCGCCAGATCGAAGCGGCAGGGCAGGGCCCAGGCCTCGTGCTCGCGCAGCCAGTAGCGCGCCGCCTTGATCAGCCGCCGGCGCTTTTCAGGCGTCAGCGCCTCGGCCGCGCTTGCCATCGCGCCCGCGGCCCGGGTTTTCACTTCCACAAAGACCAGGGTGTCCCCGTCCCGGGCCACAATATCAAGCTCCCAGGAGGCATGCCGCCAGTTGCGCGCCACAATGCGCCAGCCAAGCGCGGCCAGGTGGGCGGCGGCGGCGTCCTCGCCTTCGCGGCCCCTGTTTCCGGCCCGGTTTGCCCCCGGCGTGGCGGGCGCGGCGGGCGCGGCCCGCTTCAAAAACGGGATGCGCATGGAACCTCCGGAACAGGACGATTCAGCCGATTCAGCCGGTTCAGCACAGCAGGCCCTGCGCCTGCTCGGGCCGCACGCCCTTGAAGTCGCGGCGGTGCAGCGGGCAGGGGCCCAGGCGGGCCAGCGCCTCGCGGTGCTCCCTGGTGCCGTAGCCCTTGTGCCGGGCAAAGCCGTAGCCCGGCCAGCGGCGGTCGAGGCGGATCATCAGGTCGTCGCGGAACGTTTTGGCCAGCACGGACGCGGCGGAAATGGCGGGGATCAGGGCGTCGCCGTCCACAATGGCGCGCTGCTCGGGCTGCGGCACGCGGCAGAGGCGAAAATAGAGCGGCGGGATAAGCTGGTTGCCGTCGATCAGCAGCCGGGCGGGCGCAAGGGCGTCGGGCGCGGCCCCGATTCTGCGGCGCAGCGCGGCCAGCGCGCGGGCCATGGCCAGCAGGGAGGCCTGGAGAATATTGTGGCGCTCGATTTCGTTCATCCAGGCCAGGCCGATGCCCCAGCCCGGAGCCAGCGCACGGATTTCCGTCGCCAGGCGGGCGCGCTCCGCTTCGTCCAGCACCTTGGAATCGTCCAGGCCCAGCAGGTCGAAACCCTCGGGGAACAGCACGGCCGCCGCCACCACGGGCCCGGCCAGGCAGCCCCGGCCCGCTTCGTCCAGGCCGGCCGCCATATCCGCCCGGCCGCCCGCCGGAAAGGCCAGCAGGCCGCTGTCTTCAATGCGCCGTTTGACCACGCGCCGCGCCATATGCCCTCCGTGCCGCCGTTTGTGTCCCTTCCCGCGACTTGTAGCCCGAAGCCTTGTGCCCTGACAAGCCGGAGCGCAACGAAAAATTCTTGACAATGGTTCGACATCGAACTATCATTCTCCCAATACGGCGCACGCCGGAACATTTTTATCGCGAAGGAGCGGGTAGTATGAAGATCAGGACTCTGATCACGGGCGCTGCGGCTTGGGCGCTTCTGTTTTTCGGCGCGGCGGGCGCCGCCGATGCGCAGCAGGATCCGGAGGTCAAGCACGTCAAGGCCAACGGCATCACCATCGCCTACACGGAGCGCGGGCAGGGGCAGCCGCTGGTGCTCATCCACGGCGGCGGGCTGACCTCGCGCATGTGGGGCGGGATGCTGGAGGGGCTTTCCGCCTCCTACCGCGTGATCACGCCCGACACGCGCGGCCACGGCGGCACGGACAACCCGGATCACGCCTTCAGCTACACATTGCTGGCGGACGACGTGGAGGCGTTCTGCAAGGCGCTGAAGCTGGAAAAGCCCGTGATTATGGGCTACAGCGACGGCGGCATCGTGGCGCTGACCGTGGGCATCCTCAAGCCCGATCTGCCCAAAGCCCTGGTGCTGGGCGGCGCGGTGGTTCCGGGCACGCCGGAGGACGTGGCGCGTTACATGGAAGGGATGGACGCCTTTTATCCCCCGGTGGGGGCCAAGGTCGCGCCGCTGGCCGACGCGGATCTCGACGCCATGTACAACGCCGACAAGGAAAGCTGGGATTTTATGGCCAGGCTGCACGCCAAGCCGGGCGCGCCGGATTACTGGCGCACGCTGATGAAGGACGTGTGGGCCGCCTGGATGAACCCTCAAGCTTACGCCTACACGCCGGAGCAGCTTGCGGCCGTCAGGGTTCCCACCCTGGTGCTTGTGGGCGACAGGGACGACTTTTTTCTGGTGGAAGGCGCCGTCCGGCTGTACCGGCAACTGGCGCAGGGCGAGCTGGCCGTCGCGCCGCATGCGGGGCACGACTTTTTCCGCGCCCGGCCCGAGCTTTTCCTGACGCCGACGCTGGACTTTCTGGGCCGCGTGACGAAGTAGTTTGTTGCCAATTTAACAACATGCCCCGGATACAAACGTATCCGGGGCATGTTATTTTAAACAAAAAAACAACGAACAACTTTTGCGTTGCCCGTTTAAAAAATTTTGGGAGAGGGGAGGGGGCGCGGGGGGGGGGGGGGAACAGTTTTTTAAAATGTTTCCCCCACCCCCCCAAACCAACCCATTCTAATAACGGGCGCGGGGCGAGCAGGCCGGCGCGCCGCCGGCGGGGCCCGCCTGGAACCGCGCCCGGCCCGCGCTTGTCCTGACGCCGTGGCGGGCGGGGCTGGGGCGGGTCAGGCAGGAGGTTGGTGCCGCGTGGGCAGCCT
>JAVBMS010000053.1:0-40013 GCA_031552135.1 Mailhella sp.
CTCCAGCTATGTTGACTACCCGCTTGCCCGTGCCTATGGCCGCTCCTATCGCAGCGCCCAGGCCGAACCCCATTGTCCCGAGGCCGCCCGACGATACGAATGTCCTCGGCTTATCGATCTTCAGGAACTGAGCGGCCCACATCTGGTGCTGGCCCACCTCGGTCACGTACACGCAGTCGCCCTTGGTGATTTCCTGAAGCTTTTCCAGCACCTGCTGCGGCTTGAGCGCATCGCCCTTTGTCCAGGTCAGGGGCTGGACGCGGCGCCATTCGTCAAGCTGCGCTATCCAGGCCGCGCGCTCGGCGGCCCAGTCGCGCGCCTCGGCGTTCTGGCGGGCGGCCAGCATGTCGAGGATGCCGTTCAGGGCCTGGCTGCAATCGCCCACCACCGGCACCTCCACCTCCACGTTTTTGTGGATGGATGTGGGGTCGATGTCGATGTGGACAATGGTGGCCTTGGGCGCAAAGCGCTCCAGATTGCCGGTGACGCGGTCGTCAAAGCGCGCGCCCACGGTCAGCAGCAGGTCGGCGTTGTTGACGGCCTTGTTGGCCGTATAGGTGCCGTGCATGCCGAGCATGCCGAGGAAGAGCGGATCGTCGCCCGGAAACGCGCCCAGGCCCATGAGCGTGGACGTGACCGGGATGCGCAGCGAATGCGCCAGCGCGCGCGCCTGCTCGGACGCGCCCGAGGAAATGACGCCGCCGCCCAGCAGCATCAGCGGCTGTTTGGCCTGCATCAGCAGATCCACGGCGCTGCGCAGCTGGTTCAGGTTGGGGCGGTACGTGGGGTTGTAGGCGCGCATGCGGACTTCTTCAGGCCACACGAATTCGCAGGAGCCCACCTGGATGTCCTTGGGCAAATCGACCAGCACCGGGCCGGGCCGGCCCGAGCGGGCCAGATGGAAAGCCTGGCGGATGACGGTGGAAAGCTTGCTCAGATCCTTGACCAGGAAGTTGTGCTTGGTGCAGGGCCGGGTGATGCCCACAATGTCCACTTCCTGGAAGGCGTCGTTGCCGATGAGGCTGCAAAGCACCTGGCCGGAAAACACGACGACCGGGATGGAGTCGGCGTAGGCGGTGGCCAGGCCGGTCACGGTGTTGGTCGCGCCGGGGCCGGACGTGACGAAGCACACCCCCACCTTGCCGGAAACACGGGCGTAGCCGTCGGCCGCGTGGACGGCCCCCTGCTCGTGCCGGGCCAGAATGTGGCGGATTTCGGGGTGGCGGGGCAGTTCGTCATACACGTTGATGATGCAACCGCCGGGGTAGCCGAACACAAGGTCGACGCCCTCACGCTTGAGACATTCAAGCAGGATTTGGGATCCGGTCATTTCCATGGCAACAATCCTTGGCAATATTCCTTGAAAAACTGCGTCCTTCGGAGCCCGCGCCCCGGAGAATGAAAAATTTCCCGGGGAAAACCCCCAGGAAAAACAGGCCCCACGCGTACTTGGGCGCGGAGCCGCCCTCCCTTTCCGAACGGGCCGCGCTCACCGCGCACAGGCGCGTCGGAGCGGCGCACTACGGATCGGCAACGGGCGTAAACCGCCCGCGCCCCGGCCGCCGGCCATGCCGGCAGCCGACAACGTTTTTCCGGGGCGAAAGAGCGCCCGCGCCCCGGAGGATATTACTTCCCGTACTTGTCCAAAATGACGTGCATGCGGGTTTTGCCGTCCAGCTTCTGCTTCTTCAGGGCTTTAAGCTCCTGGTCTTCCGAAGGCGTGCGGAAAGGCTTGGATTCGTACTTTTCGATCTGCTTTTCATACAGCAGATGCTCTTCCCACAGCGTCTTCAATTCAGGATCGGTAGCGGCGTATTTCTCAAGCCTCGTCAAATCTTGTTCGTCCATGAGCGTGCTCCATGGTTTGTGGCACAGGGCCGTGAAACGCGAAAAAGGCGCTAAAGCCTCTGTCCAAGCTGAAACAGGGATTGCACCACCACGCCGTTCAGCAACTGAAGGGCGAGCAGCAGCACAATCGGCGACAAATCCAACCCGCCCACCACCACAAAGGGCAGCCAGCGGCGGATGCGGGCGTACACCGGCTCGGTGAGGGTGCGCAGGATGCGCACAAGCGGGTTGTACGGATCCGGGTTGACCCAGGAAACAACCGCGGCCACAATAATGACCACCGTATACAGGTTGATGAGCATTTCCACAATGCGGGCCACGGTCATCAACAAATTGCCCAAAACAAACATGCGGCCTCCGGTCACGGTATTTTTGCCTGTCTGTGTTAGGGAATCAAGCAAAAAAATGCGGGCGACTCAACATTGGCGCACCCCCGGCCCCATTCCGGATTCAACTCCGGATTCGACTCCGGAGTCAGCAACGGCAACGCAGGGCCTTGACGCCTTCCCGAAACAATATTTCCATCTTGTCGGGCGGGGTCAGGGCCAGCACCATGCCGACGCCGAACGTCGGATGATCCACAAGCGAGCCCAGGGCGAACGAGCCGTGCATGGAATAGGCCGCCGGACTGCCGGGGTTGCGGGCCAAAGCCTCCTGCCACTGGCGCTCCAGCTCGCCCGCGAGGCGGACATTCTGGCGCGTCGCCTTTGTTGCGGGGGGGCTTGCGGCCGCGGGGCGGCTTTCGCGCGAAACCTTGCGCGACTCGGCCAGCACGGCGTCGCCGCGCTCCATTCCCGCCCGGACGCGCATCACGCGCTCTTTCGGCGTTCCGGTTTTGGCTTCCGGAGGATAATATTTATGCACGCTGCCGCAGGCGCAACATTCCACCTTGGCCACGCGCCCGTCCACCATGGCCACGATCACGTGGCCCATAATGTCGCGACAGCGCGTACAGCGCGCCTCCACTCTTTGCCCGGGGGCCAAATCCATGCGTTGTTTCTCCGCGAAACTGGGGTTAAGTTCGTTCCATCAGGTGTAACCGGCCGCCCGCGTTCTGGCAAGGGGCGGGCCGGCCCAAAAAAATGCCGTCGCCGCGTGTAGAGCATTTTCACTTTGAAAATGCTCGCGGAACGGAGCGGAGCGAGGTTCCGTCGCGAAGCCGGCGTAGCCGCATTGATGCTGTCGCCATCCGTAAACCCCTTCGTGGCAACGGCTGCCGCGATTCGTTCGCGGCGTAAAGCGCCGGCGAAGGCGTGAAACTTAAGCGCCAAAACATCGTGCCCAAGCCATGCATGATCTCAAAGTCAATCTGCCCTGAGGAGGCCGTGTGCTGATCACCACCCTGCGCTTGACGCCCCACGAGGCGAGTCTGCTGCCCGGCGGCCGCCTGCCGGAACATCTGTTCGTCCGCTTCGGGGGCGGCCCCGGCGCCGCCCGCGCCGGAAACGCGGAAAGCGCCGACGTGCCCGATCCCGCGGCCGCGTCCGTGGAATACTGGCTCGACATCGCCGACGCCACGCCCGAAGAATGCGGCGCGCTGTTCGCCTCGCTGGGCATGGCGGAACACGACAGTGAAATCTGCCTGGAAACGCAGCCCCTGCCCCGCGCGGAAAAGGCGGGCCCCGGCTACGCCCTGCGCCTGCCCTGCCGCAGCGCCTGGCAAAACGGCGCTGTCTATCTCGACGTGCTCCTGCTGCGCCACGCTCTGATCACCCGGCACACGGGCGGCCTCGCGCCGCTGGACAAAGTGCGCCATCACCTGCTGGAAGGCGACCGGCCGGCCGAGGAAGGCACGCCGGGGCTGCTTGGCTATCTTTTGCAGGGGATTATCGAGGCCGGAACGGCCGACATGCTCCAGGCCCGGGCCGCCGTGGAAGCGCTGGGCGCCGGGCTGGAAGCGGAGCCCGCAAGCACCGAGAGCCGCCCGGTGCGCCTGTTGAAACGCCAGGTGGAGCACCTGGCCGCGCAGGCGGAGGAACAGATTTTCTGCCTGGCGCTTCTGCGCGGGCTGATCCTCGGCGAGACCGCGCTGACAGCCATTCACGACGACGTGGTCGAGGCGGCCGACGCGCTCAATCATTTGCAGCGCAGTCTGCAACGCCTGGAAATGCGGCTTGCGGGCCTTCTGGCGCAGCTTGACACGCGCCTGCGCAACCGCACGGATCAGCGCCTGCGCATGTTGACGGTGGTGTCTTCGATCTTCATGCCCCTGACCTTCATCACGGGCCTGTACGGCATGAACTTCGCCGCCATGCCCGGCCTGGACGCGCCCTGGGGCTATGCGCTGGTGACGTGCGTCATGGGCGCGGTGGGCATCGGCATGGTGGCGTTTTTCTGGTGGAAAGGCTGGTTCAAATAAAGCGGACGGAAACATGACAGGCTGAAGCGCCCCGGGGCTCTTCCGCCCTGCCCGCCAACGCGGCGATCTCTCCGTGAGAGCTATTCCGCCATATCCGCCAGCAACGCGGCGATTTCCTCGCGGATAACGCGCGCGGCGGCTTCGGCCGCGGCCTGCTCGCCCCCGGTTTCCAAAACGGAAAGCCGGTCTTCAAGCTGCACGGCGGCGCTTTCAAAATCGCGGGACAATGCGCCAAGCGTTTCTTCCAGCGCGGCCAGGCGGGCGCCCAGATCCTCGCCGTCGTCCGAAGAGGCGGCGGCTTTTTCGGCCAGTTCGGCCTCCAGGGCGGAAATACGCGCCTCGGCGGCGGCCAGGCCGTGGGCGTGGCTTTCGGCCTGCTCTTCCATATCAACGCGCAGGCGCTCCACCAGGGCCTGAAGTTCGGCCGCAAGCCCCGCGTCCGCCGACGCGGCTTCCGCCGGAATGCCGGCCGTTTCCGCCAGGGTTTCAACGCGCTCGCGCAAATCCGCCATGCCGTCGGCCAGGGCGTCCACGTCCTCGCGTATCGTTTGCCGCCAGGCGGAGGCTTCAGCCTCGCGGGCCGCGGCGGCTTCCTGATCCGGCGCAAGGCCGACCAGCAGGGGATCGCCCAGATCCTCCGCGTCCGCCATGTCTTCCGTATCAGCCATGTCTTCCGCGTCCGGCGCGGTATCCGCATCCTCCGCGTTTGACGCCGTCAACAGCGCGGCCAGCGCGTCCATATCGTCCTGATCGGCCGCCGGGGAGGACGGAGCGGGCGCAACAGGCTGCGCGGACGCGGCAGGAGCGGGAGCGCCGGACGGGGCGGGCGCGTTCAGAATGGAGTCGAGCAGGGAATCCAGATCCTCAATTTCCTCCCCCTGCCCCTTGCCGCCGGAAGCGGCCTGCGGCGCTGCCGGAGCCAGATCCTGAATGCTGTCCAGCAGGGCGTCCAGATCTTCCAGCCCCACTTCTTCCTCTGCGGCGGGCGCGGCGGGCGCGGCCGGAGGCGGAACAGGGGCGGCGGGGGAAGGAGAGGCCAAATTGTCAAGCAGCGCGTCCATGGCATCCATATCGGGCATATGCAGCTCTTCGTCCGCCGCGGCCGGAAACGCCGGCGACGCGGCAAAGGCGGGAGCCCGCGCGGCCCCCGGCTCGTTGTCCAGAGCCGCCAGCATGGCGTCCAGATCCTCGTCGTCGGAAGCGGCCGCGCGTCCCTGGGACGCGAACAAATCGCCCATCTGGGCCGCCAGCGTGTTTTCATCCCGCGTTGCGGCCGCGCCAAACGAGCCCCTCTCCACGATGTCGGTCAGATCGATGATGTCGTCTTCATCCGGAAGTGTCACGGCATCGGCGGTTTTGGAGCTGTCCATCGTCTTCCTCGGCTGCTTCGGGTTGAGGCCAGGTGGCCGGATCGCACACAGAACGCGAAGCGCCCCGCCGGAACACCGGCGGACGCAACGCTCCGCGTGCATGGTACACAAGAAGGGGGGAAGAAGGCAAGCGGAGCCGGACGCGGAACGCGATCGCCCGGCTTCCCCGCAGGGAAGACGCCCGCATGCGGGCTGGAGGAAGGCCGGAGAGATTCCCCTCCGGCCTTTTTTACGCGTCTTTTTTATCCTGCGCCGGGGCCGCCGGAGCAAACGCGGGCTCGCGCCCGGGGCCGCCCGCCCCGAAGGCGGGCGTGACGGGCTACTTGGGATGGCAGAGGGAACCCACGCAGGACGTGAGATCCTTTTTGCGTTCCGGCAGCGTCTTGACGACTTCGCTGTGGCAGCGGATGCAGGAGTTGAACTTGGCGTTGCGGTCATGGAAGGCGCGGTAGTAGCTGTTGACGCCTTTGGCCTGGGCGCCCAGCACGTCGTGGCAGCCGGCGGTTCCGCACTTCTGGTAGTTTTCCTCGCCGTTGACCTGGTGGTGGCACTCGCCGCATTCCCGCGCCTTGTGCGCTTCATGGCTGAAGGTCACGTTTTTGGGCGTCAGGTTCATGGTCAGCGGCTCTTTGGGCGCGGGGGGCGCCGCGGCGATCGCGGTACAGGCCAGAGCAAACGAGGCGACAAGCGCCGCGCCGACAATCCATTTTCCTTGCATGGCATTCCTCCCTTTATTCGTGGCCGGGCGCGGCCGGGCACGGGGCGACACCGCCCGCGCCGCAGGGCCGCGCATGATGGTTATACAAACGCCCGGCGGCCGGACATCCGGCGCGCCCCGCGTTTTTCCTCATTACCAAAGTTTGGGGAACAGCAACATGATACAGAAGCGCAAAAAAAGCCGCCTCCCCGGCAAACCGCTCCCGGCCTTGCGGCGCGCGGCGGAAACGAAACGGGAGAAGCGGATCGACGGACATAGCGGAACCAAACAAGGGGAAGCGGGGAAGCCCGCCCTTTGGCGCGGGGGGCCGGGAGCGGATGAAAAAAGCGCCATGCCCGCCGGGGGCATGGCGCTTTGCACGATTTACTGAGGATGGCAGGCCGAGCCCACACAGGACGTCAGCGCGACCGTCTTTTCGGGACGGGTCTTGATGACGTCGAAGTGGCAGCTCAGGCAGGAAACGCGATCGCTCCGCTCCAGATTGCGGGCGTGGGCGATGCGGAAATAGCTGGAAGTCGACTTGTCCTGCGGGTCAAGCACGTTATGGCAGTCCGTACAGGCGAAGGTCGGGGGCGCGGAGCCTTCCACCTCGTGGTGGCAGACCATGCACATACGCTCGCGATCGATCGACATGGGCGGGAAATGCTGCGGGGTGGACACATGACAGCCCTCGCACTGACTCCGCGCGTGAATGGCATGGCTGAAAACCACAGGCTTCTTGGTAAGCTGCATTTTGACGGGGCCATCGGGCCTCTTCGGCAGTTCGGCTTGCGCCGGAAGAGCAAGAGCGATGGAAAGCAGCGCGGCAGCGCCGAGGGTCAGCAGTGTTTTCATGAAAGGACTTCCTCCATAGGTCAGCACATCGTACTCGCGCAGGAAATGCTCAAGCATGGACACGTTATCTCCTACCCGGAACCCCTGTCAAGGTGGTCGGCGGCGAAATGGGCTTGCCTGGCGAATTTTCCGGCGCAAAAACGCCGGGCTTTTGCGGCCCGGCGTTCCGCACAGGGGTTCAGGAACCGGCAGCTTCCTGCCGTTGGAACATGTTGGGGTTCGTCAGGAGCACCTTGGCGTCGCGGCGCAGCAGGAACTGGTACATCTCAAACAGGTTTTCCATGCGGCCGGACAGCAGGGCATTTTCCACATTCGCGCGCTGCGCTTCCCATGTGGCGTCGTCCGGCAGCGCAACTTCCGCCAGGCGGGCCAGCACGGCCCCTTCGTTCATGATGTAGGCGCCGGGCAGCCAGGCGTCCGCCGGAGCCGCAGGCGCATACAGCGCCCGCACAAGATCGGTGTTCATGCCCAGATCCGGCACGGCGCCGCTGCGGTCAAAAAGCGCGGAGCGCTTCACCTCGCCCGCTCCGGCGGCCGGCTTGTTGTCCACAAAGGCGGCGCGGGCCTTTTCGGCGTCTTCCAGCGCCATCTGGCGGGATTTTTCGCGCGTCAGCAGCACCACCACGTCCTCGCGCACTTCGTCCAGCGGCCGCGTCATGGCGGGCAGGGACTCCGCCACGCGCACGATCATCAACGCGGAGCCGGAAGGAACCGGGCTGTCCAGCACCGTGCCGGCCGGCGTGGAGGCCAGCAGCTTCGCGTCCTGGCTGCCCAGGCTCAATTCGCCCGCCACGGCGTCCACAGAGGCCAGCGCGGTGCTCTTCATTTCCAGGTGCGAAGCGGCGGCAACCTCTTCCATGCTCTTGCCGCTCATGGCGGCGGCCAGCACGGCGTCGGCCTTGGCGCGCAGGCCGTCGGCCGCGCGCTGCGTGGCCAGCGAGGCGCGCAATTCGTCGCGCACTTCGTCCAGCGGCATGACGCGGGCGTCTTCGTGGCCCTCGGCCTTGATCAGATGGAAGCCGAACTGCGTGCGCACCGGGCCGGACATTTCGCCGGGCTTGAGCGCAAAGGCCGCGTCGGCAAAGGCGGGAACCATCTGGCCGCGCTCAAACCAGCCCAGGTCGCCGCCGTTGGCCGCGGTGCCGTCCTGGCCCACCTGCGCGGCCACGGCCGCGAAGTCTTCGCCGGCCTTGATGCGGGCCTCGGCGGCGCGGATGACGTCCTCGGCTTTTTTTACCTCGGCTTCCGGCGCGTTTTCCGGCACGCGGACGAGAATATGCCGGGCGTGCAGCTTTTCCGGCAGGCTGTAGCGGGCGATGTTTTCCTGATAGGCGGCCTGAAGGTCGGCGTCGGAAACCGCGGCGGGGTCGCTCAGGGCGGCGGGGTCAAGCGTGATGTACTCCGCGCGGATGCGCGCGGGCACGGCAAAAAGATTCTGGCGCGCCTCGTAGCCCTTGAGGATTTCCTCCTCCGTGGGCGCGGCGGCCTTTTCGTGCGGGGCGGCGGGGAAGAACAGATAATCCATGGCGCGCTGCTCGCTCTGGTAATTGAAGCGCTCGCGGGCGACGGCGGGCAAAACGTAGGCCCCCGCGCCCACCATCTGCATGACTTTTTCCGGCAGCAGCTGGAGGCGGTAAGCTTCTTCAAACTGCGCGGGCGTCCGGCCCTGGGCCGCCAGGGCGGCCACATAGGCATCGCGGCTGAACTTGCCGTCCTCGCCCGCGAACTGGGGAATGCTTTCAAACAGGCGGCGCAACTCGTAAGGGCTGACGGCAATGCCCGTGCGCTGGCCGTCCGCCTCCAGCAGGCGCTGCTGGACAAGCTGCTCGAGCACGCCCTGATCAACGCGCAGATCGCGCAGCATGGTTTCGGTCATGCCGGGGTACTGGCGGCGCAGGTTTTCCACCATCTGCCCGTAGGCCTGCCTGTACTCCATTTCCGTGATGTTCATGCCGTTGACCGTGGCAACCACGGTTTTGGGCGTGGGGTTGCCGCCGATGCCCCAAAAAACGAACACGATGATGATGAGGGCGAAGGCGACTTTAACCGCCCAGGACTGCGCGTTGGCCCGGATACCGTCCAGCATGTCTTTTCCTTTTTATTGAATATGGTTACCCGCGCGCCTGCTCCGCATGGCGGGCGCGGACATCGTTCAGCAAGCCTCCCGCCCGGACGATGCGCCATTCCGCGGGAGAAAGATCGTTGCGCGCCCGCACGGGGCCGACGCCCTCCACCATCAGTTCCACTTCGCCGCCGGGCGTCATGGAGCGAAAATCCAGCGTGAGGCCCGCGCCTTGCGCGATGCGGTCGTAATCCGCCGGATCGGCGAATATCAGGGGCACGATGCCGAAATTGATCAGGTTGGCCCGGTGGATGCGCGCCAGCGAAACGGCCAGCACCGCGCGCACGCCCAGATGCCGGGGCGCCAGGGCCGCGTGCTCGCGGCTGGAACCCTGCCCGTAGTTGCGTCCGGCCACGATGACGCCGGCCCTGCCTTCGTTCCGCGCGGCGTCGGCCCGCCCGACAAAGCAGGGATCCATGCGGCCGAACACATGGCGCGCGATGGCGGGCACGTTGGAGCGCAGCGACGTGATCTCCGCGCCCGCGGGCATGATGTGATCCGTGGTGATGTCGCTGCCGGCCTTCAGGATCACCGTGCCCGCGAGGCTGTCCTCCAGCGGGGGGAACTGCTCCAGCGGCACGATGTTGGGGCCGCGCAGAATTTCCGTGTCGCTCCCGTCTTCCGGCGGGAACACAAAATGCGCGCGCGCGCCGGACATGTGCTGGGGCAGGTCGGGCCGGGCCGGGGGCTCGCCCCAGGAGGCGGGGTCGGTGAACATGCCGGCCAGGGCGCATTGCGCCGCCGTCACCGGGCTGGCCAGGTAGACCCCGGCGTCCGGCGTGCCGCTGCGGCCTTCAAAATTGCGGTTGAACGTGCGCACGGACACGCCGCCGGACACGGGCGACGAGCCCATGCCGATGCACGGCCCGCACGAGCATTCCAGCACGCGCACTCCGGCGTCCATCAGCGCGGACAGCGAGCCGTCGGCGATCAAAAGGCCCAGCACCTGGCGCGATCCGGGCGAAACACAGACGTCCACCGCCGGGCTGACGTGCCGCCCGCGCACCACGTCCGCCGCCTGCCGCAAGTCGGCGTACGAGGAGTTGGTGCAGGAGCCAAGCGCCGCCTGATCGACGCGCAGGCCGGCCAGTTCCGCCACGGGCGCCACGTTGTCCGGCATGTGGGGCCGCGCGGCCATGGGCACGACGGACGAAAGATCCAGTTCCAGCGTATCGTCGTACACCGAGCCGGGATCCGCCGTCAGGTACGTCCAGTCGCCTTCGCGGCGCATGCGCGTCAAAAATTCGCGGGTTTTGTCGTCGGAGGGGAACACGGAGGCCGTGGCCCCCAGTTCCGCGCCCATATTGGCGATGGTGGCGCGCTCGGGCACGCTCAGCGTTTCCACGCCGGGGCCGGTGTATTCCAGAATTTTGCCCACCCCGCCCTGCACGCCGAGGCGCTGAAGCAGGGTGAGGATCACGTCCTTGGCTTGCGCCCAGCCCGTCAGCCGGCCGCCAAGGCGCACTTCCAGCACCTGGGGCATGGGGAAGGAATACGGCTCGCCCGCCATGGCCAGCGCCACGGAAAGGCCGCCCGCGCCCATGGCCAGACAGCCCATGCCGCCCGCCATGGGGGTATGGCTGTCCGAGCCCAGCAGCACCGCGCCGGGCACGGCGAAATTTTCCAGATGCAGCTGGTGGCAGATGCCGTTGCCCGGAGGCGAGTACACCGCGCCGAAACGCGCGGCCGTTGTCCGCAAAAAGCGGTGGTCGTCCGGGTTGCGGAAGCCCATTTGCAGCGTGTTGTGATCCACATAGCTGACCGAAAGCCGGGTGCGGACGCGGGGCAGGCCCAGCGCCTCGAATTGCAGCCAGGCCATGGTACCCGTGGCGTCCTGCGTCAGGGTCTGATCCACGCGGACGCTGATTTCACGCCCGAGAGCCATGTCGCCGCCCACGCGGTGGGCGGAGAGGATTTTATGCGCGACGTTCATGCCGAAACTCCCTCGCCAAACGGAGAAAAGGCCGCGCCCAGGCCCGGCCTATGCAGGGGATTGTTCTTACGATGAAAGCGGCGCAAGGGCAAGCTGTTCACTCGATGTCCATGCCCATGCCGCGATACTCGTTCAGTTTATTGCGCAGGGTGCGGACGGAAATGCCAAGAAGTTCCGCCGCCTGGGTGCGGTTGCCCGCCGTGGCGTCCAGCCCCTTCATGATCATCAGGCGCTCCACCTCGTGCAGCGGCATGACCGCGCCCGCGAACAGCGCGGCGTCCGAAGGGGGAGATGCGGCAGCGACGGGGGAAGGCGCGGGCGCGGATCCCGCGCCAACCGCTTCCGCTCCGGGCCGGGCGTCCGCTGCCGAAGCGTCAGGCTCCTCGGCAAAAACCGGCCAGTTGTCGGGGTCCAGCAAAAAATGCCCCGGCACAATGGGCCGCCCGCCGGCCAGAAGCACGGCGCGCTCCATCAGGTTCTGCAATTCGCGGACGTTGCCGGGCCAGTCGTAATCCAGCAGCCAGGCTTCGGCCTCGGCGGAAAGCGCGGTGGCGGGCAGGCGGTATTCGCGCACGTACATGTCGATGAAAAAGCGCGCCAGTTCCAGCGTGTCGCGGCCGCGCTCCCGGAGCGAGGGCAGGCGCAGGGGAATGACGTTCAGGCGGAAATACAGATCCTGGCGGAATTTGCCTTCCCTGATCCAGGCTTCGATGTCGCGGTTGGTGGTGGCGATGACGCGCACATTGACCTTGACGCTTTCCGTGCCGCCCACGCGGTCGATCTCGCTCTCTTGCAGCACGCGCAGCAGTTTGGCCTGGAGGCCGAGATCCATTTCGGAAATTTCATCCAGCAAAATGCTGCCGTTGTCGGCCAGCTCGAATTTGCCGGGCTTGCGGGCAATGGCGCCGGTAAACGCGCCTTTTTCATGGCCGAACAGTTCGCTTTCGAGCAGATGCTCGGGCAGGGCCGCGCAGTTGACCGCGATAAAGGGGCCGGAAGCGCGGTCGCTGTAAGCGTGCAGCATGCGCGCGAACATTTCCTTGCCGGTGCCCGACTCGCCCGAAATCAGCACGGCCGCGCGCGACGGCGCCACCTGCCGCACCAGGGCCAGCACGCGCTGGATGGCGGGGTGGCTGCCCACAATTTTCGGCCCCGCGCCGGGCTCGGGCCTGCGCCCGCCCAGGGTGGACGAGGGCGGCAGGGGAGCCGGAGCTTTCGGAGCACGGGCGGCGGCGCTCACCTTTTCCAGCGAGAGCGGCTCCAGCCAGTAGTCGGCCGCGCCGAGCCCAAGCAGGCGCTGCGCCTCGTCGGCCGTGCCCTTGTCGGTGATGACGATGACGCGCGGAAAATCCGGATCGTCCGCGCCCACGGCCAGCAAATCCTCCACCTGAAAGCCCGGCAGGGTCGGCCGGGCGAAAATGACGCCGGGGCCGGACTTGCGGACAAAGGCGGAAGCGCCCTTCAGGTTTTCCGCTATGGCCACCTCGAAACCGGCGTCGCGCAACTGCGGAAAGATGCGCGTGACCGCTCCGGCGGGGGCGAGGAAGAGAATGCGTTGTGCGGACATGAGATTCCTGCGGTTTCCACGGGCTTTTCCCGCAAAGCATTACCCCGAACCGCAACGCAACGCAAGCGCGCGCAACGGAACGGCCGCAGGCCGGGCAACGCGCGAAAAAAAACGCGGAGGCGCTCCGCTACGCGAACTTGCTCTTGCGTTGAAGCGCGCGCTAACGTATTATTGCAAAGCAACACAGATTGATGATCACCGTATGGGCGGCGTCCAAGCAACAATGGCGCGCGCGCCCGTTTTTTTGATTTCAGAACGCCGGACGCCTCATAACAGTCCACCGAAATCAGGAGCAAGGGGTAAACACCATGTCCCAAACGCGCATTCTGCTTGATGTCGGCACCAACGAGCTCGAAATTGTCGAGTTTTACCTGAACGAAAAGGACGGGTACCGGGGCTATTACGGCATCAACGTGTCCAAGGTGGTCGAAATCATCCGCCCGCAGCCGGTGACGGCCATGCCCCAGATGCGCCACCCCAGCGTGCGCGGCGCGTTTCCCTACCGCGACGGCCGCATCGTGCCCCTGATCGACCTGTGCCACTACCTGGACAAAGGCCGCGCCGAAGATCCCGATCCCAAAATCATCATCACCGAATTCAACAACGTGCAGAATTCCTTCCTCGTGTCCGGCGTCACGCGCATCCACCGCATCAGCTGGAACCAGGTGGAGCCGCCCACGCGCTTCATGCTCGAAATGAGCCGCAAATCCATCACCGGTGTTGTGCGGCTGGAAAACCGCGTCGTCTTTTTGCTGGACATGGAAGCCATTGTCGGCTCACTGCACCCCTCGCTCGGCATCCGCATGGAAATTGACCCCGAAGCCCCCAAGCCCGCGCAGCGTTTCCGCATCATGCATGCGGACGATTCCGCCAGCATCCGCCGCCTCGTGCTGGACAAGCTGACCGAGGAAGGCCGCTTTGACGTGGAACAGGTGACGGACGGCCAGGAAGCCTGGAACAGGCTCCGGGAGCTGCGCGACACCGCCGTGGCCGAAGGGCGGCCCATCACCGACTACATCCAGGGCCTGATCAGCGACATCGAAATGCCCAACCTCGACGGCCTGACCCTGTGCCGCTACATCAAGGAAGACTCCGTGCTCAAGGGCCTGCCCGTGGCCATGTTCTCCTCGCTGATCTCGCCCTCGCTCTCCCACAAGTGCGAAACCGTCCATGCCGATGCCCAGTTTGCCAAGCCGGATCTTCAGGCCATCAGCGACAAAATGTACAACATGATCGAAGCCCGCCTGCCCAAGGCGGTGTAGAACGCCTTTCATGTCCGAGTGCGTGGGCATTCTTGCCGGCGGAGGGCAGTTTCCGCGCCTCGTCGCCCAAAACGCGCGCCAGGCCGGGTTGCGCGTGGCCGTCTGCGGCTTTTACGGACACACCGACCCCGCGCTTGAAGCCGATGCCGACGCCTTCGTCATGCTGCATCTCGGCCAGCTGAACAAAATGCTGGCCTTTTTCCGCAAACACGGCGTCCGCCGCCTGTGCATGGCCGGGGCCATCAGCAAGCCCAAAGCCCTCGACTTCCGCCCCGACTGGCGCGCCGCGCGCGTGGTGTTCGCCCTGCGCCGCAAGGGCGACGACGCCCTGCTGCGCGCCGTGATCGGCGAGTTGGAAAAAGACGGCTTCTCCGTGCTGCCGCCCACCGAGTTGGCCCCCACCCTCGATTTGACCTCCACCCTGATCTGCCCCGCGGGCGTGCTGACCCGCCGCGCCCCCACGCCCGAAGCCTGGGCCGACATCCGCTACGCTTGGCCCATAGCCGCCGCCATGGGGCGCTTCGACATCGGCCAATGCCTCGTGGCGCGCCAGGGCATGGTGGTGGCGGTGGAATGCCTGGAAGGCACCGACGCCACCCTGCTGCGCGGAGCCCAACTGGGCGGCGAAGGATGCGTGGCCGTCAAAATGGCCAAGCCCGGACAGGATGAGCGCGTGGATTTGCCTTCGGTGGGATTGACGACAATCCGCAACCTCGTGGGCGCAAAATACGCGGCGCTGGCTGTTCAGGCCGATAAAACGCTTTTTTTTGATCGGGAAGAAAGTGTGAGGCTGGCCGACAGGAATGGGTTGGCGATTGTGGCGATTACGGAGGGGGAAATTTAAGGTGTTTTTGGGTGGGAAGGTGTAACGCCTGGGTTCGGGCGGCTGCGAGGGCGGGGGCCATAATGGCTTTATTTTCTGCAATTTTTTCTGGATTTTCAGGCGGCTGCGAGAGCGTTTGGGTAACGCTGCCCCCTGCGCCTCCGGCGGAGAGTGTGGGGGCCAGGGTAATGCCCCCCCGCGGGAGCGTGGATTGAAACGCGTTTGCCGCCGGACAGTCGTACAGTCTGGCTGGTCGCTCCCCCCGCGGGAGTGTTGCCCTGCCGGTCTACAAGTCGCTCCCCTGCACTCGGGCGACAATCCGGAAAAGCAGGGCCCACGGCGTCATGGGCGGAATCGCTGGAGCTGTCAGGGCCGGGGCGCAAGCTCGGCGGTCAGGCGTTGCTCGAAGGCGTCCGCGTCTTCGCGGATATGATCCATCACCTGCAAGTAGAGGCGCAGGTGCGCGGCCTCGCCCGCCAGAATTTCCAGCGCGGGCACGAAGCCGCGCGCAACGGCGGTCTTGTAGTGGGCGGCCACTTCTTCCCGCGCGCCGCGCAATTCCGCATCCACAAGCTCGCGGATGCCCGTTGCCCAGGCGGCGGTCTTCTTTTTTTTGCGCTCCAAAAAGGCGGCCTTGCGCTTTTCCGCATTGCCCATGCTGTGCAGGGCATAGGCCGCAACGCCAAGAATCGCCGCCCCCGGCAGCACAATAGGATTGGTCAGCAGCAGAAAGGCCGCGCCGCCCAGCGTCACCAGATTGAGCAGCGTGCCGGCGGCCAGTGCGCCCGCGCCCGCGCCGGTCAGGAAAACGGCCAGCCGCCGCATGTGCGCGTTGCTCTTGACCAGCAGGTGATCCATTGTGCCGGACGCCGCGCAAATGTCGCCAAGCTCGGCCGCGCTCTCTTCCACCGCTGTCAGGCAAAGCACGGACAAGCTGTGCAGTTCCTCGTTGAACAGGCGCAACTTTTCCTGCCAGCCGCGCAGGATGTCCTGCTGTTCCGTCAACAGCTCGTCCAGACACTGGCGGGCGATGCGGGGCGCTTCGTCCTCGTCGAATTCCTTCCAGGCGGATTCTTTGGCAAAGTTTTCGCCCAGCGTGTCGGCATGGCGATGCGCGGCCGTCATGACGCGCAACACCAGCGTGTCTTCCCAGGCGTCCAGCGCGCGCCACTGGGCCACGCGCCAGGCCTCCACGTCGTGCGCGGCCACGGCGGCCAGCGAGTTTGCCCGCTCCGCGTAGCTCGCGGCGGCTTCCGCCAGGCGCTCGGCATGGCGCTCCAAAAGCTCCAGAAACGGCGCGGGCGGCAGCGAGGCGCGGTAACGCCCGAAGGCCAGCGCCGCGCGCTCCCTGGCCTGTGTTTCCAGATCAGCTATGCGCGCCGCCACGCGCGCCCGGTAGGCGTCCTTGTGGGTGTCGCGCTCCGCGGCTTCGCGCAGCAGGGCGGAAAGCGCGTCCAGGCTCCGGCGCACGTCTTTGCCCGGCCGCCCCTCCACGCGCTCGCGCATGGCCTCGCGGGCGTTGATGTCCACCAGGCCCAGCACCCGCAGTTCTTCGGCTCCCCGGCAGGCTTCGCGCAAAAACGTCAGGGCGCGTTCCGCGGCCAGACGGCGGCTGGCTTCGTCGTTCAGGCGATCCGCGCCGGTCAGCACGCCGATGATGGACACCGCGCGGCCCGAGGCCGCCAGCTTGCGCAAAAGCCGCAGTTCGGAGCCGGAATCCGGCCGGCGCGCATCCAGCACAAAGATCAGGCAGTCCGCGCGCAGGCATTCCTCATAAGCCAGATAGTCCTGAAACGAATCCGTGGCGTTGAGGCCGGGCGTATCCACCAGCACCAGGCCGCCGGAAAGAAATTCCAGCGGCAGCCCGATGGAGACGCGCGCCGTCAGCGCGGCGTAGCGGCCGTCGGCGGCCAGATAATCGGCCACGTCGGCAAAGCTGGCCAGCGTGGCGATGCCGCGCGGCTTTTCGCCGTCGGCCAGGGAGCGCAGGCTCTCCACCCGCGCGGCCAGCAGGGGATTGTCCGCCTCGCCGGCCAGATAATGCTCCAGATGCGTCCACTCTTCCTCGTCCAGAAAGCGCACGGCGTACGATGGGCGGGCGGCATAAAAAAATTCGGCCACGGCGCTGGTTTCCGGCACGGACTCGCGCACCGGGGCCAGCGCCTCGCCAAGCAGAGCGTTGACCAGCGAGCTTTTGCCGCGCTTGCCCTCGCCCAGCACGGCCACGCGGAAGGGCTGATCTTCCAGCAGACGGCGGAATTCCGCCACGTCCCGGCGCAGATCGTCTTCCTGAAGCGCCCAGGCCGCACGGGACAGAACGTCCAGCCGGGCGGCCGAGGCGGTGTTGAAGGCCGCGAGCGGCGAAGACGGGGGCACGCCTTCTTCTGACTGGCCGGAAAGCATGTGCGGCAGCACTTTTTGCGCCGCGTCCACCACGTTGCGCACCAGATGCGCCGCTCCGCCCATGGCGGCCTTGCCCGCGCGCAGGCTCAGGCGGGCACTGAGGTCGAGGCCGCTGATCACAAGGCCGTCTTTTTCCAGGCGCTGGCGGCGGCGGGCCAGATGTTCTTCCGCAAAGGCCAGATCAATGGCTTCGCGGGCCAGCCGGGCCACGTCGTCCACCTGATCGCGGCGGCGGCGCCAGGCGTCGAGCCCGCGCAGCAGCGCTTCCACCTGCTCGCCGGAAACGCGTTCCTCCACCGCCTCCCTGGCGAGGGAAGCGGCCAGGGCCAGCGGATCCGCGGGCGGATGCAGCAACGCATGATGAAAGCGGGCCTGCATGTCCGCGCTCAGGGCGCGCTCGCCAAAAATGTCGGCCACCATGGCCGCCGTCCATTCGTACTCGGGATAGGTGAGAATGCCGTCGGCCCGCGCCACGCCGGCCAAAAGCAGCAGAACGCGATCCTCGAACGAGGCTCCGCCTTCAGGCATGGGCGCGTCGTCCGGCCGGGGAAGGGGCGGCATCAGGGCCTGGAGATCGGGACTATCCATAGATTGCCTCCGCGCGAAAGCCGGCGCTGTCGGCGGCCGCGGGCTCCCCGCGCCGCGCCGCTAGGCGGAACGGGGCACGGGCGGGCCGAACTCGTCGACAAGGTAGGCGTTGTACAAAGGCACGGCATACTTGGCGTCGTACTTGTTTTTGTCCTGGGCCAGAGCCTGGGCGGCGTCGCGGAGCGCCATGGCTCCGGCGTAGGGCCTTGAGGTGATCATGGCGGAAAACGAATCCGCCACCGCGGCCAGCCTGCCCATCGGGCTGATGGCCTCGCCCTTGAGCTTCTGCGGGTAGCCGCTGCCGTCCAGGCGCTCGTGATGCTGCATGACGGCCTGATTCAGTTCGTCGAACGAAAGATTGACCTTCTGCATCATTTTAAGACCCAGCAGCGGATGGGCCATGATTTTGTCGTTTTCGTCCGGCTTGAGCGATGTGGTTTTATTGAGCACATAAGCCGGCAGCTTGCTGATGCCCGCGTCCAGCAGAAGCAGGCCGAGCGTGGCGCGGTCAAAATTTCTGCGCCGCAGCTCGCCGGTGGTTTTGATGTAGAGCCACAGCCCCACAATCATGGTATTGAGCGCGTGATGCGCCAGGGAAGCTTCCACCATGTGCAGGCGGCGCATGAAAAGCTTGATGCGGAACACGTCCTGAAACAGGTATTCCGTAAACACCATAACGTCCCGGTACAGCGGCTCGAAGCCGCCCAGCACGGGCTGTTCGAAAAAATGGCTGAGCCGCATGTGCAGGGCGCGGAGCAGGATGTCGGCCACTTCGCTTTCCTTGAGGTTGGCGTCCACCAGCACAAGGTCGGCCTGCTTGGCGATATGCTCCACATAGATGGCGTGATCGCTGCGCGCCACAAAAAGCGCGCCGTCCCGGCACAGCTCCTGCACCTCTTCCACCTGTTCGTTCGTCAGCCTTTGGCCCTTGCGGAACAGGGGATACAACTGGGCGATATCCTCCCGAAAGCGGAACAGATCAACCGGAGGACGATACTTGGAAAAGCTGGAGAGAATCTCCTCGCTGATCTGGTAGTATTCTTCGGAAATCTTGTCGGGGATGCCGCCAGTTTTAATTTTGGCCATATTACTTCCTGTAAATTTTGACCAAGTTGGTGCCCCGGCTGGGACGTCCCGGCGAAGGCTCGCCCGCGGTGATCACCACGTCCTCGCCCAGCGGGAACAGCGGCGAGGAGGCGATAAAGCGCTCCACGCGGAGCAGATGGCTGACTTCAGGATCTTCCGCCACCGAATGCGGCTGCACGCCCCAACTGAAATTGAGCGCGCGCAGCACGACGGGATCCGGCGTGAGCGCATGCACGGTCTGGCCGGGACGGCAGGCGGAAAGCAGGCGGGCGGACGCGCCGGACATCGAATGCGCCACCAGGGCGTTGGCGCCGGTTTTTTCGGCCAGCAGGCAGGCGGCGTAGGCCAGAAATTCCGGCGGGCCGCTCTTGGCTTCCGGTTCCACCAGATCGCGGTTTTCAAGCAGGTACGCTTCGGCCGCCGCCGCAATGCGGCGCATGTAGGCCACGGTTTCCACAGGGTAATTGCCCATGGCGGTTTCTTCGGACAGCATGACGCAGTCCGCGCCGTCCAGCACCGCGTTGGCCACGTCCGTGGTTTCGGCGCGCGTGGGGGCCGGGCTGTTGACCATGGAAAGCAGCATCTGCGTGGCCACAATGACCGGCTTGGACGCCAGGTTGCAGGCGCGGATGATGCGCTTCTGCAGGGCGGGCAGCTCGGGCAGCGGGCACTCCACGCCCAGATCGCCGCGCGCCACCATGACCATGTCGGTTTCGGCCAAAATGGCGGCGAGGTTGTCCACGGCGTTCTGGCGCTCCAGCTTGGCCACCACGGGAATGCGGCTGCGCGCCTCGCGCAGGAGCGCCTTGACCTGGCGGATGTCTTCCGCCGTCTGGACAAAGGAAACAGCCACCGCGTCCACGCCAAGCTCAAGGCCGAGCTTCAGGTTGTCGCGATCGTTGGCGGTGAGGGCGGGCAACGCCAGCGACTTGCCCGGCAGGGCCAGGCCCTTGCGCGAGGTGATGATGCCGTCGCCCTGCGCCGCGATGCGCAGGCGGCCGTCGGGCTCCCGCTCGCGCACCAGAAACTGGAGGCCGCCGTCGGCCAGCACCAGGCGGTCGCCCGGATGCAGATCCCGCAAAAGCTCGCAATGCTCAAAGGGCAGGCAGGGCACGTCGTCGCCGGGGCGCGGGCCCTCGCCAAGCAGCAGCACGTCGTCCTTGGCCACGGTCAGCGTGTCGCCCGGCACCTTGCCGATGCGGATTTTGGGGCCGGGCAGATCCTGCATGATGGTCAGCGGCAGCTTGCGCGCCGCTTCAATGGCGCGGATGTCCGCAACCACCCGGCGGAAAAAGTCGATGTCGCCGTGCGAAAAATTCAGCCGGAAAACCGACACGCCGGCCTCGGCCAGCGCCGCCAGACGCTCGCGCGAGCTGGAAGCCGGGCCTACCGTGGCGATAATTTTTGTGCGCATGGAGTCTCCTTGGATTGCAACGCCCGGCGCGGCGCGGCCGCGTGGGCGCATCGGAAAGGCTGAACATCCGGGACGCCTCCGGCAGATTTAGCAAAAAGAGCTACTCCGCGCAAGCTCCACGATTTTTTGCCTTTCTTTCCGCCCTCTTTAAAGGCGGCCTTGACATCCGGAGAGCTTTGGGCGAAAAGTGGGAAAAAGTGGTAAACAGTGGGGCCAAACATGTATTTCAGAGGCCGATTCTCCCGCAATCTCGACCCCAAGGGCCGCGTGATGCTGCCGCAGGAATTCCGCGAAAGCCTCGCCGCACGCGGATCCGTTCCTGTCGGCGCTCCGCCCGCGGGCGCCGAGGCGGGAAAATTCGCCCTGACCACATACGACGGCTGCCTGGTCGCCTACCCCTGGGACGACTGGGTGGAGATGGAAGCCAAGTTCGCCCGGCTGCCCAACCCTTCGTCCCGCGTGCGCGCCTTCCGGCGTCTTGTGGTGGGCGGGGCTGAAACGCAGCTTACCGACGCGCAGGGCCGCATCCTGCTTTCGCCGGATCACCGCGAATACGCGGGCATCGGCAAGGAAGCGACCATCATCGGCCTCATCAACCGCTTTGAAATCTGGAATCCCTCGGCGCTTAAACTTTCCATGGAAGCGCAAAAACTGGACGACGTAACGGACGAACTGGCCGCCAGCGGCATCGATTTTGCCCTTTAACCCCGCCTGTTTTGCCATGAAAAGCCGTCCCCTCCCCTCCTCCGCCCCGGCGACAGCGGAAAGCGCGAGCCATGCGCCCGTGCTGCTGGCCGAATGCCTGGACGCGCTCCAGCCCCGGCCGGGCGGGCGCTATCTCGACGGCACGCTCGGTCTGGCGGGGCACGCTTCCGCCCTGATGGAGCGCGCGAACGGCCAGGCCTGGCTTTGCGGCCTCGACCGCGATCCGCAGGCCCTGAAGCGCGCGGGCGAGCGCCTGGCCCCCTGGGGCGAGCGCTGCCGCCTGTTCGCGCTGGATCACGCCTCCTTTCCGCAAGCTCTGGACGAACTGGGCTGGAACGTTGTGGACGGCATGCTGCTTGACCTTGGCGTGTCCTCGCTCCAGCTTGACGTGCCGGAACGCGGCTTCAGCCTGCACGCCGACGGCCCCCTGAACATGCGCATGGACATGAGCGGCGATCAGTCCGCCCGGCAACTGGTCAACCGCCTGGATTTCGATTCGCTCAAGCGCATCATCGCCGAATACGGCGAGGAGCCCATGGCCGGGCGCATCGCCCGCGCCATTGTGGACGAGCGCCAGCGCGAGCCCATTGAAACCACGGCCCGGCTGGCGGACATCGTTTTCCACGCCTACCCGGCCAAGTGGCGGGCCACGGCGCGCAACCACCCCGCCACGCGCACCTTCCAGGCCCTGCGCATGGCCGTGAACGACGAACAGGGCCAGCTCGGGCGCTTTCTCGACGCCGCCCTTGCCCGCCTGGCCGTGGGCGGACGCCTGGCGATCATCACGTTCCATTCGCTGGAAGACCGCATGGTCAAGCAGCGTTTCCGCCTGTGGGCAACGGACTGCCTGTGCCCGCCGCATTTGCCCCGTTGCGTCTGCGGCCACAGGGCCGAAGTCCGGGTGCTGACCAAAAAGCCCATCGTGCCCTCGCCCGAAGAAATGGCCCGCAACCCGCGCTCGTCCAGCGCCAAGCTGCGCGTGGCCGAAAAATTGCCCCCGGCCGCCACGGCGGGAGGTGCGGCATGAGCCTGCGCGAATCCACGCTTGGATCCGGCGGCTGGGTGCTGCTTTTGATCTGCTCGCTGCTCTTCAGCCTGGTTTTGGGCATGGCCGTGGTGTGGATGAGCATCGACCGCAACGACACCGCCTACGCCATCCACAAGATGCAGGCGCAGGTGAGGGACGCGCGGAGCCATATCACCAAGCTGGAAGTGGAGCGCGACAGCCTGCTTTCGCCTTACGTCCTGAATAAAAAAGCGGAACAGCTCGGCATGGGCATGGCCGACCCCGGCCAGGTACGGCGCATGGCGCCGGGAACCTCCTCCCGAACCACCGATCAGTGAGCGGCGTCATGCGTAGCCAGTATTCCGGTTCTTCTTCCTCTTCCTCCCGCGCCCACGCCGCGCAAAGGGCGCGCGCCCGCAAAAACCAGCGCCGCGCCACGGCAGAACCCCGCGTGGGCTTCTGGGCTTCGCTGGACTGGAAAGTCCTGCGTTTCCAGCTGGCCACGGCCCTGTTCTGCCTGTTGTGGATCCTGCTCTGGAGCCGGGCTTTTTACGTGCAAATCGTCATGGGCCCGGATCTGGAAGAAATGGCCGCGCGCCAGTATTCCTACACCGAGCGGGTGGAAACGCGGCGCGGCGCCATCTACGATCGCAACGGCGAGCTTCTGGCCCGCAGCGTGGAATGCCGTTCCGTGTACGCCAACCCCCGGGCGATCAAGGACGCCAGGGCCACGGCCGCGGCCCTCGCCCCGCTGATCCGCGAAAACCCCGCCGCCCTGCAACGCCTGCTGGAGCAGGACAAGGCCTTTGTGTGGCTGACGCGCAAAGTGGACGACGCCACGGCCGCGGCCGTGCAAAAGGCCGATCTCGGCGGCGTCAAGCTGGCCCGCGAATACGAGCGGGTTTACCCCTTCAAGCATCTGGCCGGGCAGTTGCTCGGTTTTGTGGGCATGGACAACATGGGCCTGGAAGGCCTGGAACGCTCGTACAACGACGTGCTGGCCGGGCGCACGCTGTCCAGCGTTGTGCAGCGCGACGGCGGCGGGCGCGGTTTTTACAGCGACGGGCCCGAAGCGGCCGACGGCAAGGATATCCGCCTGACGCTGGACGTGCAGATCCAGTTCATCGCCGAAGACGTGATCGCCGAGGCGGTGGCCGAAGCCAAGGCCCGCTGGGGCGGCGTGCTGGTGGCCGACGTGGCCACGGGCGACATCCTGGCCTGGGCGCAGTATCCGTTTTTCAACCCCAACAACTACCGCCAGTCCTCGCCGTCCGAATACCGCAACCGGCTGGCCGCCGACGCCCTGGAGCCCGGCTCCACGCTCAAGCCCTTTTTAATGGCGGCCGCGCTGGAAGAGCGCGTGATCAAAAAGGACGACACGTTTTTTTGCGAAAACGGCGTCTGGAAAACGCGGCGCACCGTCATCCGCGACGACACCCACAGCTACGGCGAGCTGAAAGCGGAAAAAATCATCGCCTATTCCAGCAATATCGGCATCGCCAAGGTCGGCCTCAAGGTGGGCGCGCCCCTGTATTACGATTATCTTTCCCGCCTCGGCTTCGGGCGGCGCACCAACATCGGCGTGGGCGAAAACCGGGGCATCGTGCGTTCGCCGCAAGGATGGACGGAGCAGGATCTGATGTCGGCCTCCTTCGGGCAGAGCGTGTCCATGACCGGCATCCAGATGTTGCAGGCGTATGAAACGCTGGCCAACGGCGGCCAGTTCCGCCCCCTGCGCCTCGTCATGGACGAGGAGGGGCACGAAACCAGCGGCGCGGGACAGCGTATTTTCAGCAAGCAGACCACCGACGCCATCATGAACATGCTGATCGACGTGGTGGAAGGCGACGGCACCGGCAAGCGCGCGCGCATCCCCGGCCTGCGCGTGGCCGGAAAAACCGGCACCGCCCAGAAGGCCGATCACGGCCGTCAGGGCGGCTACGGCAACAAGCGCCTGGCGTCCTTCGCCGGGATCGTGCCCGCCAACAACCCGCGCTACGTCATGTTCGTCATGCTGGACGAGCCCTCAACCACCCAGTACGGCGGCGTGCTGGCGGCGCCCGTGTTCCAGAAGGTCGCCAGCCGCATCCTGGCCTACGGCGGCTATCTGCCCGACGTCGTGTTCGCCAGCGCCCCGGCTTCCGCCCAGCGCGACGCGGCCACCCGCGCCGCCCGGCCCGAAGCCGCCACCTCGAATGTCAAGCCGGGCGTCATGCCCGACGTGCGCGGCAACAGCCTGCGGCGCGCCATGGAAATGCTGGCCCAGGCCGGATTTTTGCCCGAAGTGCGCGGCGACGGCCTGATGGTGGAAAAACAGGATCCCGCGCCCGGCATTGCGGTGGAGCGCCACGGCTCCGGCGCGCCCTGCGTGCTCTGGCTGACCGATCAGGTGGCCGAGGCCGAAGCCGCGCCCGCTGCCGAGGCAGCCCCGGCCAAGCCCGCGGCCGCAAAACCGGCGGCGGCCAAACCCGCCCCCAAGCCGGCGGCCGTAGCGGCCAAACCCGCTCCCAAACCAACCGGAAACGCCCTCGCCGCACGGCAGGGCGCGCCCGCGCCCAAACCCGCCCCCCGATCCGCCACCAGCGTGGCGGGGCGGTAGAATATGTTCCGCGTCCGCAACCGTCGCACAGCCAACGACAACGTCCATTTGCCCGAGGAGTCGCCATGTCGGCCAACCGCATCATCACGCTGCTGAGCATGGATCTGGCGCGCCGCCCCAGGCCCGTGCGCGTGGATTCCCGTCTTGTCCAGCCCGGCGATATTTTTGTCGCCCTGCCCTCGGCCACGCCCGGCAAGGCCGATCAGCGCGCCGAACATTTGCGGCAGGCGCTGGAAAAAGGCGCGGCCACGCTGGTGACGGAGCAACTGCCGCAAAGCGACGGCCTTACCCGCTCTTCGGGCGACTCCGCCATCTGGATTCTGGTGGACGACGCGCGCGACGCGCTGGGCCAGCTGCTTGGCGCGGCCCACGGCACGGAGCATCTGCCCTTTCCGCTGATCGGCGTCACCGGCACCAACGGCAAGACCACCTGCACCTATCTGCTGGAACATTTGTACCGCTCCACGGGCAAAAAAACCGGCACCATGGGCACGGTCAGCTACCGCTGGCCCGGCCACGACGAAGCCGCGCCCCTGACCACGCCCGACTGCCTCACCCTGCACGCCTCCCTGGCCGCCATGCGCGACGCGGGCGTGGACGCGGCCTTTATGGAAGTGGCGTCCCACGCGCTCGATCAAAAACGCGTGGCCGGGCTGACGTTCGCCGCCGCGCTGTTCACCAACCTGACGCAGGATCACCTCGATTACCACGGCGACATGGAAACCTATTTTCAGGCCAAAATGCGCCTGATGCGCGACGTGCCCGCCAAAAACAAGCTGATCGTGGCCAATGCCGACGATCCTTACGGACAGCGCATTCTGGGGGAATTTCCCCAGGCCGTGGGCTACGGCACGGCCCCGGCCCACGCCGGGCCGTTTTTGCACGGCGCCGTGCGCTCCAATACGCCGGAGGGCCTCAGCATCGATCTGGCGTGGGGCGCTGAACGCTGGAACCAGACCTCCCCGCTGGTGGGACGGCACAACGCGGCCAACCTGATGGGCGTCATGGCCCTGGCCCTGGGCATGGGCTTCAAACCCGCCGACTTCGCCTGCTTCAGCAATTTCTACGGCGTTTCTGGCCGTTTGGAGCGCATTCCCGCGCCCGGCCTCGGCGTTTTTGTGGACTACGCCCACACGCCCGACGCGCTTGTGCGCGCCCAGGAGGCCCTGCGCGAAGCGGGCTTTGCGCGGCTGATCACCGTGTTCGGCTGCGGCGGCGATCGCGACGCCACCAAGCGCCCCATCATGGGCGACGCCGTGGCCCGCCTCAGCGACATTGCGGTCGTCACGTCCGACAATCCGCGCACCGAAAACCCCGACGCCATCATCGACGGCATCATGCCCGGCATGGCCGTTGCCCTGCAAACGCCCGGCCGCGTCCACCGCGAGCCCGACCGCCGCAAGGCGCTGGAACTGGCCGTGCGCCTGGCCCGGCCCGGCGACGCGCTGCTGGTGGCCGGCAAGGGGCACGAACCCTATCAGATCATCGGCACGGTCAAGCATCCGTTCAGCGATCAGGCCATTCTCAAGGAGCTTTTGTCATGCGCATGACGCTGGCGGACGTCCTTAACGCCGCCGGAGCGGCCGAACTGCACCCCCGCGGCAGACTCGCGGACGTGATCGTGACGGGCGCGGCCACCGACAACCGTCAGGTCAAGCCCGGCGACATTTTTGTGTGCCTGCGCGGCGAGCATACCGACGGCCACCGCTACGCCGCCGACGCTGTGCGCGCCGGAGCCGTGGCCGTGCTGGCCGATCACGATCCCTTTGAAGGCGAAACCGACGCCCGCGTTCTGCTCACCCCGGTGCTGCTGGCAAACGACACCGTGCGCGCCCTGGGCCGTCTGGGCCATGCCTGGCGCGCCGCGTTCAGGGGCAAGGTGATCGGCGTCACGGGCACGGCGGGCAAAACCACGGTCAAGGAAATTCTGGCCAGCGTGCTGGCCGTGCGCGGGCCCACCGCCAAAAACCACCTTAATCTCAATACGCAGGTGGGGCTGCCGGTTTCGATCCTTTCCACGTCCGGCGACGAGGACTTCTGGGTTATGGAGGCGGGCATCAGCCAGGCGGGCGACATGGACGAGCTTGGCCCCATTCTGGAGCCGGATCTCGCCCTGATCCTCAATGTGGGCTGCGGCCACACCCTAGGCCTGGGCGAAAAGGGCACGGCGCACCACAAGGCGCGGCTGCTGGCCTGGCTCGCCCCGGGCGGGCAGGCGCTGGCCAGCGCGGATTATCCCGATCTGGTCAAGGAAGCCCGCGCGGTCTTCCCCTCCTGCGCGTTTTTTTCCACGTCCGGCAAGCCGCTGGCGTACCGGGCGGCCTATCGCGGCCTCAGCGCGCCGGAATCCGGCCCCGAGCGCGGCATGTACCGCCTCTGGCTGGAGGATGATTCGTTCGACGTCACCTGCGCGCTCAGCGGGCATTACGGCGCGGAAAACGTCATCGCCGCGGCCGCGGCCGCGCACATGCTCGGCCTGACGCCTCAGGAAATCGCGCAGGGGCTGGAAAGCGCCGAACTGCCCGGCCAGCGCTTCGCCCGCTTTGCCGTGCCGGGCTGGACGGCGATCGACGATTCGTACAACGCCAACCCGCTTTCCTGCGGCCGTGTTCTGGACGCGGTTTCGGAGCTGGCGCGCGGCAAAAGCCTGGTGTGCGTCATGGGCGAAATGCTGGAACTGGGCGACAGGGCGGCCGAAGAGCATACGGCGCTGGGCCGGGCGCTGGCTTCCAGCGGCGCGGAAGCTGTGTTCTGGATGGGCGGCTTTGGCCGCGAGGTGCGCGAAGGGCTGGATTCCACCCGTTTTCGCGGCGTCTGGCGCGAGCTTGCCGGCCCGGAAGATTTCTGGCCCGCGCTTCAGGACTGGCTGGCCCAGAAAAGCAGGCCCGAAGGCCTGATCCTGTTCAAGGGCTCGCGCGGCAACAAAATGGAGCGCCTGGTGCGGATATTCCGGGAACAAATGGAGAACGGCCATGCTGTATAACCTTCTGGTGCCGCTGAGCCAGGAATTCGGCCCGCTCAACGTGTTCCGCTACATCACGTTCCGCGCGGCCTGGGCGCTGGTGTTCGCCATGCTGATCTGCATCGTGGTGGGGCCGCGCTTTATCGCGTTTTTGCACCGCATGAAGTTTGGCCAGCAGATCCACGAAGACGTTCTCGTCCATCAGGCCAAGGCGGGCACGCCCACCATGGGCGGCCTTCTGATCGGCCTTGGCGCCATGAGTTCCACCCTGCTCTGGGCGGACTTGTCCAACAGCTTCATCTGGCTGACCCTGTTCGTCTTTGCCGGCTTCGGCTTTGTCGGCTTTCTGGACGACTGGCTGAAAATCCGCCGCCGCCACAACAAGGGCCTGCGCCCGCGCGCCAAGATGCTCGGGCTTCTGCTGGTCTCAACCGTGGCCATGATCCTGCTGCTGCACAGCGGCGTGTATTCCAGCAAGCTGTCCGTGCCTGTGTTCAAGCAATTTTTGCCCGACCTCGGCTGGTTCTACCTGGTCTTCGCCGTGGTGGTCATGCTGGCCTCGTCCAACGCCGTCAACCTGACCGACGGCCTGGACGGCCTCGCCATCCTGCCGGTGGTCATCTGCGCGGGCGTGTACGCCATTTTTCTCTATGTGGCGGGCCACGCGCAGTTCGCTTCCTACCTCCAGGTGCCCTCCGTGCCGGGCGTGGGCGAAGTGGCCGTGTTCTGCGGCGCGCTGATGGGCGCGGGCCTCGGTTTTTTGTGGTTCAACGCCCTGCCCGCCCAGGTGTTCATGGGCGACGTGGGTTCGCTCAGCCTCGGCGGCGTGATCGGCTTCATCGCCGTCCTGTCCAAGCACGAATTGATGCTGGTGGCCGTGGGCGGGCTTTTCGTCATCGAAACGATGTCGGTGATCCTGCAAGTGGGCTATTTCCGCTGGACAAAGGGCAAACGGCTCTTCCGCATGGCGCCGCTGCACCATCATTTTGAAATGAAGGGCCTGCCCGAATCCAAAATTATCGTCCGTTTCTGGATTTTGGCGGTGCTGTTCGCGCTGGCGTCCCTGTCCTTCCTCAAACTGCGCTGAAGGAGCCCGTATGGCGTGCAATCCCTCCCTCCTCAAGCCCATCGGCGCCGGAACGCGGGCACTTGTCGTGGGCGCGGGCCGTTCGGGCCGCGCGGCCGCCCGCCTTTTGCGCTCGCTTGGCGCGTCGGTGCGCCTGCTGGAACGCAGCGAGGCCAATCTGGCTCCGGATTTTCTGGCCTGGGCGCGCGGCGCGGGCGTGGGCATCGTGACCGGCGAGCACCAGCCCGAGCATTTTGAAGGCGCGGACGTGCTGATCCCCAGCCCCGGAGCGGCTGTTTCCACGCTGCTGCCCCTGCTGCCGGCCCACAACGCGCCCGATATCATGGCCGAAACCGAGCTGGCCTGGCGCTGCCTGGAGGGCGAGCCCGTTGTCGCCATTACCGGCACCAGCGGCAAAACCACCACCACCAGCCTGTGCGCCGCCATGCTGGAAGCGCGGGGCCTTGCCGTGTTCACGGGCGGCAACATCGGCACGCCGCTTTCCGAATACGCGCTGGCGCGCAAAAACGGCGCGCCCAGGGCCGACGTGGTCGTGCTGGAGCTGTCCAGCTTCCAGTTGCAGACCGTGGACACCCTGCGCCCGCGCGTGGCCGTGCTCCTGAATATTTCGGAAAACCACCTCGACTACCACAAGGACATGAAGGAATACATCGAGGCCAAGATGCGCCTTTTCCGCTGCCAGCAGCACGACGATCTGGCGGTGTTCGGCCAGGGCCTCAAGGGCCTGCCCGAGCGTTTCCGCGTGGAGGCGCGCGTGGCCTATTTTGATCCTTCGGCCCGCCGCTTTCCCGACACCAGGCTGCTGGGCGGCCACAATCAGGCCAATGCCGAAGCCGCGTGGCAGGCCTGCCGCGAGTTTGGCGTTACGTCCGAACAGGCGGCCGAGGCCATGCGCAATTTCCAGCCGCTGCAAAACCGCCTGGAAGTGGTGGCCGAGCAAAACGGCGTCCTCTTTGTCAACGACTCCAAATGCACCACGGTGGAAGCGCTGCGTGTGGCGCTGGAAGCCATCGAGCGCCCCGTCCTGCTCATGGCGGGCGGCAAGTTCAAGGGCGGCGATCTGGCCGGGCTGGCCGGGCTGCTGCGCGAGCGCGTCAAGGCCGTGGCGCTGTATGGCGCATCGCGCGAAATTTTTGAAGCCGCCTGGACAGGCGTTGTGCCGCTCACCTGGGATACGACGCTGCGCGAGGCCCTGGCCCGGTTGCGGGCGCTGGCCGCGCCCGGCGACGCCGTGCTGCTGGCCCCGGCCACGGCCAGCTACGACCAGTATGTGGATTACACCAAACGCGGCGACGATTTTCGCGACGCCGTACGCCAGGGAGCCGGAGCATGAACGCGCGCCGCAAACCGCAGCCCAAAGCGCCCGTTGTCCAGCAGGCGGCCTTCACCAGCCCGGTGGACTGGTGGCTGATCGCCATCGTGATGACGCTGCTGTGCCTCGGCCTGCTGATGGTGCTCAGCGCCAGCGGCGTGGTGGGCGAGCGCATCGCGGGCGACAAGTATTACTTTTTCCTGCGCCAGCTGCTTTTCGCCCTGGTGGGCGGCGCGCTGGCGGCCGTAGCCATGCGCCTGCCGCGCAAGCTGATCAACCAGCTGGCCTACCCCGCGCTTTTTGCGGCCATTGTGCTGCTGCTGGTCTGCATTTCGCCGCTGGGCACGCGCGTCAACGGCGCGCGGCGCTGGATTTCGCTCGGCTTCTTTTCGCTCCAGCCCATGGAGTTCGCCCGCCTGGCCCTGGTGCTGTACCTGGCCTACTACATGAGCACCAAGCAGGACATGCTCAAATCGGTCAGCCGGGGCGTTATCCCGCCGTTTGCCGTCACGTTCTTTCTGGCCCTGCTGCTGCTTTTGCAGCCCGACTTCGGCGGCGCGGCCGTGCTGGTGACCCTGCTGTTCTTCATGTGCCTGGTGGGCGGCACGCGCTTTATCTATCTTTTCGCCTGCCTGGCCTTCATTTCGGGCATAGCGGCCGCGCTGATCACCTATTCGCCCTACCGGGTGCGCCGCCTGCTGGCCTTCCTCGATCCGTTCAAGGACGCGCTGGACGCCGGCTACCAGCTGGTGCAGTCGCTCTTTGCCCTGGGCAGCGGCGGTTTTTTTGGCGTGGGCATGGGCAACAGCCGCCAGAAAATGCTCTACCTGCCCGAAGCCCACAACGACTTCATCATGGCCGTGCTGGGCGAGGAACTGGGCTTTGTGGGCATTTCCATCGTCATGCTGCTGTTCGCCATGCTCTTTGTGCGCTGCTACCGCATCATCATGGGCCAGCGCGACTTCCGCGACAGGCTGACCGCCTTCGGCCTGACGCTGGTCATCGCGCTCGGCGCGGTGCTGAACCTGGCCGTGGTGCTGGGCGTCGCGCCGCCCAAGGGCGTGGCCATGCCCTTTATCAGCTACGGCGGCAGCAGTTTGCTGGCCAGCCTGCTGTGCGTGGGGCTTTTGCTCAACTATTCGCGATCGGTGGAGGACTGAATGGCATTGCGCGTGATCCTCACCACCGGCGGCACGGGCGGCCACATCTTTCCGGCGCTTTCCACGGCGGAAGCGTTGAAAAAACGCCTGCCCGACGTCGAAATCCTTTTTGTGGGCGGCCTGTACGGCCCCGAAGGCACGCTGGCCCGCAAGCACGGCCTGCCGTTCGCCGGGCTGCCCGTGCGGGGCATGCTCGGGCGCGGGCTCAAGATGATCCCCGCCGCCTGGGCCATGCTGCGCGGCGTCGTGCGCGCGTGGCGCCTGGTGCGGGCCTTTAAGCCCGACGTGGTCATGGGCTTTGGCGGGTACGCGGCCTTTGCCACCGTGCTGGCCGCCTGGCTGTGCGGCCTGCCCACCGGCATCCACGAGCAGAACGCCATCCCCGGCGCGGCCAACCGCCTGCTGGGCAAGCTGGTGCGCGTGATCTGCCTCTCGCTGCCCGATCTGGCCCAGGCCTTCCCCTCCGGGCGCACCGTCATGACCGGCAACCCCATCCGGGCCGACATCGCGGCGCTGAATCCCGCCGACAACACGCCCGAAGAAACCGGCGATCTTCTCATGGCCGGCCGCAAACGGGCCTTCGCCCCCGATCTCAAGCAATCGGACGGCGTGCCCTCCCTGCTGATCATGGGCGGCAGCCAGGGCGCGCTGGCCCTCAACTCGCTGGGCATTTCGCTGCTGGCCGCCCTGCGCGACGCCGGCGCGCGCGTGCTGCACCAGACCGGCCCGCGCGACCTTGAGCGCGTCCGCGCCGCCTACATCGCGCACGGCTTCAGCCCCGAAAGCGCGGAAGACGCCGTGGTGCCCTTCATCGACGACATGGCCGCCGCCTACCGCTCGGCCGACCTGGCCCTGTGCCGCTCCGGCGCGACCACCCTGGCCGAGCTTGCCGCCACCGGCACCCCGGCCGTGCTGGTGCCCTTCCCCCATGCGGCGCACGATCACCAAACCATGAACGCCCGCGCGGCGGAAAACGCCGGGGCGGCCGTGCTGATCCCTGAAAGCGAACTGGCCGGGCGCGACATGGCGGCGCTGGTGCTCGCCCTGCTCCGCAATCCCGAAAAGCTGGACGCCATGGGCCGCGCGGCGCGCTCGCTGGCCAAACCCCAGGCCGCCGCCGCCGTGGCCGATGAAATTATCCGTCTCGCCACGCTGCGGACGGCATGACAGCAAAGGCATACGCATGAAAAAAGTACGGGCCATCCACATGATCGGAATCGGCGGCGCGGGCATGAGCGGCATCGCCGAGGTGCTGCTCAACCTGGGCTACGCCGTGCAGGGTTCGGACGCGGCGGAGGGCGCGGCGGTGCGCCGCCTGCGCTCGCTCGGCGCGACCATCCACATCGGCCACGCGGCCGAACATCTGGGCCACCCGCAGGTTGTGGTCAAGTCGAGCGCCGTGGCCGAAGACAATCCGGAAGTCGTGGCCGCCCGGGGCAAGAGCATCCCGGTGATCGCCCGCGCCGAAATGCTGGCCGAACTGATGCGCCTGCGCACCGGCATCGCGGTGGCGGGCACGCACGGCAAAACCACCACCACGTCGCTGACCGCCGCCATTTTCGACACGGCCGGACTCGACCCCACCGTGATTATCGGCGGCCTGCTCAACGCCTACGGCGCCAACGCCCGTCTGGGCCAGGGCGAATACATCATCGCCGAGGCCGACGAGTCCGACGGCTCCTTCCTCTGCCTTGCGCCCATCATCAACGTGGTCACCAACGTGGATTACGACCATGTGGATTTTTACGGCACGCAGGCCGCCATCGACGAGGCCTTTGTCGCCTTCATGAACAAGGTGCCGTTTTACGGCGTCAACCTGGTCTGCGGCGACGACCCCGGCGTGCGCCGCCTGCTGCCGCTGGTCAAGCGCCCGGTGATCACCTACGGCTTTGGCGAAGACAACGCGATCCGCGCCGAAATCATGGAATGCGGAGCCACCAGCTGGTTCAAGGTATTTTTGAAAGAAAACGGCAAGGACGTGGAATGGGGCGAGGTGGAACTGGCCCAGCCCGGCACGCATAACGTGCTGAACGCGCTGGCCGCCATCGGCGCGGGGCTTCAGGCGGGCGTTTCGCCACGCGACTGCGTGGCGGGCCTGGCCAAATTCAGCGGCGTGGGCCGCCGTTTTGAGCGCAAGGGCGAAAAAAACGGCGTCACCGTGATCGACGATTACGGCCACCACCCGGCGGAAATCGCCGCCACGCTGCGCACCGTGGGCCAGGTACACCCCGGCCGGCGTGTGGTCATGGTGTTTCAACCGCACCGCTTTACCCGCACGCGCGCCCTGTTTGGCGAATTCTGCCAGACCTTCGAGCCCGTGGACAAACTGTTTCTGACCGAAATTTACCCCGCGTCCGAAAAACCCATCCCCGGCGTCAGCGGCCAGAGCCTCGCCCAGGGCATACGGCAGGTTTCGCGCACCGACGTGATCTTTCTGCCCGATTTTGACGCGGTGGTCGAAGCCCTCAAAACCGAACTGCGGCCCGGCGACGTGCTGATCACCCAGGGCGCGGGCAACGTCACCAGCGTGGGCCCCCGCGTGCTGGCCAACATGTAGGACACGGCAATGCGCGTTATCCCCTCCCCTTCCCTCGCCGCGCTGACCACGCTGCGCCTTGGCGGCAACGCCCTGGCCGCCGTGGTGCTGGAGTCGCGCGACGATTACGGGGAACTCTCGCGCGTTCTGGATCGCGCGGAGGGCGAGATCAAAATCCTCGGCGGCGGCAGCAACGTGCTGGCCGCCGACGGCGTCCTGCCCTGGACGCTGCTGCTGGCGCGCAACGAGGACGGGCCGGAAACGCTGGCGGCTTCCAACGGCGAAACCCTGCTCCGCGCGGGCGCGGGCCTGCGCCTGCCGTCGCTGCTTGCCTGGTGCGCCCGGCGCGGCCTTACGGGCCTGGAAGGCCTGGCGGGCATCCCCGGCCGGGTGGGCGGCGCGCTGGCCATGAACGCCGGGGCCTACGGCTGCGAAATAGCGCCCCTGCTGCGCGAGTTGACGATCTGGACGCCGGCGGGCGGCGTGCGCACGCTGCGCGAAGGCGAATGGGAATACGGCTACCGGCATTTCGCCCTCGCGGACGGCGGCGCGGACGGCTTTGTGGTGCTGGAGGCCGTGCTGGCGCTGCCCCAAAGCACGGAAACGGCCGTGCGCCAAGCCATGCGCGGCAACATGCAAAAAAAACGGGCTACCCAGCCCCTGACCGAACATACGGCGGGCTGCGCGTTCAAAAATCCTCCCGGCCTTTCCGCGGGCAAGCTGCTGGACGAGGCGGGCATGCGCGGCAGGCGCAAGGGCCAGGTCTATTTCAGCCCCAAGCACGCCAACTTTCTGGCCCATGATCCGGCGGGCGGCGGCTCCTTCGCGGACGCCCTCGCCCTGCTGGACGAAGCGCGGGAAGCCGTGGCCCGGCGCGCGGGCATTCAACTGCAACTGGAAATCAAGGTGTGGTCATGTCGTTAACCCTGGCAAAACATCCTCATCCCATGCGCAACAGCTACAACCCGGTGCGCCGGCCCGCCAAGGCGGCTCCAAAGCCTCCCGCCGCGGCCCGCGCCCTGGCCCTGCCGCTGCACAGCCTGCGCAAGGCGCTGATCGGCTGCGCCGTCATCGTTCTGGCCCTGGGGCTTTTTCTGGGCCTCGGCCTTGGCCTGATGCGCGCCTACCAGAGTATCACCAGCAGCGAGGTTTTCGCCATCAGCGACATTTCGGTGCAGGGCGCGCGCCAGTTTCCGGCCGAAAGCATCATCGCGCTGAGCGGGCTGGAAAAAGGCCAGAACAGCCTGCGCGTAGCCATTCCGGACGTGGAAAAACGGCTGCTGTCCAATCCCTGGGTGAAACAGGTGACCATCCGCCGCGAACTGCCGGGCCAATTCATCATCCGTGTGGAAGAGCGTGAACCCCAGTTCTGGGTGCTGCGGGACGGAGCGCTTTATTATCTTGACGCTTCCGGGGCGCTTATCGCGCCTGTGGAGAACCAGGGATTCCATTCGCTGCCTACGTTGGACATCGGCCCGGGTGGAGAAGAGTCCATTGCGCTGCTTTCAAGCTTTATGGAAAAACTGCATACAGCGAATCTGCCCTTTGATCCTTCCCAGATTTCATGGCTGCGTATCAGCGCCGGAAAAGGTTTTGAACTCTATTGGGAAAGCCAGCACCTTCAAATCAGCATAGGTTCCGAAGCCTGGCAGGACAATCTGCGTCGCCTCGGCCTTGTGATAAAGGACTTGGAAAAGCGGAACGAAATCAAGCAAACGCGGGAAATCCGCGCGGCCGATGGCCAGGTATGGTTGCAGAAAATTTGAAGATCTTTGTCGTGAGACCCAACGCATCTAAAAAAGGTCTAGACAACTTCATGAAATTGTGGTGACGTACAGGTCACGCGGAGTATTAACGAAGGGGAGCGGAATGGCCAAATCCGAACTGATTGTCGGTCTGGATATCGGCACGACCAAAATTTGCGCGGTTGTCGGCGACGTTGCGGACAACGGCGTCATCGACATCGTGGGCATCGGCACCAGCCCCTCCACGGGCCTGCGCAAGGGCGTGGTGGTCAATATTGAGCAGACCGTCCAATCCATCCGCAAAGCGGTGGAAGAAGCCGAGCTCATGGCCGGGTGCGAAATCCGCTCGGTTTACGCGGGCATCGCGGGCAGCCACATCAAGGGCGCCAACAGCCACGGCGTCATCGCCGTCAAGGGCGGCGGCGAAGTCAGCCAGCGCGACGTCGAACGCGTGCTGGACGCGGCCAAGGCCGTGGCCATCCCCACGGATCGCGAAGTCATCCATATCCTGCCCCAGGAATATGTGGTGGACGACCAGCGCGGCATTGCCGATCCGCTCGGCATGTCGGGCGTGCGCCTTGAGGTGAACGTGCATATCGTCACCGGCGCGGTCGCCTCCGCCCAGAACATCGTGCGTTCCTGCCACCGCAGCGAACTGGACGTGGCCGACATCGTGCTCGAGGCCCTGGCCTCCTCCAAGGCCATCCTCACGGAAGAAGAGCGCGAAATCGGCGTGGCTATTGTGGATTTGGGCGGCGGCACCAGCGACATCGCCATCTTCGCCAACGACGCCATCAAGCACACCGGCGCCGTGGCGCTCGGCGGGCAAAATTTGACCAACGACATCGCCTTCGGCCTGCGCACCCCCATGGCCGCGGCCGAAAAAATCAAAATCCGCCACGGCTGCGCCATGATCGACATGGTGCGCCCGGAGGAAACCATTGAAGTGCCCAGCGTGGGCGGACGCCCCTCGCGTCACATGCCGCGTCAGCTTCTGGCCGAAATTTGCGAGCCGCGCATGGAAGAAATCCTGACCCTGGTGGATCAGGAACTGGAACGCTCGGGCTTCAAGCGCCAAATCGGCGCGGGCGTCGTTTTGACCGGCGGCACGGCCCTTATCCAGGGCTGCGAGGAACTGGCCGCGCAAATTTTCAACATGCCCACCCGCCTGGGTTACCCGCGCAATGTGGGCGGCCTCAAGGACGTGGTCAACAATCCCAAGTTCGCCACCGCTGTGGGCCTGCTTTTTTACGGCGCGGAAAAAGAGAACAGGGAACTCAAGTTCCAGAATTTTAAAAACGAAACCAAGGCCTTTGACAGCATCCTGGGCCGCATGAAGAAGTGGTTCGGCGATATTCGATAGCCACCAACCGAGCGGGGTACACGTTATGGAAATGCACATCGATTCGGAACAGGCCGCCAAAATCAAGGTTTTCGGAGTTGGCGGCGGCGGCGGCAACGCCGTGCAGAACATGATCAACGCCAGTCTCAAGGGCGTCTCCTTCATTTGCGCCAATACCGACGTTCAGGCGCTTGCCCGCTCCGGCGCCGAACATAAAATCCAGCTTGGCAAGGAACTGACGCGCGGCCTCGGCGCGGGCGCCAAGCCCGCCGTGGGCAAAGACGCGGCCGAGGAAAGCCTTGACGCCATCCGCGAAGCCATTGGCGACGCCGACATGGTCTTTGTCACCGCCGGCATGGGCGGCGGCACGGGCACGGGCGCGGCCCCGGTCATCGCCAAGGCCGCCAAAGAAAAAGGCGTGCTCACCGTGGGCGTGGTCACCAAGCCCTTCCACTTTGAAGGCGACAAGCGCATGCGCTCCGCCATGCAGGGCATTGAAGAACTCAGCAAGCACGTGGACAGCCTGGTCACCATCCCCAACGACCGTCTGCTGGCCATTGCGCCCAAAAACGCCAAAGTGACCGAAATGCTCAAAAAAGCGGACGACGTGCTCTACGCCGCCGTGCGCGGCGTAACCGACCTCATCACCAAGCCCGGCATGATCAACGCCGACTTTGCCGACGTGCGCACCGTCATGAGCAACCACGGCATGGCCCTGATGGGCGAAGGCGTGGCCTCCGGCGACAATCGCGCCGTCGAAGCCGCCCGCAAGGCCATCACCAGCCCCCTGCTCGAGGACATCACCATCGGCGGCGCCAAGGCCCTGCTGGTCAACATCACCGCCAGCGAAGACATGGCCATGGACGAGTTCAGCGACGCCGGCGAGTTCATCCGCCAGGCCGCGCGCGGCGCGGGCGCCGAAGACCCCGAAATCATCGTCGCCATGTCCGTGGACGAAGCCTGCGGCGACGAAATGCGCGTCACGGTCATCGCCACCGGCATTGAGCCCGAAGCTCCGGCCCTGCCTATTTCCGCCCCCGCGGGAACGGCCAAGGTTTCCACCCTTTCCGGCGCGAAGACGGAAAGCGCCGCCTCCTTTCGTCCCGCCCGGGGCGGCCTCGTTCCGCCGGAAGTGAGCCGCAGCGCGCTGTACCGCTCGTTTGACGACGAAGACCGCAATATTCCCACGTTCCTGCGCAACCAGGAGCGCCTGAGCACGCGCGAACCCCGCCTGCACGCGCCCGGCGCCGACGACTTTACCTTTGAGGACGAAAGCGACGTGCCTTCGTTCATCCGCCGCCAGGCCAACTGATCGCGGCGGCTTCCCGAACTGCAGAGCGGGCGCGATGAACCATCGCGCCCGCTTTGTCATTCAGAGCGTCCCTCAAAAAACATGGAGACGTCATGCGTAAAATCTTCCGCTCCACGCTTGCTCCGCTCTGCCTGGCCGGCGCGTTCGCGCTGATGCTGCTTGGCTGCGCCGGAACGCCCTCCGCCCTCGCCGCGCCCGGAAAAGAAAACCCTGCCGCCCTGTACACGAGCCTTACCCCCGTCCAGCTGCTGGACATCATGCGCAAAGACGGCTGCACGGTGGAATTGAAGGACGATGTCGTCCTCTGGAAAATCCACAATGTGAACACGGTGCTGGCCCTTTACGACCAGGGGTCTTCCATCCAGTTTTATGTGGGTTTTAACCTGAAAAACGTTTCACTCGACACGCTGAACGAGTGGAATCGCTCCAAGCGCTATTCACGCACGTTTTTGGACGCGAATGGCCAGCCCGCCCTGCAAATGGATTTCGATCTGGCCACGGGCGTGCCGCTCATCCAATTGCAGCGCTTTTTCGCCACCTGCGAAACATCGCTCGCCTACTGGTACGAGGAAGTCATCAAGCCCGGCGCTCCGGGCGCGGCAGGCGCGGAGCCCAGGCCGGGCGCGAAAAAGTAGCGGCGCTCACCAGATCAGCAGCCCCAGCACCGTCAACGGAGCCAGCGGGGCCAGCACAAACCAGAGCGCGGCAACGGGCGGCAGGGGCCAAAGCTTCCGCCCGCCGCGCCAGCAGTAAAAAAGGGCCAAAGCCAGAAAGGGCGCGCCCGGCAGGCCCACCATCCAGAGCGCAAGGCCAAAAAGAAACGCGGGCGCGCCGCTCATCCAGACGAGGCCGATCACGGCAAAACCGGCCAGCCCCAACACAAGCCACACGGCCAGCGCCAGCCCCAGAGCCAGCCGGGCTTCCGGCGCGGCGCGCTCACGCCGGGCCTTGAACGCCAAAAACAAAAGCGGCGCCGCAAACAGCACCGCCCAAACAAGCATCGCCAGCGTGGGAAGCTCCCACTCGTCCATCACAATCATAACTATGCCGGTCTGTTAGCGGTACATGCCGTCCCGCAGGTTAATTCCGTACTCCAGCCAGCCTTTCAGCGCGCAGAGCATCTGCGTCCAGCCGTGGCAGTTGTCGTAGGACGAACGCAGCCCGGCCTCGCTTTGCTCCCAGCCGCTTTCGGAAAGCGTCACCAGCGTCCGGCCGCCGTCCCCGCCGTCCCCGCCGTCCCCGCCATCCAGCGATTCAAAGTCCATGATCACGGTGGTGCGCATGTTTTTTGCGGGCGTCCAGCAAAACACAAGGCGCTTGCCGCGCTCGGCTTCCAGCACCTCTACCGGGAACGCGCCGGGGAAGTCGTGAAAATCCCACCAGACCACGGCCCCGGCTTCCATGCGGCCCCTGGCCCCGCCGGTGGTGAAGTAGCGGGAAAGCTGAGCGGGATCGGCCACAGCCTCAAACACGTCGGCCACCGGGCGGCTGATGCGCGCCGTCACCGTAAAGGTAAGCTCCATAGCGCCTCCCATGCCTTACGGCACCAAGCGTTTCGTGATCGCGCCCAAGGCGGGACGCGAGAAAAGGCGAAGGAAAAACCCTCGCCTTTCTTATTAGAGCATTTCAACTTTGAAATGCTCACGGAACTGAGCGTAGCGAGGTCCGCCGCGAAGCCGGCGTAGCCGCGATTCACTCGCGGCGTAAAGCGCCGGCGGAGGCGTGAAACTTAAGCTACAAAACATCGTGTCCCGGCTGTGCACTATTTCAAAGTTAATCTGCTCTAATGATGGTGCGTGTTCGGTGACGTGCCCTTGATGATCAAAAGCGCCACAGCCACCGCGCCGATGCCGGCGAAAAAGAAGAAGAAATCCATGGGCAACCTCGCGTGTTGAGTGAATGCGCTTCAGAATAGCGCGA
>JAVBMS010000021.1:0-7335 GCA_031552135.1 Mailhella sp.
GACCAGTATTCCATCTTGCCGTCCGCAACCAGGGCCGAAAGGACGTTCTTGACCTTGCGGGGGCTGGCGTCGGGGAACAGCTCGAGGAAGTTGTTGAAGTAGAACTTCGACTTGGAGCCGGCCTTTTCCGTCAGGTGAGCGACGACCTTCGCTTTGTCTTCGTCGGTCACGTCGGCGGAAGCCTGGGCGGCGTGCGCCTCGGCGCCCGCGTAGGCGGTGAGGGCGGCTTCGGAGAACTTGAACTGGGTGCTCTGGCGCCAGGTGTAGTACGCCGGATCGCGGAAGTCGTCGATCATGTGGTGGCTGAACTCAAGGTCGGTCAGTTCGAAGAACTTTTCCCAACCGATGCGCTCGGCCCAGTCGCCCAGGCGTTCGTACTTGTTGGCGTTGGCCGCGTACACTTCAATGATGTGCTTGATGGTACGGGTCAGGGTGGGCCAGCGGGGCTGCTCGTTGGGGATGTAGCTCACAACCACTTTGGAGAACTTGGGCATGGAGATGCGGTTGGACACCTTGCCGCCAACCATGATCACGATGCCGTCGCCGCCCTGGCCGTCCGCGATGGGCAGCGCCGGGCACATGGTGTAGCAGTTGCCGCAGTACATGCAGCGCTCGCTCTTGATGGCGATGGAGTTGATCTTCTGGCCGTTGAACTCTTCCTTGGTCGGGCGCACGGCGGCCACGGGGCAGGCGGCGACGGCCAGGGGGATTTCGCACAACTGGTCAACCCAGGCGTGGTCGATCATGGGCGGTTTGCGGTGGATGCCCACGATGCCGATGTCGGAGCAGTGCACGGCGCCGCACATGTTGAGGCAGCAGGCCAGCGAGATGCGCACGGGGGCGGGCAGGCGGTGGTTCTGGAAGTCGGCGAACACGGTGTCCATAACCGCTTTCACCGGGCCGGAGGCGTCGGTGGCGGGGGTATGGCAGTGCACCCAGCCCTGGGTGTGCACGATGTTGGTGATGCCGGCGCCGGTGCCGCCGATGGGGAACTTGTAGGAGCCGCCGTCAAACTTGCGTTTGGCGAGGTCTTCCTTGAGGGGCTTCAGGTTCGCTTCGTCGGAGACGAGGAATTCCACGTTGTTGCGCGTGGTGAAGCGGAAGTGGCCGCCGCAGTATTTGTCGGCGATGTCGCAGATTTCGCGGATGTGGGTCGTGGAAATCGTACGGGCCGCGCCGCAGCGCACGGTGAAGATCTTGTCGCCGCTTTCGGCCACGTGAACCAGGATGCCCGGCTCAAGAATTTCGTGGTACAGCCATTTGCCAAAGTTCTTGGCGATGACCGGCGGGAAGAACTGGTCGTAAGGACGGGGGCCAATATCGGAGATACGGCCTTCCATGGGTTTTTGGGGATTATATCCGGAAGAAATGAAAGCCATGAGTGCTCTCCTCCTGAATTAGCGTTGATGGCGTTTGCGGAAGGCGTCGATGTCGCGGTTCCAGCCGCCGGGCACTTCTTCTTCCTTGAAGAAGATGTACGGGTTGGAACGGGGCTCGAGCACATGCTGGGGAACGGCCGGAATTTCGGTCACTTCCAGCAGCTTCTGGAAGGTGAGACGTTTGATGGTCTCGCCCACGCGCTCGCGGTTTTTGCCTTCTTCCATCCACCAGTCCCAAATCTTTTCGATAACGCCCTTGATTTCGTCAAAGGGCTCTTCGGCCGGAATGAAGGGAACGAGGAGGGAGCCCATCTGCGCGCCGTCCAGGATGGGAGCCTTGGCGCCCACAAGGATGGAAGCGCCGCGCTCGTCGCCGATGTGCAGCGCGCGGGGCATGGTGTTGATGCAGTGCATGCAGCGCACGCATTCCTTGGTGTTGATGGAGAGCTTGGCGCCGTCCCACTTCATGCAGTGGGAGGGGCAGAGATCGACAACTTCTTTCTGAAGGTCGAACTTGCCCCAGTCGCGGCCGGAGTGCGCGCCCGCGTTGGGCTTGAAGTTGCCGGCAACGTATTCCTTGACCGCGGCCTGGTCGATCTTGATGTCGTCCTTCCAGGTGCCGATCACGGAGAAGTCGGAGCGGGCGATGGCGGCCACGCAGCCGTTGGGACAGCCGTCAAACTTGAACTTGAATTTGTAGGGGAAGGCCGGGCGGTGCAGTTCGTCCTGGTAGTCCTGCGTGAGCTGGTAGCAGCACTGCTGGGCGTTGTAGCAGGCGAATTCGCAGCGCGACTGGCCGAGGCAGGATTCGGGGGTACGCAGGTTGGAGCCGGAGCCGCCGAGGTCGGTTTCCATGTTGTGCGTCAGTTCCCAGAAGATTTCCTCAAGCTGCGGGGTCTGGGTGCCGAGCAGAACGATGTCGCCCGTGGCGCCGTGCATGTTGGTGATGCCGGAGCCGCGCAGATCCCAGATGTCGCAAAGCTGGCGGATATAGTCGGACTGATAGTACTTGCCGGAGGGCTGGGCCACGCGCACGGTGTGGAAGTGCGCCACGCCGGGGAATTTTTCCGGCTGGTCGCAATAACGGCCGATAACGCCGCCGCCGTAACCGAACACGCCCACGATGCCGCCGTGCTTCCAGTGCGTTTCGCCTTCCTCGTAGGAAAGCTCAAGCACGCCGAGCAGATCGTCCGGGGAATCCACAGGAATCTGATAGTCCAGGCCTTTCGGATTTTTCGCCCGTTCAGCCGCCACCTGCTTGATGTCAGACACAAAGCTGGGCCACGGCCCGGATTCGAGCTGGTCCAGCAGGGGGGTTGCATGTTTCGCCATTGCCTTACCTCCGCGTGGGTTATGGGATGTCCGCGCTTCCGGCCGAGACCGGCACAAAGGGACGCGCTCCCTGGTACACAACTATACGCCCCGGAGCCACGCTCCGGGCGGATGGCGCAAATGCTTATGCGCACAACGTATAACCGCTCTCATAGCCTACTTTTTTATTAAGCACAACCGCTTTTGGGCACGGGCTTTTCCATCGTCAAAAAATAATTCCGCCCGCGTTTCCCGCACGGGGCCGGGCCCAAAAGTCCCCGCCGGCCGCTCTTCCGTTTTAGAGAAAAACCGACTATGCTGCATGTTTGCCGAAAGGGAGGAAATATGGCTTTGCTCTACAAAAACACCCCCTCGCGCGGGCTCCTCTTGGAGGAACGCTCCGACCCCCAGCTCTACCGCGAGCTTTTTCCTTACACCAAGGTCGGCCGCATCGAGTTTGACGACCTGCTGCTCACGCCCCGCCCCGCCGAGCCCTGCTTTATCACCGACACCACGTTCCGCGACGGCCAGCAGGCCCGCCCGCCCTACACGGTGAAGCAGATCGCCCGCATCTTCGACCTCATGCACAAGCTGGGCGGCAAAAGCGGGCTTATCCAGGCCACCGAATTTTTTATGTACTCGCCCAAGGATCGCAAGGCCATCGAGGTCTGCCGCTCGCGGGGCTACCGCTTTCCGCGCGTCACGGGCTGGATCCGCGCCAACCTGGACGACCTGAAGCTCGCGCACGATCTGGAATTTGACGAAGTGGGCATGCTGACCAGCGTGTCGGACTACCACATTTACCTCAAGCTCGGCAAAAGCCGCCAGCAGGCCATGGACGACTACCTGCGCCTGGCGGAAAAAGCCTTGGAATGGGGCATTGTGCCGCGCTGCCATTTTGAGGACATCACGCGGGCCGACATGTACGGCTTTTGCCTGCCCTTCGCCGCCAAACTGATGGAGCTTTCGCGCCAGGCGTCCATGCCGGTCAAAATCCGCCTGTGCGACACCATGGGCTTCGGCGTGCCCTATCAGGGCGCGGCGCTGCCGCGTTCGGTGCAAAAAATCGTGCGCGTCTTCACCGACGAGGCGGGCGTGCCTGGCCAGCAGCTTGAATGGCACGGCCACAACGACTTCCACAAGGCGCTGGTCAACGGCGTCACGGCCTGGCTTTACGGCTGCGGCGCGGTCAACGGCGCGCTGCTCGGCTTTGGCGAGCGCACCGGCAACACGCCGGTGGAAGCGCTGGTCATGGAATACATCTCGCTGACCGGCGACGACGAAGCCGCCGACACCATCGCCATTGCCGAACTGGCCGAATACTTCGTCAAGGAGCTGGACTACGTTGTCCCGCCCAACTATCCCTTTGTGGGCAGCGACTTCAACGCCACCAGCGCCGGCGTGCATGTGGACGGCCTGGCCAAAAACGAAGAAATTTACAATATCTTCGACACCACCGCCATTCTGGGCCGCCCCGTGCCCATCATCATCACCGACAAGTCGGGCCGCGCGGGCGTGGCCTACTGGATCAACCAGAACTGCAACCTGCCGCCGGACAAGGAAGTTTCCAAAAAGCATCCGGCCGTGGGCCACATCTATACGGCCATCATGAAAGCCTACGAGGAAGGCCGCAACACGTCCTTCTCCAACAAGGAAATGACGGCCCTGGTCAAGCGCTACATGCCGCAGCTCTTTGTGAGCGAATTGCAGCGCATCAAGCGCCTGGCCGGACGCCTGGCCGCCCACCTCATCGAGCGGCTGGCCGCGCAGTGCATCGTGCCGGCCGACGAGCGCACGCTCGATCTCATGGCCCGCTTCGCCAGGGAATACTCCTTTATCCAGTACCTCACGCTGACCGACGCCACGGGCCTGCTGGCGCACGGCATCGTCACCGACCCCGCCTACATCCAGAACTACGGCGAACTGCCCAAGCCCGGCTACGACTACTCCAGCCGCGAATGGTACAGGGAGCCGATGCGCACCGGCGAACTGCACATCATGGACGTGTACCAGTCCGCGCGCACGGGCAAGCTGATCATTTCGGTATCCAAGGCCGTGACCAACGCCAAGGACGAAATTGTGGGCGTTTTGTGCGCCGACATTCAGCTGGAGGAAATTCTGGAGCGCGCCGCCCTGCTGGAAGGCGAGGATGACGAGGAAGGGGACGCCAGATAACAAAAAAGGCGGCCAGGATGGCATCCTGACCGCCTGAAATCTGGTGGAGATGAAGAGATTTGAACTCTCGACCCCTGCCTTGCGAAGGCAATGCTCTCCCAGCTGAGCTACATCCCCGTGGCGGTTTCCCGCGCGGATTGTCAACTTAGGCGAGAGGGGCGGCCCTGTCAAGCAAAACGGCGGCAGAAACGCCATAAACGGCGTTTCCCAACCCGCCGCGCCTGTATTTTCAGGGGCGCCGCCCGCTTTTCAACAGAATTCAAGGAGTATGCCATGCCCTGCCGGGTGCTGACGCTCGCTTCCGCGCACGATCCGGAAGCTCGGGAATTTCTGGGCCGCCTGGCCGGCCGCGCGCTGGACGCCGACGCCGCCGTGGAAACCGAGGTGCGCGACATCCTCAACGACGTCCGCGCGCGCGGCGACGACGCGCTGCTGGAGCGCACGCGGTGCTTCGACTGCCCGGACATGACGCCGCCGCTGGCCGTGCGCCCCGAGGATCTGGAACGCGCCGCCCTGTCCGTCAGCGCGGAAGATCGGGAAATCCTGGCCGAAGCCGCGGCCAATATCCGCGCATTCCACGAGCGGCAGGTGGAAGACTCCTGGTTCACAACCCGGCCGGACGGCTCGCTGCTCGGCCAAAGGGTGACGCCGGTGGATCGCGCCGGCCTCTATGTGCCCGGCGGGCGCGGGGGCGACACGCCCCTGATTTCCAGCCTGCTGATGGGCGCGGTGCCCGCCCAGGTGGCGGGCGTGCGCGAAATCGCCGTGGTGTCGCCGCCGCGCCGGGACGGCACGCTCAATCCCTATATTCTGGCGGCGGCCTATCTTCTGGACATCACCGAGGTCTACCGCGTGGGCGGCCCGTGGGCCGTGGGCGCGCTGGCCTTTGGCACCCGGAGCGTGCCGCCGGTGGACGTGATTGCCGGGCCGGGCAACATCTATGTGACCACGGCCAAAAAACTGGTGCAGGGCCGCGTGGGCATCGACATGCTGGCCGGGCCCAGCGAAATTCTGGTGCTGGCCGACGAAAGCGCCCCGATCGAGTGGGTGGCGGCCGACATGCTCTCGCAGGTGGAGCACGACGCCCTGGCCTCGGCCCTGTGCGTGACCACCAGCCCCTCGCTGGCCTCGCTGCTGCCCGCCGTGCTGGCGGAACGCCTTGCCGCGCTGCCCCGGGCCGACATTGCGGCCCGCGCGCTCAAGGACTGGAGCGCCATTCTGCTTGTGCCGAACATGGCCGCGGCCGTGGAGCTGGCCAACGCCGTCGCGCCGGAGCATATGGAAGTGGTCACGCGCGATCCCTGGGCCGTGCTGCCGCACATCCGCCACGCGGGCGCGGTGTTTTTGGGCGCGCATTCGCCCGAGCCCGTGGGCGACTATTTTGCCGGGCCCAACCATGTGCTGCCCACCATGGGCACGGCGCGCCACGCCTCCGCGCTCAGCGTGCAGACATTCTGCAAAAAAACAAGTATCATCGCCGCGTCGCCGGCCTTCACCGGGCAAAGCGCGGCTTCCATCGCCCGGCTGGCCCGGCTGGAAGGGCTGGAAGCGCACGCCCGCTCCGTGGAACTGCGCGGCAAGCGTTAGCCGAGCCGATTGCGGCAAAAATCACGCGGCTGGCCCACGTCGCCGTGTTGTGGCATTATCAGCCCGATAAACAGGCGGTCTCCCAAAATCCGCCGCAAACGTCCATCGCGAGGGAACCTATGCTCCTCCAGGGAAAACGAGCTCTCATATTCGGCGTGGCCAACAACCGCAGCATCGCCTACGGCATTTCAGCGGCCTTCAAGCGCGAAGGCGCCCGGCTGGGCTTCAGCTACATGGGCGACGCCATTAAAAAACGCCTGGAGCCCATCAACGAAGAACTGGGCGGCGAATTCATCTTTCCGTGCGACGTGTCCAGCGACGAGCAGATAGCCGAAAGCGCGGCCCTGGTGCAAAAGCAGTGGGGCGGCGTGGACGTGCTGGTGCATTCCGTGGCCTTTGCCCACAAGGACGACCTGCACAACCGCTACATCGACACCTCGCGCTCCGGCTTCCAGACCGCCATGGAAGTTTCGGCCTATTCGCTGGCCGCGCTCTGCCACGCCTACGAGCCCCTGCTCAACCCCGGCGCGTCCGTGATCTGCCTCACCTACTACGGCTCGCAAAAGGTCATCCCCAACTACAACGTCATGGGCGTGGCCAAGGCCGCGCTGGAATGCTCGGTGCGCTACCTGGCCACGGATCTGGGCGCGAACAACGTGCGCATCAACGCCATCAGCGCCGGGCCGATCAAAACGCTCTCCGCCTCCGGCATCTCCGACTTCCGCGCCATCCTCGACCATATCGAAGCCCACGCCCCGCTGCGCCGCAACGTCACCATCGACGAAGTGGGCAACGCCGCCGTCTTCCTGGCCTCGGATCTCAGCACAAGCGTGACCGGCGATATCCTTTACGTGGACAACGGCTTCCAGACCATCGGCCTTTA
>JAVBMS010000075.1:0-8246 GCA_031552135.1 Mailhella sp.
GGGTGATCCTTGATCACGTTCTTGAGCTGGAACTTGTCGTTTTTGCGGTTGTACAGCTCGTCTTCTTCCGGCGTCACATAGGCGGCGCCCGGCGTGCACGTCCACTGGGCCTCGCCGTCGATGGTGGCGGCCGCCTGCTGGCGGGCGTGGGCGTCCTTGCCTTCCATCTGGTCATGGTCGATCATGTCGCTGATGACCGCGCCCTTGCTGAGGTGGCGGGAACTGTTGTTGATGTTGTCCTCCAGGTCGCGGTTGAAGGCCATGGTGGACTTGTCGCTGAGCGGCCAGTGCACGTACGACCATTCTTCCGTGTAAATGGCCCAGCCCGCGCTGTAATAGCCGGCGATGGCAAAATCGCGCAGCGTGGCCACCTCGCCCCTGGCCAGCGGCAGCAGGCTTTTGCCCTGCATGGAGGGATGCACGCCGATGCCCAGCCAGTCGCACACGGTGGGCGCCACGTCCACCGACTGCACAAAGCCCGCGACGCGCTTGCCCGCCGGGATGCCGGGGCCGCGCATGATCATGGGCGCGTGCACCAGTTCCTCGTACGGCCAGGGGCGGCACTTGCGCATGATGCCGTGCCCGTGCTCGCCGTAGCCCAGCGGCTCGCCGTGGTCGGAAACCATCAGCAGCAGCGTGTTTTCCTCAAAGCCCAGGCGGCGGACGGCGTCAAGGAAGATGCCGAAGTACGTGTCGCACAGCGTGACCAGTTCCGCATACAACATGCGGATGTGGTGCAGCTCGGGCTCTTCGTACAAGCCGTCGCAGTCGCCAAGGAAGGGCAGGAACTCCGGCTTGCCCTTGTAGTCCGGGTCGTAGGGGCAGGGCTGGCCCATGTAGACCGAGGGCGGATTCCAGGGTTCGTGCGGATCGAAGCTGTCCACCCACAGGTAGAACTGCTTGTTGCGATCCACCTGTTCCAGGTACTCGACGGCCTTGCGGATGGTTTTGGCCACGTAGCGATCTTCCGGGCCTTTCCAGTACTGGGCCTGCTTCAGGTAGCTGCGGATTTCGTCCACGGAGGCATCGGTCACCACGTCGCCCAGCTTGGCCCTGGCGGCCTTGCGCACGCGGGCATCCATATAGTCGTTGGGGTCGCAGTGGATCAGCGGATCGCTCTCGTAAAAGTAATGATCCAGCTCGTGCCCGTGGGTGTAGAACACCTTGTCGAAGCCGCGCGTGTAGCCGAACTTGGGCAGGCGGTACATGGGGCAATCGAGGATGAGGGCGGTGTCGATAGGCCGGCCCCAGCAGAGGTCGGAGATCATGGTGTCTTCCATGGTCAGCGGCACCCAGCCGGCTTTGGGCAGCGTATAGCGGCCGGTGTGCATGGCGCGGCGGCAGGGCACGGTGGGCAGGCCCTCAATGTAGCAGTTTTCAAACAGCACGCCTTCACGGGCCAGGCGATCCATGTTCGGGGTCTTGATCCAGCCGTTGCCGTAACAGCCGAGATAATTATGCTGAAGACTGTCAAACATCACAACAATGGCATTTTTAACCACGGTACGCTCCTTTGCTGAAGAATGATTTTCGGATGCGGGAAGGACATCCCGTGTGTAAAAATGCACAATTCGTACCACATGATAATTGACGAAAGATCAAGGCATTGCGGTTCCATCTTCCATCGCAAAAGACCGTATGCGCGCCCGTTCCCGGCAGGCAAAGCGCTTGCGCCGGCGGACGGCGCGCGATATTATTATCCGCAAATATCTATTATGCCGTGCCCCTACAGCTTAACGCGCTATGATCCCTATTCGCCGCAAGGACAATATATGCCACTCAAAAGCAGCCCATCATCCCCTGCCGGGAGCGCCGGCGGCCCCCTGCCGCCCAACGCAGCGGAGCCGCACCTTGACGGACTGGCGGATCGCGTGCGCGACGCCTACCGCACCTTTGGCCTGGAGACGAGCATCGTCTGCCTTTGGGAGGGGCTGCGGGGCTTTCTGCCCATTTCACGCATCACCTGCGTCTTTAAAGGATACAACGAAACCAGCATGGTGCTGTTCGCGCAGGTGCCCGCCGGGTCGCGCCCGCCGGGCCGCGTGCTGATGCACGATCTGCTTCCTCCTTCCGTCCGGCGCGAGCTGTTTGACGTAACGGCCTCGCGCTTCATCGCCATTGACGATCTCCAGACGGATCCCTCGCCCCTGGCGGAAAAAATCCGCATTGTCGAGCGCACGACCGAGCGCTCGTTGCTGCTCATTCCGCTGCTGGCGACCGGAACCTACTTTTTCTTTTTGGGTTTTTACAGCCAGGAGTCCGTCGCCTTCGGCCCCTGGGGCGACAGGATCCTGCGCCTGTGCAAGCCGCTGGCGCGGGCGATGCGGAGCTTCTTCGCCGTATCGGTGCGGGATCCGGCGCCCCTGCCCGGCGAGCCTCCCGCCATCAACCTGCTGACCATGTGCCCCGGCCTGGCCAAGGTGACCGACATGGCGCAAAAAGTGGCCGCCACCAACGCCACCGTGCTGATCCTGGGTGAAACCGGCACGGGCAAGGAAGTGGTGGCCCGCGCCATCCACGAACAGTCCGCCCGCAGGAGCGGCCCCTTTGTCAAGGTCAACTGCGGCGCCATCCCGGAAACGCTGCTGGACAGCGAACTGTTCGGCCACGAGCGCGGGGCGTTTACCGGCGCCGTCCAGACCAAACCCGGCTACTTTGAGCAGGCCCACGGCGGCACCATTTTGCTGGACGAAATCGGCGAACTCTCGCCCATGGCCCAGGTGCGCCTTTTACGGGTGCTGGAAACCGGCAGGGTGCAGCGTGTGGGCGGCACGCGCAGCATAGCCGTGGACATGCGGATCATCGCGGCGACACGCTGTGATCTCCGGCGCATGGTGGAAGAGGGCTCGTTTCGGGAAGACCTCTGGTACCGGCTCTATCTCTACCCCATCCATCTGCCGCCGCTGCGCCGCCGTGTGGGCGACATTCCCCGCCTGGCGCGCCACTTCTTCAAACTCAAATCCGAGTGCCTGGGCCTCGCCCTGCCGATGCCCGACGTACTCACCCTCGCCAACCTGCTGAGCCGCGACTGGCCCGGCAACGTGCGGCAACTGGAGCACCTGATCGAGCGGGCGCTCATCCTCCGCCAGGGCGAACCCTCCGACGCCCCCCTGCGCCTTGAGGAGGAAGAGAACTGCCTCTGCTGGGATCCCGAAGGCCGCCTGTCGCAACTGTTTCCCGCCGAAACCTTCCCCACCCTGGATCAACTCAACGCCGCCTACATACGTTTTGTCCTGAACCACACGAACGGCGTCATCAAGGGGCCGCACGGCGCGGCCGCGCTGCTGGGCGTCCACCCCAGCACGCTGCGGCACCGCATGGCCGCGCTGGGCATCGAAAACGCCCGGCCCTCCCCCCCGCCGGACGGGCAGGAACAAAACACCGCCAGGCGGGCCGCGTTGTGAACATTCTGTGCGTCGACTGCATCCTGGCCCCGGCCTTTGAGGCGCTGGGCCACGCGGTGCGCTCCGCGCGCACGGCGGGCGGCCTGGCGGACGCGCGCGAACTGGCGCGGGGTTTTGCCCCGGATCTGCTGATCCAGCAGGAATCGCTGGGCGCCCGGACGTTTTTGTCCGGCCTTGAGGATCTGCCCTGCCCCAAAATCTTCTGGGCGCTGGACAGCCACCTCAACATCCACTGGCACAAGTATTACACCCGGCTTTTCGACGCGGTCGGCACGCCGCACATCTCCTTTTACGCCCACATGCCCGAGGCGTGGAAACCCCAAAAGCTCTTCCGGCTGCCCTGGCCGGGGCACAGCCTGCCCTTCCGCCCCCATGCGGAACGCGGCCGCGATCTCGCCTTTGTCGGGCGCGACGATCCGCTCAACCGGCCGCTGCGCTCGCGCTTCCTTGCCGGGTTGGCCCCGTTCGGCCTCGCGCCCGCTTCGGGCCTGGACGCCGACGCCATGCTCGCGCTTTACGCCGACGCCCGCATCGTGCCCAACGAAGGCATAGCCTTTGAGGTGAACTTCCGCCTGACCGAAGCCGCCTCGGCCGGGGCCTGCGTGCTGTCGCCCGACGTGGGCGAGGATCAGGACTGGCTGTACGCGCCGGATCGGCAGATCATGGCCTACCGCAACGTCCTCGACCTGCGGGAAAAAATGGCCTTCCTGCTCCGGCGGCGCGATCTGGCGGAAAAGCTGGGCCTGGCCGCCCGCGCGGAAACGCTGGCCCGCCATTTGCCGATCCACCGGGCGGCCGCTGTGCTGGACGCGGCCGCCGATCTCGTCCCCCGTCCGGCGGATCCGCTCTTTCTGGCCATGACGCTCGCCCAGCGCGGCCGCGCCCTGGGCGAAACCGTGCCGGCCGCCCTGCTGGAAGCGCTGAACCGGCCGGACAGGCCGGAAGCGCTTGCCCTGCGCCTGCGCTGCCTGGCCGAGGCCGCCGTCCGGCAAGGCGACGCGGCCGCAGTGGATGTCGGCCGCGAACTGCGCGCCGGCCTCGCCCTCCAGCCATCCCCCGCCGGGCGGGAGGAAATCGGCGGCGTCGTGGCGGGCTGCGCGCTGCTGCTGGGCGATATGCCGCTCTTTGCCCTGGCCTGGACGTTTTTGCACGACCATCTGCCCCAACGGCCGCCCATTCCGGCCTCGCCGTACCAGGCCTGCCTGGCGGCGGCGGAATTCTGGCGCGCCCAAGGCCGCCTGTTTCAGCCCGGTTTGCCTTTCCGCCCCGGCGCCCTGTGCCCGGAAAGCGCTTTTGAGGCGCTGGAGGCCGCCGCCGCGCACGCGCGGGGCGACGCCGCCTGGGCACGGGCCATGAGCCGCCTCACCGCCCGCGGCAAAACCCTGACCCTGGCCCGCCAGCGCGCGCTGGCCGTGGTGGCGGACAACAGCGGCGCGTGGCGCGACCGCCTGGAATACGGCCTGGTCTGCCTTGAAGCCTACGACGCCGGCCAGGGCCTCGCCGCCATCCGGGGGGCGCTCCGGGCGGCGGAAACGGCGGGCAAAGCCCCGCTGGCGGCCTCCATTCTCCGGCAAAACGGCGTGGCGCTTCCCCCCTCCTGATCCACGCACGACCGCCTTCCGCGCGCGTTCCGCACTGCATTGACAATCCGATATCACGGAAAGCCTTTACTTTTATCCCGCATGATATAGGCTACTAAAGCTTAGTCGATAGATGCCGAAAAGGTTTTTTGCATCTTGATCCGCATTTTTTTGTTTTGCGCATCTTTTCATCTCTCATGGCCACTTTTCAGCAATCTTCTAACCATAGAGAAAAATTTTATGCGTCTTTCCATCGCGACAAAAATCACGGCCAGTATGATAGCCGGCGTGGCAATGTCATGCCTTTCCGTTCTTGTGATCAGCACATGGCTGCTCAACAAGACGTTTGACGATCAATTGTCCGAGCATATCAGAGTCATGCGCGGCGTGATGGAAAAGCAGATTGCCAACACAGCGGAAAAATTTTTTGACGCCGCGGTTACATTGTCTGGCGATGCATCTCTGGCGGAAAGCGTCATCGCCGGCGACAAGCAGGCCATGCTGGCCCAGGCGACCCGCCTGATGGCCGTCAACCACGCCGATTTTTTCACGATCACCGATACCAAGGGCATTGTGCTGGCCCGCGCGCACGCGCCGGGCAAATCGGGCGACTCCATCGCCGGGCAGGAAACCGTCAAGCGGGCGCTGCGGGGCGAAGCCTCCGTGGGCGTTGTGGAAGGCACGGAAATAGCCTTCTCCCTGCGGGCGGGCGCGCCGCTGCGCCACAACGGCGAAATCATCGGCACCCTGGGGCTCGGCACGTCGCTGGCCTCCCCCGCCTATGTGGACGACATGAAAAAGACGGCCGGCATGGACGTCACCTTCTTTAAAGGCGACACGCGGGTGGTGAGCACCATCGTCAAGGACGGGCAGCGCATCATCGGCACCAAGCTCGACAATCCCGGCATCGCCGACGCGGTGCTGGCGCGCGGCGAAACCGTGTACCAGGACGCCAGCATTCTCGGCACGCCGTATAAAACCGCCTACTGGCCCATCCGGGGCCTGGACGGCGCCATTTTGGGCATCAACTTCATGGGTGCACCCGTTGGCGCCCTGGAGCAGAGCCAGCGCAACGCCACCTACCTGACGCTGCTCGGCGCGTTCGGCATCCTGCTCCTGCTGGGCTTTTTTGCGGTGCTGTTCGCGCGCGTTCTGGCCCGGCCTATCAAAAACGTCAACGATTACGCGGTGAAGGTCAGTAACGGCGACATGGAAGCCAGGCTTGACGTGCGCGCCACGGACGAGGTGGGCACCCTGGCCGACGCCCTGCGCATCATGGTGAAAAACCTTAAAGACAAGGTGGCCGAGGCCGAAGCGATCAGCAACGAATCGCGCGCGCAGGCGGCCCGCGCCGAAGAGGCCATGCTCCACGCCGAACAGTCCGGCAGGGAAGCCCAGGCCAAGGGCGAACGCATGCTGCAAACCGCCGCCAAGCTGGAAGAAGTGGGCCAGGTGCTGTCTTCCGCCTCGCACGACCTCGCCGGCAAAATACGCCAGGCCGAAGAAGGCGCCAGCGCCCAGGCCGGAAAAGCCGCCGAAACCGCCACCGCCATGGCGGAAATGAACGTTACGGTCATCGACGTGGCGCGCAACGCCGCCGACGCGGCCGACATTTCCGCCCATACCCGCCAAAAAGCCACCGAAGGCGCGCATATTGTGGAAGAGGTGGTCGGCAGCATCCAGCGCGCCCAGCAGGACTCCCTGGCTCTGAAGGGCGACATGGTTGTCCTGGGCGAGCACGCCCGCTCCATCAGCCAGATCATGGGCGTCATTTCCGACATTGCGGATCAGACGAACCTGCTGGCGCTCAACGCCGCCATTGAAGCCGCCCGCGCGGGCGAGGCCGGACGCGGCTTCGCCGTGGTGGCCGACGAAGTGCGCAAGCTGGCCGAAAAGACCATGGCCTCCACCAGCGATGTCAGCCGCGCCGTCAACGCCATCCGCGTCAGCATGGACAAGAGCATGGAACAGGTGGACGTGACCGTCAAAAACATCGAATACGCCACGGCCCTGGCCGTCCAGTCCGGCGGCTCGCTGAACGAAATTGTGGAAATGACCGGAGCCGCGGCGGGCCAGGTTCATGCCATTGCCGCCGCCAGCGAGGAACAGTCCGCCACCAGCGAGGCCATCAGCTATTCGGTGGGCACGGTGAACGACATCGCGGGCGAAACAGCCCTGGCCATGCGGGCCGCCGGGCAGTCCGTCACGTCGCTGGCCGCCCAGGCGAACATCCTGGCTTCGCTGATCAAGGAAATGCGGCAGGAGTGATCGCCAGCGAAATCTGGTAAAAACGCGGGGGAGGCAAACACCTCCCCCGTTGCCGTTAGAGCATTTTACTCTTGAAATAGTGCACAGCCAAGACACGATATCTATGCTGTCGCTATCCGTACGCCGCTTTGCGGCTACGGCTACCGCGTTCTGCCGCTTAAGTTTCACGCCTCCGCCGGCGCGTTACGCCGCGAGTGAATCGCGGCTACGCCGGCTTCGCGGCGGAACCTCGCTCCGCTCAGTTCCGCGAGCATTTCAAAGTTGAAATGCTCTAAAGCCCTGAACCGCGCGCCGGACGGCCCCAGTACAGCGACGTCGCGCCCAGCAACGCCGAAGCGGCCATGCCGATCAGCGGCGGGGCGTACAGATTCGTTATGGCGCCCCACAGGCCAAAGGCCCCGCCCGTGGCCACAGCGGCCAGCCACAGGCCGGGATGCGGCGCGCGGCGTCCGTGGATCATGATCGCCATAAAAAGCGGCGGCGTCACGCCCGGCGCGTACATGGAGTAGGCCGTCAGCAACAGGTGGATGACGTCGCCGCGAAACAGCGCGATGCCCAGCGAAACCGCCCCGATAACGAGCACAAAGACGCGCACCCGCGTCCGGCTCCGGCCCCTCCGGCTCCGGACAAGATCGTTCTCCACAATGGCGGCCGCGCTCATCAGGCAGGTATCCGCCGAGGAAACCAGGGCGGAAACTAGGCCCACGCCCAGCAGAGCGGCCACAGGCAGCGGCAGCGCGCTCCGGATCAGCGCGGGCAGCACGCCCTTGTTGTCCGGCCCGGCAAGGCCGCTCGCGGCCATGCCCACCAGCGTGATCACGGCGCCAAAAAACGCCAGACCCAGCGCCGCGCCCAGCGTGGCCCGCCGCGCCGTCGCGCCGTCTTTGGCCGCGAACGCGCGCGAAAAAATATCCGGCCCGATAAAAAACGTCGAACCCACCACCAGCAGCAGGCGCACCCAGTCGGCCCCGTCAAACCGGGCGTTCAGCCACTC
>JAVBMS010000019.1:0-51400 GCA_031552135.1 Mailhella sp.
TGCAGGGGGACGCTGTCCCCCTCCCCCCCTGGCAGGGGAGTGACTCCCCTGCACCCCCATACTCCGGCAATCCTCGCGGGGCGAGGACTGCCGGGAAACGAAAGGGGCCGGAGCGGCAAACTCAAACAGGGGAAAGACGGGAGACTAGCTTTTTGCGTTGGCCAGGCGGGCGATCCAGGCCCGCAACTGATCCATGTCTTCCTGGTGCGTCCGCTCCGCGCTGTCCAGCAAACGGCGCAACTCGCGGATTTCCGCGCCCGTTTCCGCCCGAATTTCCGCGTCCGGCGGCGCGCCCGGCGCGGGGGCGATCCGCTCCAGCGCTTCGGCAATGCGTTCCAGCGCGGCGTTCCGGCGCTCCAGCAAATGCAGGGCGGAGGCCTGCGCCGCGTCCGGCGGCGTGCAGGCGGCAAAGCGCCGGGGGATGGACGCCTCCGGCCACAGGCCCGGCGGCGGGGCAACTTTCACGGGGCTTGCGGGCGCGGATTCGCCGACGCGGGGAAACTCCCGCTCCAGCAACAGTTCCAGCGCTCCGGCCGAACGCGCCTCCGGCAGGCGGCGGCGGATAAACGCCAGCACATCCAGGCAGGCCGGGGCGTAACGCCGTTTGCGGCCTTCGCCCCAAGCGGGCAAAAACGCGCTGAAACGCGAACAGTAAAAACGGATGGTCGATTCCGGGCACTGAAAATGCCGGGCAAGATCCGCCTTGGAATAGGAACTCTGCGGCTTCGCGGGCATGGCGCCTCCTGGCCGGGAAGCAACGGCCGTGTCTTTTATGTTAGCGGCAAGGCCCCCTTTTTGGCAAATATTACGAAAAGCCATAAAAAAAATCAACAACATCACGCCATTGGCATTGAGCTTTGAGCATGTTGCCGCTTTGGGTCTCTAATGGCTTGCTATCCGTTATGAATGTTTTTAGAGTCGCTTCAGGATGTTTTTCTGATGCTTTTCTAAGCTTACCGGAGTAGGAATGAATCCTGTTTTTTCCTCCGCGGGGGCATCATCTCACGATGATTGCCCTCCGCATGTGATGGAGCTGCATCTTTTGCCCGACGTCGCCCTGTTAGATATTTGGGAGCAGACGCAAAAAGCGGTCTGGGCGATGGAAGAAAAAGGCTGGGACAGCGCTTCGGCCGTGCAGTACACGCGCCAGGTGCTGTGGGAGATGCAACGCCGCCTGACCCAACTGCCCGTGGGTGAACATTTTGGCACGCACGCGCCTGAACCGGCTCTTGACGCCGCAGTGTTGCCGCGCATCGTGGCTGTCAGGATTTAACGCCGCGGCGCGTCGCAAGGCTTGCTTTGCATCCGCGTGCCGTTAACATCCGTCCGTTTGCCTTTAAAAAACGCGCCCTCCGGTTCCGCCGGGGGGCGCGCCGCATATTGTGCCAGCAAACAGACGCGCCGCCCGCCGGGCTCGGCCGGCGGCGCGGGCCGTCAGGCCAGGCGTTTGAATGATTTTTTGGTGGCCCCGCAGATGGGGCACACCCACGCTTCCGGCAAATCCTCAAACGAGGTGCCCGCGGGGATATGGCCCTTGCGATCGCCCTTGGCGGGGTCGTAGATGTAGCCGCAATTGCTGACCTGGCACTGCCACATGTCATGAGGGTCGGACATACAAATCCTCCTTGCCCGGAACGCGCCGGGAACGCGCGGACGGCTTGCCCGCTCCTCTTGGATACAGGATAAAGTCGGGCCGGGCCAGCCGGTGATTTTTTTCAGGCTTTAGAGCATTTCAATTTTGAAATGCTCGCGGAACTGAGCGGAGCGAGGTTCCGCCGCGAAGCCGGAGTAGCCGCATCAGGCTGTCTTCATCCGTACGCCTCGCAAGCTCGGCAACGGCTGAAGCGATTCACTCGCGGCGTCAAACGACGGCTGAGGCGTGAAACTTATGCGGCGGAACATCGTGTCCAGCCGTGGATCATCTCAATGTTAAACGGCTTTGATCAACTGGAAATAGTCGCGGGGATGCGCGCAGGCCGGACAGGCGGCCGGAGCTTCCCCGCCTTCGTGGATGTAGCCGCAGTTCAGGCAGCGCCAGGTGGCGGGCCTGGGCGAGCTGAACACCCGGCAATCTTTGATGGCGTTGGCAAAGGCCAGAAAGCGGCTTTCATGGTGGGCTTCCGCCACGGCAATGGAGCGCATGACCGCCGCGATTTCCGCAAAGCCTTCCGCGTCGGCGATGTCGGCAAATCCGGGATACATGGTGGTGTGCTCGTAATTTTCGCCGGCGGCCGAGGCAAGCAGGTTGTCGTGCGTGGCGCCGATCACGCCGGCGGGAAACGCGGCGCTGATTTCCACCTCGCCGCCTTCCAAAAATTTGAAGAGGCGCTTGGCGTGCTCTTTTTCCTGGTTCGCAATTTCTTCAAAGGCCTGCGCCATTTCCACAAAACCGTCTTTTTTGGCCTGGCTGCCAAAATAGGTATAGCGGTTGCGGGCCTGCGATTCCCCGGCAAACGCCGTCAGCACGTTTTTTTCCGTCCGGGTTCCTTTCAGCGATTTCATACTGTCTCCTTTTTGTTGGCGGAGCGGAGGATCAAACGCCGGCTTCGGCAAACGCGGCGCACGCTTCGCACACGCCGTCGTATTCCACCCTGGCTCCGGTGATATGAAAACCGTCCACCGCGAGGCGGCTGATGTCGGGCGCATCTCCGGGGCCGCACGGCACGTCCGCCACCCGGCCGCAACGCACGCAGCGCACATGCCGGTGCGGCGCGGGGTTGCCGTCAAAGCGACGCATGGCGCCCGCGGATTCCAGCTTGAGGATTTGCCCGGTTTCCGCCAGCAGATCCAGGTTGCGGTACACCGTGCCCAGGCTGATGCGCGAAAGGCGGCGGCGCACCGTGGCGTAAAGCTCGTCCGCCGTGGGGTGGCTTACGGTTTTGCGCAATTCTTCCAAAATGACCATACGCTGGCGCGTCATGCGGCTTTTTGCCGTGGTAGCAGCTGAGGACACGACGACCTCCATTTTTTTAGGAATGATTACTAGTAAAATGTATTTCGTCAAGTCCTTTGCGTCATCCACATGATTTTAAAAAACCAAAATGCACTTGAACGGCCAGCTCCTTTTTATTAGAATAGTGATGCAGTTTCCTCCACACAGCTTCACCCTTTTTGCATTTTCACCGGCAAGGCGATCTTATTGCCATTATTTTTCCTGAAAGGGCGCACAGATGGAGCAAAATTTTTTCCAAACCCTGCCGGAAGAAGAACTTAACCTGCGGATGCATCCATCAAGCGGCAGGCAGGCCGTCTTTAGAATCAATGCGCTCATTATGTCGCTGGTGACCATGATCCTGGTGATTACGGCTCTGGCCATCAATATCCAGGAAAACAACACCACGTTGTATATTCCGCTGACAGCCGTCGCCTGTATTGTTGTGGCGGCTTTTTTTATCAGTTTTTATACAAAGAACTCTCTTTTCTCCATGATCATGACGTGTGCCACGCTGATAGCCCTTGGGTTCTATCTCATTTTTGGCTACGCGCACAGCACAGACGCCACTTTGTTCTGGTTTTTGCTGTATCCCCCGATGATCATGCTCTGCCTTGGCCTTTTTTACGGCACCATCATTTTCAGTTTGCTGTTCATTGGCATACTGCTTTCGTTTCTGGGGCCGCTGAGCCCGTATCTGGTTATCGATTATCCATTGCCCATGCGGGTGCGCTTTTTGACGGTCTTTCTCGGGGCCTGGATGTTTTCCTGGTTTTTGGAGTACACCCGCCACCGCGCCCAGCGCGAACTGAACGCCGCCATGATCCGCCTTGAGCGCGAAGCCTTGACGGACAGCCTGACCAACCTCGGCAACCGCAGAGATTTCTACAACTTTTTTTCCTGGATCCAGGCCAAGGCCCGGCGCGAAAAAAAGCATTTTTGCCTGGCCATGATCGACATCGATCTTTTTAAGACCGTCAACGACCGCTACGGGCACGACGTGGGCGACGCCGTGCTGCAGCACACGGCGCGCATTCTTTCCAGCCGCCTCCGCGCGGGCAGCCGCCTTTTCCGCTGGGGCGGGGAGGAATTCATCGCCCTGATGCCCGAAACCAACGAGCAGGAAGCCGTGATCGCCGCCGAGCGCCTGCGCCGCAGCATGGAGGAATCGCCCTATATCGGCAGCGGCCTGCGCATTCCGTATACGGTGAGCATTGGGATGCACTGCGGGCCGATCGACGAGCCCGTGGGCGATCAGATCAACATCGCGGACGCCATGCTCTATCAGGCCAAAAACAGCGGCCGGAACAGGGTGGAAGGGCATTGCTCGACAGTGGAGGGCAACGCCGCCAATATCTGCCCCATTTCACCCGTTTGAATTCCTGATCTCATGCCAGGCACATGAAACGGCCGCGTTTTCACGCGGCCGTTTGCGGGTTCCAACCCCGCGCCTATTTGGCCGTGCACGGTATTCGCTCTTAAGCAAGGTTTTACGCCAAATAGGCGCGGGGTGGCGGTGGGGTATGGGGAGGCGGCGCCTCCCCATTCTTTTTTTACGCGCGCGAGGCCAGGGCCGCCACGGCGGGCAGGGTTTTGCCCTCCAGCACTTCCAGGAACGCGCCGCCGCCGGTGGAGAGGTAGTCCATTTTGTCCGCCAGGCCGAAGGCTTCCACGGCGGCCACGGCGTCGCCGCCGCACACCACGGTGTAGGCGGGGCTTTGGGCCAGAATGTCCGCGACGGCGCGGCTGCCCTGATCAAAGGGCGGCGTTTCAAACGCGCCCACGGGCCCGTTCCAGACAATGGTGGCGGCCTTTTCCAGCAGCGGGGCGTAACGGCTGGCGCTTGCGGGCCCGATGTCGAAGGCGCTGTCGGCCGGAGCCAGGGCCGAGGCGGGCTTGAGCGTGGCGCCGGCGGCCTGATCGAGCGCGGGCGCTACCATCAGGTCTTCGGGCAGCGGCAGGCTCACGTTGCGTTCTTTGGCCAGGGCGATCAGGCGCTTGGCTTCGGGGATCAGATCCTCCTCCACCAGCGACGCGCCCATGGCGAGGCCCGTGGCCGCCAGAAACGTATTGGCGATGCCGCCGCCCACGATGAGGCCGTCCACCTTGGTCAGCAGGTTTTCCAGCACGGTGAGCTTGGTGGAGACCTTGGAGCCGCCCACCACGGCGAAGAACGGCCGTTTGGGCTGATCCAGCAATTTGGTGGCGGCTTCCATTTCCGCCAGCATCAGCGGGCCGGCCACGGCCACGGCGGCCTTGCGCACGGCCCCTTCGGTGGAGGCGTTGGCCCGGTGCGCCGCGCCAAAGGCGTCCATGACATAAACGTCGCCAAGGGCGGCCAGGCGGGCGGCCAGTTCGTCGTTGTTTTTCTTTTCGCCTTTGAGGAAGCGGATGTTTTCGCCCATGATCAGGTCGCCGGGCTTGATGGCCGCGCCGGCCAGGATGTCGGCGCAAAAGTCCACCTTGCGGCCCAGCAGTTCCGCCAGACGCGCGGCCACGGGCTTGAGCGAGAAGGCTTCGTCGTACACGCCTTCTTCGGGGCGGCCCAGGTGCGAAAGCACAAGGACGCCCGCCCCGGCGTCGAGCGCGAGGCGGATGGTGGGCAGAGCGGCGCGGATGCGGGCGTCGCTTTTGACCACGCCGTTTTTGAGGGGCACATTGAGATCAAGGCGCATGACGACACGTTTGCCGGCCAGGGACACATCATGCATGGAAAGAGCTTTCATGCGGGAATCTCCTCGTTGTGTTTTGAGCATTTTCACTTTGAAAATGCTCTAGCGGCTGCGTGAGCAGCCGCCCGCGACGGAGGCGCAAGCGCGATTCACTCGCGCGTTAAGCGCCGACGGCGGCGTGTCTTTAAAGAACGTTGCGCATAGAAAGGCAAAACTCATCCGCTCTGTCACGCCAGGCTTTCTTCCACCAGGCGCGCGACGTGATCCACGGTAAAGCCGAAATGCTCGAACACCGCCTTGGCCGGGCCGGATTCGCCAAACGTGGTCATGCCCGCCACGCGGCCGTCCAGGCCCACATATTTCCACCACCAGTCCGTGGCCGCGGCTTCCACGGCCACGCGCGCCCGCACGGAGGAAGGCAGCACCGCTTCGCGCCAGGCCGCGTCCTGCCGGTCAAAAACCGCGTTGCAGGGCATGGAAACCACACGGACGCGGCGCCCGGCGGCGCTCAGGCGCTCCGCCGCAGCCACGGCCAGTTCCACTTCCGACCCGGTGGCCAGCAGCAGGGCTTCGGGCGCGCCTTCGCAATCGCGCAGGATATAGCCGCCCCGGCGCGCTCCTTCCCGGCGGGCGGGAGAATCGGGCTGCGGCTTGAGGTTTTGCCGCGAGAGCGAAAGACTGGTGGGGCCGTCGGCCCGCTCGATCGCCGCTGTCCAGGCCACGGCGGTTTCCAGGCCGTCACAGGGCCGCCACACGTCCATGCCGGGGATCATGCGCAACGAGGCGAGCTGCTCCACGGGCTGATGCGTGGGGCCATCCTCGCCCACGCCGATGGAGTCGTGCGTCAGCACCCAGACCACGCGCTGCTTCATCAGGGCGGCCAGACGGATGATATTTTTGGCGTAGTCCGAAAAAATAAGGAACGTGCCGCCGTAGGGGATGAAGCCGCCGTGCAGGGCCAGGCCGTTCATCACCGCGCCCATGCCGAATTCGCGCACGCCGTAGTAGAGGTAGTTGCCCTCAAACGCGCCGGGGCCCAGCGTGCGCGAGGCGTTGTGCCGCGTGCCGACCGAGCCGGTCAGATCCGCCGAGCCGCCCAGAAGTTCGGGCAGCGCGGGCGCGAGAACGTCGAGCGTGTTTTTGCCCGCCACCCGCGTGGCCACGGGCGAGGCATTGGCGGCCAGGGCGTCCACGGCCGCGCGCACGACGTCCGGCCAGTTTTCCGGCAGGCGCCCGGCCATGCGGCGGTCGAACTCGGCCGCCAGATCGGGGTATTCCGCCCGGTAGGCGGACATCATGTCGTCCCAGGCGGCCTGCGCGGCCGCGCCCCTGGCCCGGGCGTCCCAGGCGGAGGCGATGTCCTGCGGAATCGTGAAGGGCGGATGCTCCCAGCCCAGCGCCTTTTTGGTCTGCTCCACTTCCTCCGCGCCCAGCGGCGAACCGTGGCAGGAGGCCGTGCCCGCCTTGCGCGGCGAGCCGTAGCCGATCACCGTGCGGCAGCAGATCAGGCTGGGTTTGTCGGTGACGGACAGGGCGTCGCGGATGGCCTCGTCCACGTCGTCGGCGTCGTTGCCGCCCACGCCCCGGATCACATGCCAGCCACAGGCTTCAAAGCGGGCCGGCGTGTCGTCCGCAAACCAGCTTTTGACCGGGCCGTCGATGGAAATATTGTTGTCGTCGTACAGCACGGTCAGTTTGCCGAGGCCCAGCGTGCCCGCCAGCGAGCAGGCCTCCTGCGAGAGCCCTTCCATCAGGCAGCCGTCGCCCACAAAGACCCAGGTGCGGTGATCCACCACGGGGAAGCCCTCGCGGTTGAACGTGGCGGCCAGCACCCGTTCCGCCAGCGCCATGCCCACCGCCGTGGCCAGCCCCTGGCCCAGCGGGCCGGTGGTCATTTCCACGCCGGGCGTCACGCCGCATTCGGGATGCCCCGGCGTTTTGGAACCCAGTTGGCGGAAGGCGCGGATGTCGTCCATGCTCACGTCGTAGCCCGTCAGGTGCAAAAGGCCGTACAGCAGCATGGAGGCGTGGCCGTTGGACAGCACGAAGCGATCCCTGTCCGGCCAGGAAGTATCCGCGGGATTGTGCTTTAAAAATCCGCGCCACAGCGCCTCCGCCATGTCCGCCATGCCCATGGGCGCGCCGGGATGCCCCGAAGCCGCCGCTTCCACCGCGTCCATAGCCAGCACGCGCAGCGCGTTTGCCAAATCAAGCCGAGTCGCCATAGATCCTCCCCCAAAAAGAAAACAAAACAGGCGCGCGTGCGCCTGTTCCTCATGGATTAATTAACCAGCGGCGGAAGCCGCGCCCTCAGCCGCCGCGCGCTGAAACAGCGCCAGCCGCTCCGCATACGGAGGCCGTGAAAAAAACGCCGAGCCCGACACCAGCACGTCCGCGCCCGCGCGCGTCAGCGCGGCGGTATTGTCCGGATCCACGCCGCCGTCCACCTGGATCAGGCAGGGCCTGTCGCCAAGCATCCGGCGCAACGCCTCGATTTTGCCGTAGGTCGCGGGCAGGAATTTTTGGCCGCCAAAGCCGGGGTTGACGCTCATCAGGAGCACCATGTCGAGATCGTCCAGCACATAGTCGAGCGTCTGGAGCGGCGTGGCCGGATTAAGCGCAACGCCCGCCTTCATGCCCAGGCGGCGGATTTCAGCCAGCGTGCGCTGCAAATGCCGCGAAGCCTCAACGTGGACAACCAGCATGTTGGCCCCGGCGGCGCAAAAATCCTCAAGGTAGCGCTCGGGCTCCTCAATCATCAGGTGCACGTCGAAAAAAAGGCGGCTGGCCGGCCGCATCTGGCGGATCACGTGCTGGCCGAAGGTGATGTTGGGCACAAAGCGGCCGTCCATGACGTCCCAGTGCGCCCAGGCGACGCCGGCGATTTCGAGATCAACCAGGGTTTGCGCCAGATGGCCGATGTCGGCGGAGAGCAGCGAAGGGGCAAGTATCATGCCTGATCCTCGTTTGAAGGTTGCAGAAGCAGGCGCAGATCTTCCAGTTCGCTGACGGCGGATTGCAGGAGGCGTTCGGCGGCGGGAGAGCGTGGAGAAGAAGGCGAAACGCGGGACGCGGCGGGCGGAGAGACGGGAGGCGCGGACAACGCCGGGGGTTCCCCGCCTTCCAGCACGCGGCGCGCGCCCGCGATGGTCATGCCCTGATCGTGCAGGAGCGAACGGATGCGCCGCAAAAGCTCCATGGTCGCCTCGTTGTAGAGGCGCTGGCCCTTGGGCGTGCGCACGGGAACCAGCTGTGGGAACTCGGTTTCCCAGAAGCGCAGGACGCACGTCTTGAGGCAGAGCGCCTCAGCGGCTTCCCCGATCCGGTACAAACGCTCGCCCCCCATGCTTTCCTCCCCGCGCGGACATCCGGCGGGTTCCGTTATACCCTGACAGGGAGGGCTCGCACAAGTGCGGAAACGATCTTCTCGCGCTCGCGGTCAACCTCGGCGTCCTGCAACGTGCGCTCCGCATGGCGGAACGTCAGGCGGAACGTCAGATTGCGCTCGGCGGCGTGCGCGGGTTCGTACACGTCGCGCAGTTCCACGCTTTCCAGCAATTCCGAAGCGGAAGCGCGCAGCGCGGCCAAAAGGTCGTCCACGCGCGGGCCGCCCCCCGCGCCGTTCGGGGCGATCACGGTCACGTCGCGCCGCACGGGCGGGAAAACCGGCAGCGGCGCAAAGCGCACGCGGCGGCCTTCCGCGGCTTCGCGCAGCGTGTCGAGGTCGCACTCCGCCAGCCAGACGTCCTTGCGGGCGTGGTAGGCGTCGGCGATGTCCGGCTTGACGCGGCCCAGCGTGCCCGCGGCAAGCCCGTTGCAGGTCAGGCGCACGGCGGGCGCGAGGTAGGGATGCTCCGGCAGCGTGGAAAACACGGGCGCGTCGAGGTGCAGAAACTGGAAAAAGCGCTCCACCAGGCCCTTGAGATCGGTGTAGTCCATGTCGGCTTCGGGCTGCGGCCAGGAGGCGTCGAAACGCGCGCCGTACAGCGCGATGCCCAGCAGGCGGCGCTCGGCCACCGTGGTTTCCCCGTCGGGATCGGCCAGGAAGGACTGCGCCACCTCAAAAAGCCGCAAACCCTGCGCGCCCTGCGCGATATTGTGCCGCACGTCGGCCAGCAGGCCGGGCGCCAGCACGGGCCGCAGCACGTCCTGTTCCGCCGTGAGCGGGTTCAGCACCGACACCCTGCCCTCGCGCGGCAGGTTCAGCAGGTCGAGATCCTTGTGGCCCACAAAGCTGTAATTGATGGCCTCGTTCAGGCCCAGGCCGGAGGCCCAGTGCTTGACGCGCGAAAGAAAGTCGTAGCGCCCTTCCGGCAGGCCGAAGCGATCCAGATCGCGCGCCACCACGGGCAGCGTGGCGGGCAGCGTGTCCACGCCCAGAAAACGCGCCACTTCCTCGATCAAATCCGCCTCGCGGCTCATGTCGTAGCGCCAGCCCGGCGCGGCCACGCGCCAGTCGGCCTCGTCGCTCCTGTCCACCGTGCAGCCAAGGGCGCCCAGCACGCGGGCGCATTCGTCCGCGTCCAGCGGCACGCCCAGCAGATCTTCGGCCCGCGAGCGGCGGAAGCGCACGATCGGCGCCTGCCAGGGCTTGGGCTCCGCGCGACACACGCCCTTGCGGATCGTGCCGCCCGAAAGTTCGGCCATCAGCGCGGCGGCCCGATCGCGGGCAAAATCCATGCCCGTCTGATCCACGCCGCGCTCAAAACGGTAGGAAGATTCGCTCGAAAGGCCCAGGCGGCGCGCCGTGCGGCGGATCGACGCCGGACGGAACAGCGCGCATTCCAAAAATACGCTGCGGCTTTCGGCCGTGATTTCCGTGGCCAGACCGCCCATCACCCCGGCCAGGGCCACGGGCGTTTCGCCGTCGCGGATCAGGCCGTCGCCGGGCTTCAGCGCCCGTTCCTGGCCGTCCAGCGTCACCAGGGTTTCGCCCTCGCTCGCGCCCGAAACCGTGATGCGGCCGGAGGCCAGCTTGTCGCGGTCAAAGGCGTGCAGGGGCTGGCCCAGCTCCAGCAGCACGTAGTTGGTCACGTCCACCAGGTTGGAGAGCGGGCGCACGCCCGCCGCGTGCAGGCGGTAACGCAGCCACGGCGGCGAAGGCATAACCCGCGCGCCTTCCAGCACGCGGCCGGTGTAGGCCGGGCAAAATTCGGCGTCCGCGATGGCGATGGGAATCTCGCCCGAAACATCGGCCCCGCTTTCCCTGATGTCCGCCACGGGCAGGCGCAGCGGCAGGCCGTAGGCGGCCGCCACCTCGCGCGCGATGCCCAGAATGGACAGGCAGTCCGCCCGGTTGGGCGTGACGCTGATCTCCATAATCTCGCCGTCCAGATCAAGAGCCCTGGACACCGCCATGCCCGGCACGACGCGTTCGCCAAAGCGCGTGGCTTCCGGCAGCACCAGAATGCCCGCGTGTTCGTCGGAAAGGCCAAGCTCGCGCTCGGAGCAGATCATCCCGTGCGAGGGCACGCCGCGCAGCTTGGCCTTCTTGATTTCCAGCCCGCCGGGCATGATCGTGCCCACGCGCGCCACCGGCACAAGCTGGCCCGCCGCCACGTTGGGCGCGCCGCACACGATGCCGAGCGGCTCGGCCTCACCCACGTCCACGGTGCAGACGTGCAGGTGGTCGGAATCCGGATGGTTGTCGCACGTCAGCACGCGGCCGACGACAAGGCCGACGATGCCCGCGTAAGGCGCGTGGATGCCCTCAAGCTCCAGGCCCAGCATGGTCAGGCGGTCGCCAAGCTCCGCCGCCGTGCCCTGGTACGGCACAAATTCCCTCAACCAGTCCAGACTCACCAGCATGGCATCCTCACTTCAAAATTAAGCTTGCCTTTGTAGAGACAACGTTCCTTAAAGACACGCCTCCGGCGGCGCTTGCGCGGACGCAAAACATTTTCAAAAAGAAAATGTTTCAGCTCGTGCGTCCCGCATCTCCGCATTCCGGCATCAGCGGGGAGACGCTTGCAACGCCGCAATGTCAGGCAAACTGCCCCAGGAACCTGACGTCATTTTCAAAATTCGTCCGCAAATCGTTCAGGCCGTACTTGAGCATGGCAATGCGCTCCACGCCCATGCCAAAGGCGAAGCCGGTCACTTCGTCGGGGTCGTAGCCCACGGCCTCGAACACGGCGGGATCGACCATGCCGCTGCCCAAAATCTCCAGCCAGCCCGTGGTCTTGCAGATGCGGCAAGGCTGCCCGCCCGCCAGACGCCCCGAACCTCCGCACTGCGTGCAGGAGATGTCCACTTCCACGCTCGGCTCCGTAAAGGGAAAGAAGCTGGGCCGGAAGCGCACGCGCGTGCGCGCGCCGAACAGCGTGCGCAAAAAGGCGGTCAGCGTGCCGCGCAGATCCGCGAGGCTGACTTTGCGATCGACCAGCAGTCCCTCGATCTGGTGGAACATGGGCGTGTGGGTGACGTCGGAATCGCGGCGGTAGACCTTGCCCGGCGCGATCACGGCCAGCGGCGGCCTGCGCGAGAGCATGGTGCGCGCCTGCATGGTCGAGGTGTGCGTGCGCAGCACGATCTTTTCCTGAATATACAGCGTGTCCTGCATGTCGCGCGCGGGGTGGTCGGGCGGCATGTTCAGCACTTCAAAACAGTGGTAGTCGGTATCCACCTCGGGCCCGGACACGATCTCGTAGCCCATGGACTGGAATACGCGGCACACGTCTTCCATGGCCAGCGTGATGGGATGCAGCGTGCCCTGCCAGGGCAGGCGGCCCGGCAGCGTGGGGTCGAAACGGGCGGCCAGGGCTTCTTCGCGCCGGCGCTCCAGGGCGGCCTTGTGGGCATCCAGCCGGGCGGCAAGCTCCTGCTTGATTTCGTTGACCTTCTGGCCAAACGAGGGGCGCTCGACCGGGGGCAGGCCGGGCAGGCAGGACATCAGTTCCGCCAGCCGGCCCTTGCGGCCCAGAAAATCCACGCGCAGTTCCTCGGCATCCTGCAAAGACGCAGCCTGACCGAGGCGCTCGTCCAGCGCGTCGATCAGGCTGTGCAGACGTTCCTTCAACGATTCGGGCGAAAATTCCATAGCGGACTCGCGAGGTGACCCTCCAGAGCCTTCCGGAGGCCTCCGGCCGCACCGAATGCGAAATGAAGGAGGAGGGGAAGAGGCGGGGCCGCAAGGCCCCGCGCGATGTTAGTTAAGCTTGCTCTTGGCCAGTTCCGCAATGGCGGCGAAGCCGGCCTTGTCGCGCACGGCCAGGTCGGCCAGCATCTTGCGGTTGATGGTCACGCCGGCCAGTTGCAGGGCGTGGATGAAGCGCGAATACGACAGGCCGTTCAGACGGGCCGCCGCGTTGATGCGCATGATCCACAGCTTGCGGAAGTCGCGCTTGCGCAGCTTGCGGCCGTGGTAGGCGTAAACGAGCGAACGTTCCACCGCTTCGCGGGCGGTGCGGTACAGACGGCTGCGGCCCCCACGGAAGCCCTTGGCCATGTCCAGATACTTTTTATGGCGGCGATGCGCAACCAAACCTCTCTTCACACGCATGGATAATCCTCCATTGTCGGCACCGCGAGGCGGAGATCAAGCCAGCGGAGCGAAACGCCGCGCGGCCATCCGCGCGGACTTGGGCGATCCTTCCGGGCAAAAGCGCAACGCCTTCGCCCGCGATCGGCAGTCAAACATTCCGGCCGAAGCCGAAAATTCAGGCGTAAGGCATCATCCGGCGCACGGCCTTGACGTTGGTGTCGTCCACCAGCGTACCCTGGCCGAGGCGCATACGGCGCGAAGCCTTTTTCTTGGTCAGGATGTGGCGCAGGTTCTGGCGGCGGCGGCGGAACTTTCCGCTGCCGGTGACGCTGAAACGCTTGGCGGCGGCGCGGCGGGTTTTCAGTTTCGGCATGACAAACTCCTTGGCGGGTCGGCCCTGCGCCCGCCGGAAATACCCGGCAAACGGCAGGTGTATAATCAAACAGGACAAGAAACGGGAATAATGCCCGTTTTCAACATGCTGCGCAAGCAAAATTTGGGCGGCCGCCCGCAAGCCCCCGGCATCCGCAAGCGTTTGCAAACGCCCGCGAACAGGCAGAGGCGCGGCCCGGCGCTCAGATCTTTTTGGGCAGCGGCATCAGCAGCATGTGGAGCGTGCGGCCTTCGGCGCTCGGCTCCTGCTCCACCTTGCCCACATCCTTGGTGTCTTCAATGATGCGGTCAAGAATGGTCTGCCCGCGATCCTTGTGCACAATTTCGCGGCCGCGGAAAAACACCGTCACCTTGCAGCGGTCGCCTTCCGAAAGGAAACGGCGAATATGGCGTAGCTTGGTTTCGTAGTCGTGATCGTCGGTTTTGGGGCGAACCTTGATTTCCTTGATCTGGACGACGGTCTGGTTTTTTTTGGCTTCTTTCTTTTTCTGCTGCTGCTCGTACTTGAACTTGCCAAAGTCCATGATGCGGCAAACAGGGGGATCGGCCGTGGCGGCCACTTCCACCAGATCAAGCCCGGCCTCCTTGGCCAGCGCCAGAGCGTCAAGACGCGGCAATATGCCGATTTGCTCACCTTCCGCGCCGATCACCCGCACTTCGCGGGCGCGGATCTGATCGTTGCGCCGCACGCCGTCCTGGGGGAGTTCGCGCCGAGGTCTCATATTAGGCGAAGCTATAGCTCATCCCTCCACGTTTGAAAGGTTCGTCACCATCCGCCCGGATCAGGGCCGCCACATCCTCCAGGGAGCGCAGACCCATGTTGTCGCCGGAGCGCAGGCGCACGTTGACGCCATGTTCTTCCACTTCCTTGTCGCCCACGACAAGGATATACGGCACCTTGGCCAGTTGGGCCTCGCGCACCTTGAAGCCAAGCTTCTCGTTGCGCGTGTCGGCCTCTACGCGGATGCCGAGCGCGGTCAGGCGCTCGCGCGCCTCGCGCACAAAATCTTCCTGCGCGTCCGTCACGTTCAGAATGCGGGCCTGCACCGGGGCCAGCCAGGTGGGGAACGCGCCCGCGTAATGCTCGGTCAGAACGCCGATAAAACGCTCCAGCGAGCCCAAAATGGCGCGATGCACCATGACGGGCTGGTGGCGCTCGCCGTCCGGCCCCACATACACCAGATCAAAGGCCTCCGGCAAGGTGAAATCGACCTGGATGGTGGAAAGCTGCCACTCGCGGCCAATGGCGTCCATGACTTTAATATCGATCTTGGGGCCGTAGAACGCGCCGTCGCCCTCATTGATCTGGTACGCCTTGCCTTCTTTTTCCACGGCCTTGATCAGCGCGTTTGTGGCGCGCTCCCAGCCTTCGTCCGTGCCCATGCTGTCCGCCGGGCGCGTGGAAATGAAAATTTTATACTCAAAGCCGAACAAATCCATCAGGTCGCTCGAAAGATGCATGACCTTGATGATTTCGTCCTCAAGCTGCTCCGGCGTGCAGATGATGTGCGCGTCGTCCTGCGTGAACTGGCGCACGCGCAAAAGGCCGTGCAGCACGCCGGATTTTTCGTGACGGTGCACCACGCCCAGCTCGAACATGCGCACGGGCAAATCGCGGTAGCTGTGCAGATGCTGGCCGTACATCAGCATATGGCCCACGCAGTTCATGGGCTTGACGCCGTGCACGTCGCCCTCGATTTCCGTGAAGTACATGTTTTCGCGGTAATGGTCGTAGTGGCCGGAGCGCTCCCACAGTTCCTTGCGCAGAATCTGGGGGCCCTGCACCAGACCGTAGCCGCGCTTGAGGTGCTCGCGCCGCAGAAAATCTTCCAGAATGGCCCGCAGCAACATGCCCTTGGGCAGCCAGAACGACATGCCGGGCGCGACATCTTCATGAAACGAAAACAGATCCAGCTCTTTGCCCAGCTTGCGGTGGTCGCGGCGCTTGGCTTCCTCCAGGCGATCGAGATGCGCCTTGAGCGCTTTTTCGTCCGGAAAGGCCGTGCCGTAAATGCGCGACAACATGGGATTCTTTTCGTCGCCGCGCCAATAGGCCCCGGCCACGGAAAGCAGGGCAAAGGCCCCGGCCATGCCGGTGCGCGGCAGATGCGGGCCCCGGCACAAGTCCAGAAAATCGCCGCAACGATAGAGCGACACCGGGGCGTCGCCTTCCAGGCCCTCGATAATTTCCGCCTTGTACACCTCGCCCTGTTCGCGGAACAGGCGGGCGGCCTTGGCCTTGGGCATGGTTTCGCGCGTGAAGGGCAGGTCGGCCTTGATGATGTCGCGCATGGCGGCTTCAATGGCGGGCAAATCGTCCAGCGCAAAGGGGCGGGCAACGCCGAAGTCGTAATAAAAGCCGGAGTCGATGGCCGGGCCGATGGCCACCCTGGCCTCGGGGAACAGCTTTTTCACGGCGGCGGCCATGATGTGCGACGTGGAATGGCGCAGGATCACGAGGCCGTCGGGCTCGTCGGCCGTGACGGGCGTTGCGGAGCCGGTGAACGTCGTGGGCCAGGCCACGGAAAGGTCAAGCAGCTCGCCGCCCAGACGGCACGCCAGCGCCGCCTTGAAGCGCTTGCCGGAAAGAGCGGCTTTGAGCACGTCGGCGCATGTCGCGCCGGCGGGAACCTCCACCTCGTTGCCTTCCACAGAAGCCCGCATGGCCTACTCCTTGACGCGCCGGAGCGCGCATACAAGTTAAGAAAGGGAGGCGCGAACCTCCCTTCCCGTGATGTTGATATGGTAGGCACGAGCAGACTTGAACTGCTGACCCCTTCCGTGTCAAGGAAGTGCTCTGGCCACCTGAGCTACGCGCCTGTACCGTTCGGCAAGTGGTATTACTATGCGCGCAGGCGCGTTTCGTCAAGATGTTTCTGCCGTATTTCCCGGCCGGCGCCACAGGGAAAAGGCCGCCGGACGCGGCCGCGCGCGTTATTCCCCTTGCGAAAGGCTGTCCAGCAAAGCCTGGGCCGCGGCGTTCTTTGAGTAGCCGGCGGGCAGTTCAAACAAGGCGGCATCGGGCGCGCCTTTGCGGACATTGCGCATTTCCGTCATCCTGCCGGATTCCGGATCCGTGGCGCGCACCGGCAGCGGCGCGAATTCCGGCGCGATCCATTCCTCATGGTTCATGGCAACATTCTGCCCCATAAAGGATACCGTGGTGGCGATGGTGAAGTGTTCGGCCTGGTAGCCGGCGACGCTTTCCTTGCCCGCCGGCGTGCGCACTATTTCCGCGCCCGGCATCACGGTTTTTGCCATATTTTCGAGCGGATCGGCCGCTTTGGGATCGATTTTGAATTCAAGATAACTCTTGTCTTCCACGATCAGAATGTAGCCCTTGCCCAAATCTGGGCGCACAATATTCATGGCTTGAAGAGTTCCATTATCATTGTACGATTCCATACGTATCTTGACGCCTGAAACAGCGATTTTCTCCACGATTTTGCCGGTTGCTACGTCCACCATTTCCGCGGAGTATTCCTTAACCGTTCCGGCAAACGCTGATCCGGCGACAAAAGACAGGATGCATACAATGCACGCCACAGTTTTTTTCATGAAGCTCTCCCCTTTTCCTCACGGTGATGTCAAATTCGGAATGTGCGAATTTCCCATAAAACCCTCCTTATGGGAAGGGTCTGCGCGCACAAAAGGCGGGGAGGCCGCTATTGCAGCGGAACGTCCGCCGGGCGGGCGGGCGCCATGACGAAGAGACGGGAGGCTCCCCCGTGCGGCGCGGCGGGGCGTGAGCGCTGATAGGAGGAATGCGCGGAAAAGGGCGCCAGCGGCACGGATTCCAGAGCTTCCACCTGGTCGGCCAGAGAAGAGAGATTTTCGCCCGCGAGGCGAATGAGGCTCGCGCCGTCAGCCGTGTTCAGGGAAGAAAGCGTTTCAAGCATGGTGCGCACGCTGCGCAGGTCGTCGCTGATAGCCATGATGTTCTCCTTCGCAAATTGATGTCAGCGAGCGCAGAATGCCAATGTAAATTTACATTGTCAAGCGGTAATTTATAAAATCAATATAAATTATCCGGGCCGGAAGCGCCTCATCCGGCCTTGCCGATTTTCCCTGCCAGAAGGCAGGAAGAAACGCCGTTGCAGGCCTCAATGCGGGGATCAGCGCGGATGCCCGTTTGGCGAAATGGTTATGCGCGGCTGCGGCCGTTTCCAAATTTTTCAATTTTTCATTGACTTTTTACTCCATCTTTCTATGATGAGACTCATGAACGACACGCCATCCGATGTACTCGACCGCCTGATCCAGGGCGCGGGCCTGAAGCGCGACAGCCAGCTCGCGGCCCTGCTCGGCGTGACGCCGCAGGCCGTCAGCCAGGCCCGCCGCAAGGGGCGCATTCCGGACGGCTGGATCCTGAAAGTCGCGTCACGCTTCCACCTTTCCACCGACTGGATTTTTTTCGGGCCCGGAACGGGAGACGCCAAGGAAACCAGCCAGGCCAAAATCGCGCCCGAGCCGGTTACGCTCACGCGCTACGCCGAAACTCCCCTGCCCTCGGGCAAAGCGCCCGATCCGCGCTCCCGCCAGGAAGTCATGGACATGGCCCTGGTGCCGCTGGTGGACGCGCGCCTGGCCGCGGGCATGGGCAGCCTGGAAACCGGGGGCGAGGTGCAGGGCTATTTCGCCTTCCGCCAGGATTGGCTGTGCCGCAAGGGCAACCCGGATCGCATGGTGCTGATGAAGGTGTTCGGCGACAGCATGGAGCCCGACATCCGCCACGGCGACATGGTGCTGGTCAACCAGGCCCAGACGCAGATTTACGGCCATGCGATCTACGCGGTGGGCGTGAATGAAGAGATATACATTAAAGAGATCGAAACCCTGCCCGGCGGCCGCTGGCTGCTGCGCAGCCGGAACGAGCGCTACGAGCCGATGGAAATCTGCCTGAAGGGCGATTTGGCCGACTCGGTACGCGTCATCGGCCGGGTGATCTGGTGGTGCCGCGAAGCATGAACGAACTTGCCGCCCTGCTGGCCGCCACCGGCCCCATCCTGGTTCTGGACATAGGCAGCGGGACGCAGGACGTCCTTTTGGCCCTGCCCGGCCTGACGCCGGAAAACTGGCCGCGCTTTGTGCTGCCCGCCCCGGCCCGCCGGGTGGAAGCCCGCATCCGCGAACTTTCCGCCGCGCGCCGCGCTGTTTGGCTTTATGGAGACAATATGGGCGGCGGCTTCAGCGGGGCGATCGACGATCACCTCGCGCTGGGGCTTGCCGCCTTTGCTTCGCCCGGGGCGGCGCTCGCCCTGCACGACAGGCCCGAGGCCGTGCGGGCGCGCGGCATCGGCATCGCGTCCCAGGCTCCGGACGGCGCCGTGCCTGTTTTTCTGGCCGATTACGAGCCCGGCTTCTGGCGGGCGCTGCTCGCGGCGGCCCATCTGCCCCAGCCCGCGCTGGTGCTGGCCGCCGCCCAGGATCACGGCGTCCATGCCGACGTGGGCAACCGCGCGGGCCGCTTCCGCCTGTGGCGGGATCTGCTGGCCTCCTCCGGGGGCGACCCGGCGCTCTGGCTGCACGCCGCGCCGCCCGCCGCCTGTACACGGCTTCAGGCGCTGCAGCGCGCCACCGGCGGCATGGTGGCCGATACCGGAGCCGCCGCCGCGCTGGCCGCGTTTTCCCTGCCCGAAGTGCGGGCCCGGGCCGACACGGAAGGCGTGCTGGTGGTCAACGCGGGCAACAGCCATGTGGTGGCGTTTCTGGTGTTTCAGGGCCGCGTGCTTGGGGTTTACGAACACCACACCGGACTGCTGACCCGCGAGGATCTGCTGCGCGATCTGCACGAATTCCGCCTGGGCTGGCTGCCGGACGAACAGGTGCGCGAGCGCGGCGGGCACGGCTGCGTCTTTTCCCTGCCGTTGCCGGAGGCCGAGGCTTTCCGGCCGGCCTACGCGCTCGGCCCCCGGCGCGATCTGCTGCGCGGCCACGCCCAGTTCATCGCGCCCTACGGCGACATGATGCTGGCCGGCTGCCACGGCCTGCTTCACGCGCTTGCCATGCGTTTTGTTGCGGGATAAGCTTTTTTCTCATTGCCCACCGCTTGCCCCAAAGGAGAACCCATGGACTACTATGACATCGCCGAAACGTGGAGCCGGGATCAACTGGAATCCGCGCAGGTGGAACGCTTACGCCGGGTTCTGGAGCAGGCGCGCAAAGCGCCTTTTTACGCGCGTATGCTGGACGAAGCGGGCGTGTCGCCGGAAAGCATGAAGTCGCCGCGGGACATCCGCCGCCTTCCCTTTACCCACAAGGACGATTTGCGCGCCCAATACCCGGACAAGCTGCTGTGCGTGCCCCGCGCGGACATTGTGCGCATGCACTGTTCCAGCGGCACCACGGGTTCGCCGGTGGCCATCTGCTACACGCAGAACGATCTGGACACCTGGGCCTCGCTGATGGCGCGCTCCATGCACGCCACGGGCATACGCCGCGAGGACACGTTCCAGAACATGTCGGGCTACGGCCTGTTCACGGGCGGCCTCGGCATCCACTACGGCGCGGAGCGCCTCGGCTGCCTGACCATTCCCGCCGGCGCGGGCAATACGCGCCGCCAGATCAAGCTGATCAAGGATTTCGGCGTGACGGCCATCCACGTTCTGCCGTCCTACGCGCTGCATGTGGCTTCGCAAATCCGCGAAATGGGCGAAGACCCGGCCGATCTGCCGTTGCGCGTGGCCCTGGTGGGCGCGGAGCCCTACACCGAGGAAACCCGGCGGCGCATCGAAAAAAGCCTGTGCATCAAAGTGCACAACAACTTCGGCATGTCGGAAATGAACGGGCCGGGCGTGGCCATTGAGTGCGAGGCCCAGAACGGCCTGCACGTCTGGGAGGACGCCTACCTGCTGGAAATCATCGACCCGGAAACCGGCGAAAATCTGCCCGACGGCGAAATCGGCGAACTGGTCATGACCACGCTCACCCGCGAGGGCATGCCCATTTTGCGCTACCGCACGCACGACCTCACGCGCATCCTGCCCGGCGAGTGCTCCTGCGGCCGCGTCCACCGCCGCATCGACCGCATCCTGGGCCGCTCGGACGACATGTTCATCCTGAAGGGCGTCAACATCTACCCCATGCAGATCGAACAGGTGCTGATGAGCTTCCCCGAAGTGGGCGAAAACTACCTGATCCAGCTCGAACAGCAGGATTTGCTGGAAACGATCCGGGTGATGGTGGAAATCCGCGACGAGCACTTTGTGGAAGACATGCGCGTGCTGCGCGGTTTGCAGGACAACATCGCCCGCCGCCTGCACGACGAGATCCTGGTCACGCCCAAGGTCGATCTGGTGCAGCGCGACAGCCTGCCCCGTTCCGAAGGCAAGGCCCAGCGCGTGCGCGATCTGCGCGAGAAAAAAGCATGACGTTCGCCCTGGTCATCATCTTTGTGATGATGCTGGCGCTGTGCGCGCTGCTCAACCTGGCCACGCTGCCGGGCAACTGGATCATGGCGGTGCTGGTGCTGCTGTGGTTCTTTTTTGGCCCCGAGCCGCCCAGCCCCATGGGCTTCTTCTTTTTCGCCACGTTTTTCGGCCTGGCCGTGGCCGGCGAAGTGGTGGAATTTGTCGCCCAGATCTGGGGAGCCAAAAAATACGGCGCGTCCGGCCGGGCCACGATATTCGGCATTATCGGGGCCATCGCGGGCGCCGTTTTGGGCGCGCCGCTTTTCTTCGGCCTGGGCGCGGTGCTGGGCGCGCTGGGCGGCGCGTGGCTCGGCAGCTTTCTGTCGGAACGTCTGCTGTCCGACAAAGGTGTTTCTGAAGCCGTCACCGCGGCCAACGGCGCGCTTTTGGGGCGTTTTTTGGGCATGACCGTCAAATTTGGCCTGGGCATCACCATGATTGTGCTGACCGCCACCACCATCTGGCCGGCATGAACGCGGGCAAGCTGCGCGTTGTGCTGACGCGGCCGCGTTTTCCGGAAAATATCGGCGCGGCGGCGCGCGCGGCCGCCAATTTTGGCGTGGACGATCTGGTGCTGGTGCAACCGGAGCGCTGGGACAGGGACAAAGCCCTGCCCATGGCCACGGCGCAGGGCGCGCCCGTGCTGGACAAGGCCCGCCTGGTCGACACTCTGGCCGAGGCCGTGGCCGACTGCACGCTGGTGGCCGCCACCACGGCGCGGCTTGGCGGCTGGCGGCGCAACCCCGTCCGGCCCCGGCAGGCCGCCGAGGACATTGCGGCCCGGCTGGCCGAAGGCGAAAACGCGGCGCTGGTTTTTGGCCCGGAAGACAAGGGGCTTGCCAACGCGGATCTGGAATGCTGCAACCGCCTGATCGCCATCCCGACCGCTCCGGAGGCGTCGTCGCTCAATCTGGCCCAGGCCGTGCTGCTGGTGCTGTACGAATGTTTTCTGGCCCGCGCGCCGTCCGCGCCGCGCGGGGGCGAGCTTTCGCGCCGCGTGCGCCAGGACGAGCGCGACCTTTTGTACGCGACCCTCAAGCAAACGCTAACGGATATTGACTTTCTCCAGGCTGACAACCCCGACTACTTTTTCCTGCCCCTGGCCCGCTTTTTTGACCGGGCCGACCTGCGCCGCCATGAAATGGATCTGTTTATGGGCCTGTGCCGCCAAATCCGCCGCCCGAGGTAGGCTATGGACTCCAAGCCATGCCTGGTCATCCAGTTACAGCGCCTCGGCGACCTTGTGCTCAGTTTTCCGCTGTTTACCTGGCTGCTGGCGCAGGAACCCGACCGTCCCGTCTGGGTGGTGGCCGAACCCGCCTTTTTTGAGGCGCTGATGCCGCTGGCCCCCCCGGTGGTCTTCTTTCCGCCGGAGGCCGAGCCGAGGCTGCGCACCGCCAGCTTTTCGCAGGTGATCAACCTGAGCCATCGGCCGGAAGCCGCCCGCCTGGCGGGCTCGTTGCGCGCCGAACAATACTTCGGCCCGCGGGAAATCAACGGCGTGACGCATATCGAAGGGCCCTGGCAACTGTACCGGGCCTCGCTGGTGCACAACAACCGCCACAATCTTTTTCACTGGGCGGATCTCAACGCGCTGGATCCTCTGGGCCAGGACTACGCGCCCCTCGCGCTGCGTACCCGTTGGCCCCTCATGCACGCGCCGCAGGGCACCGGCCGCGTGGGGCTCTTTGTGGGCGCGAGCGAGGCGGCCAAACGGCCGGAGCCGGCCTTTTGGGCCGAACTGGCCAAGGAGCTTGCCCGGCGGGGTTCCAAGCCCGTCTTTTTGGGCGGCGAGGCCGAAATCCCGCTTGGCGCGGAAGCGGCCCGGCTGGCCGGCGACGCCGCGACCAACCTGTGCGGGCGCTTTACCCTGGCCGAACTGGCGCGCTTTCTGGCCGAGCTTGACTTTACGCTGATGCCGGACACCGGCCCCATGCATATCAGCGCCTGGGTGGGCACGCCAACGGTCAACCTTTCCATGGGGCCGGTCAATCCCTGGGAAACCGGGCCTTTCCCGCCGGCCCACCTCATAATCCGCTCCACGCTCAGTTGCCGGAATTGCTGGAGTTGCCTCCACCCCACGCATCTTTGCAAAAAATGCTTCCTCCCCTCCCGCATCGCCAAGCTCTGCTACCATGTGCTCCAGCACCACAGCCTGCACGACTGCTCCCTGCCCGGCCTGCTGCTTCTGCTTTCGGCCCACACGGGCCAGGGACTGTACCATTTGCGGCCCACCACACCGCTCCCGCCCGGCCCCTCCAGCCGTTACGCGCTGGCCGATTTCTGGCGGCAATGGTTTCTGGAGCGCCTGGGCGGCCCAGCCCCGCGCGCGTCCGAAGCGGCGACGCGCCTTGCCGCGCTGCACCCTCACGGCTGGGAGGTGATGCGCTCGCGCCTGCCGCGCTGGCAGGCCCGTATTGCCGCGGCCATCCGCAAGGGCAGCCTGGAGGCTGATTTCTGGCAGCGCACGCCGCCCGTGTTCCGGCCGCTTTCCGGCTACTTTCAGCTTTATCTGGAAAACGAGGATTTCGGCCGCAACGCCTGGCTGCGCTGCCTGGCCGATCTGGAGCGCCTCGACGAATTGCTGCGGGGCTGACCCTCTTCCGGGCGGCAGCATTTGCCGCAATTCCTCCCTCCATCCCTTGATTTTATTGCCTGTTTTTCTCTGGCACGCTCCTTGTATAGTCCGGGCAGCAAGGAGTCGATCATGCAGATTCTGCCGGACAATATATGGGATCTCGCCGGGCTGGGCCTGAACGCCCGGAGCGGCGCCGACGCGCACCACGCCGGGACGGCGCACGCCGAATTCGCGCGGGAGCTGGACAAGTCGCTGCGTTCAGCGGAGTCCTCTTCGGACGACAACGGGGAAAAAGCCTACCTCCTGGTCGATGCCCCGTACAATCCCACCCCGGAAGTTCTTTCCCCCTTTGAGCCCCAGCCCGCGCGCCTCACGCCCGCCGAAGTGGAGCAGCTTGTGACCAGGCTGCACGACGACGGCGTGCCTCCGGCCGCGCTGAACGCCATAGCCGAACTGGCCGGAACGCCGGGCGGCCCCACCATGGACATGATCGTCCTGGCCGCGCGCCGCGCGCTGGAAGGCGACAACACCGCCCTCAGCGCCGAGGAAAACACCCTGCTCGGCTCGTTCAGCCGCAAGGTGGCCGGCGACCAGGGCGACGCCCTGCTCAAGCTGCTGCAAAGCTCGCCGCGCGACGCCATGAAGAGCATCATGGAAAAGCTGAAGGGCGGCCCCGAAGCCATTGGCGTTTCGCGCGAAGAAATCGGCGCGCTGGCCAAGGCGCTCAAGCTGCCCCCCGAAGCGGGCAGGAACCTGCTCCAGGCCTTTGGCGACAAGCCGCTGCTCAGCCTGGACGCCCCCGCCCTGCGCGCGCTGCTGGAACCGGCCAAGCTGGCCCTGGACAAGAGCGCGACCGACATGGACAAGCTGCTGGCCGGCCTGCAGAAGCACGGCCCCGCCATTTTGCGCGACGCGGCCAAGCGTGAGGAAATCGAACGCCTGGCTTCCACGCGCGAAGATCGCTCCGTGGCCCAGAGCCGCCTTTTGATCGCGGACACGGCCACCCAGGCCGCGCCCGGCCGCGCCGACAACCCGGAACAGGGCAAGCAGACCCGCGCGGTCAGCAGACGCGCGGAAGCCACGCCCACCGAACAGGCCCTGCAGCAGGCCAACGCCGCTCCCGCCATGTCCGGCGAAACTTCCGGCCGCAACGCTTCCGCGCACAATGGGCGCGATGGGCGCGAGCCGGGTACGGATCCGCAGGCCGAGAAGGGCCGCGACGCCCTGTTGGCCAGCCGGAGCAACGCCGCCGGCCGCAACGCCGCGGAACAGCCCCAGGCTTCGCCCCGCACCGCCGCGTCCGCCAATACGGCGCAGCCCGTCGCCACACCGCTGACCGCCACCCTGGCCCAGGGCGTGGACACGCTGCTGCCGCAGGCCGGCAAGACGGCGGCTTCCAACCTTTCCCGCCAGGCGCTCGATCAGATCGAGCAGGCCGTGCTCACCGCGTCCCGCAACGGCACGCAGCGTCTGGAAGTGGCCCTCAAGCCCGTGGAACTGGGCGCCATGACCGTGGTGCTGACCTCGCGCAACGGCGAAATCAGCGCCCTCATCCAGCCCGACAAGGCAGAAACTGCCGCCCTGATCACCCAGCAGGCCGAACGCATCCGCGCGGAACTGGAAAACCAGGGATTCCGCGTGGAAAAGGTGGAAGTGCAGACCCAGCTTGCCGACCAGAACGGGCAAAACTGGCAGGGCGCGCAGCAGCACAACGCCTCGCGCGACATGCAGGCCAGGGTTCTGGATCTTGAACGGTTACGCAGGCTTGGGCGGGAATCGCGTGAATCCTCCGACTCCGCTCAGGGCTTGGCACACGATATGCAAATACAGTCCCATACGGCAACACTTGCCGGACAGGGCCTGCATTTGATCGCCTAGGCCCCCCGGCGCAAGAGAGGTTTTCCATGAGCGACACAACGACACAAGCCCTGGACAGCGCCTACGCCAGCGCGGTGGACAACACCATCACCAAGGGCGCGGGCAAGGTCATGGACAAGCAGGCCTTTTTGATGCTGCTGGTGACCCAGTTCAAGTATCAGGATCCGCTCAACCCCATGGAAGACAAGGAATTTGTGGCTCAGTTGGCCCAGTTCTCCGGCCTTGAGCAGAGCATGAACATGAACGAGAACCTGGGCAAGCTGATCGGCATCCAGGAACAGCAGATGGTGATCGGCGCGGCCAACTACATCGGCCGCGACGTTTCGGCCCGCGGCTACGGCGTGAGCGTGGAAAAGGGCGACGCTTCCCTGGTGCAGTACGCCACCTCGGAAGCCATGGCCAGCGGCTACGTCAACATCCTCGACACGAACAGCAAGACCATCCTGGCCACCATCGACCTGGGCCGCCAGAGCGCCTCCATCCACGATTTCAAGTGGGACGGCAAGCGCGCCGACGGCTCCACCGCCCCGGACGGCGTCTACACGGTGTCCTTTGTGGCCTACAACGCCCAGGGCGACCGCATCATGGTCGATACGTCGATCACCGGCAAGGTGGAAGGCGTCAGTTCCTACAACAACGAGCAATACCTGCGCCTTTCGGACGGCCGGACGGTTCTGCTCTCCAACGTGCGCGAAATCGTGGACGCCTCCAAGGCGGCCAACGCTTCCGGCGCGACGGAAGAGGAAAAGAAGACCGACGCGGCCGAAGACGCGGAAGACAGCCTCTGGGAAAAGGCCAAGGCCAAGTTCCTGGAATGGATCGGCGCGGACGAAGAACCCGCCGCACCCGCTACTACGGCTTAAACAAACGCAACGGCATGCGGACGCCTGAGGGGGCGGCCGCCAACCCATAACGCAAGCAAGGTTCGAGGGAGTATTGTCATGAGTCTTAGCGCAAGCATGTGGACAGGTGTTTCCGGTCTGCTCGCCCACGGCGAAAAGATGAACGTGGTCGGCAACAACATCGCCAACGTCAGCACCGTGGGCTTCAAGGGCCAGCGGATGGACTTCGCGGATTACGTGTACCAGAACGCGTTCAGCTCCGCCGGTCTGAGCCAGATCGGGCGCGGCGTGAAAATCGGCGCGATCATGGGCAACTTTGCCCAGGGCCCGTACGAGTCCACCACCGAGGCCACCGACCTCGCCATCAACGGCCGGGGCTTCTTCCAGGTGCAGAAAGTCGGCTCGGATCAAACCTATTACACCCGCGCGGGCAACTTCCGCTTCAACGCCGAAGGCTACCTGATGGATCCCAACGGCCTGGCCCTGCAAGGCTGGAAGGTGGACAACACCGGCGGCGTGACCCAGGCGGCCGGCGGCCTCAACGTGGATTCCGTTTCCGACCAGAAGAAGGCCGACATCATCGGCGCGGGCGTGCCCACCGACATCAAGCTCGACACCTGGACGGTTTTTCCGCAGCAGACCACCAACATCCAGTTCAAGGTCAACCTGCCGCGCGACGCTTCCGACGAATTCCAGAACCAGACCAACCCCTTCGGCGCGCTGGCCGAGGCCTGGAACGGCACGCAGCCGCCCGCCACGCCCAGCACCAAGCCTATTTCCGCCACCAAGGATCTGTGCCAGACCACCATGGACGTCTACGACGAAGCCGGTTCCAAGCACAAGATCACCATCTATTACGACAAGGTGAACAAGTCGTCCTACGAGAACAGCGACAGCCACGACGTGTGGGAATACATCGTCACCATGGATCCCGCCGAGGATCAGCGCCAGTTCTTTGATACCGCCACCAACACCGTGCGCAAGGTGAACGAAACCGCGGCCGGCGGCATGCTCATGGCCGGCACCCTCACCTTCAATTCCAGCGGCGCGCTGGTCAACCAGACCAGCTACACCTGGGGCGGCAACGCCAACCCCGTGGAAAACCCCACGTCCTTCACCGGCGTGCCCGATCCCACCGATCCGCTGATCACCCGGCAGGTGCTGAACATCAACCCGGCCACCACCACGACCAATCCCAACGACAAGGTCAACCTCAACGCCTGGTACCCGGCCGCCGTTTCCACCAACGGCCTGCCGCTGCTGGTGGCCAACTTCACCGGCATCCTCGACGCGCAGTCCCCCGGCTCGCCCGGCGGCTCCAAGTACAATATCGAGATGGACTTCGGCCTCAAGGTCGGCAACTTCACCATGCCCTGGGAAAACAAGGCGGCGCTCGGCTCCATCGCGGTCGCTCCCTACGGGGCCAACCCCACATACAAGCCCGGCGAACCCGCCAGCGGCCCGCAGTTTGCCCTGCTGAACACCAACTACGACCCCACGGCCGACCCGCTGACCAGCGCCAACGCCTACTCGTACCAGTTCAGCGGCATCACCTACCCCTGGACGGATCCCGCCGCGCCCGCCGATGCCACCGCGCTGCGCAACACCCTCATCCAGTACAAGGGCGCCAACACCGTCACCGTGGCCAAAAACTCCATCGCCCTGAACGACCCGCCCGAAAACATCACGGTTACCGTCAACATGGACGGCACCATCCCCGCCGGCGGCGTCACCGTAACCCTGGCGGACGGCGTGACCACGTACACCCTGCTCGACAACGCCGCCTCCCAGGCCGTGGTCGACACCCAGGTGAACCAGGCCATCGTCAGCAACACCGTGGTCGACCGCAGCGTCCTGGCCCCCACCACGGCCGCCGACGTCAACCACCTGGCCGAAATCAACAAGCCCGTGGTTATCGACGCTTACGCCTGCACCAGCCTCGGCACGTCCTTCACGGCCAACCAGGCCCAGGACGGCTACGGCTTCGGCGACCTCTCGAGCTGGATGGTCGACCAGCAGGGCGTGCTGTACGGCGTGTACTCCAACGGCGTGACCCTGCCCCTGTGGCAGGTGACCCTGTACGACTTCAACTGCACCCAGGGCCTGCGCCGCGAAGGCAACAACCTCTTCAGCCAGACCCGCGACTCCGGCGAACCCAAGTCGGGCCCGGCGGGCGTGGCCGGCCTCGGCAGCATCAGCGGCTACACGCTTGAGCAGTCCAACGTCGACATGTCCACGGAATTCGTGCAGATGATCAGCACGCAGCGCGGCTTCCAGGCCAACAGCAAGGTGATCACCACCACCGACGTCATGCTCGACACCGTGATCAACATGAAGCGGTAAACCACCCGGAAAAAGTTTCCCCTCCTTGCATACCGGCGAGCGTCCCTCCGCTCTCCAAGCCAGGGCCGCCGTCCCGAAAGGAACGGCGGCCCTGGCGCATTATGCGTCATACGTGCCCCAAACGGCCTCAAAACGCATCACCGCAAGGCCGGCAATAAAATTATATTGTGTAAAATCAGTAAATTATACTTGGCACAGGTATTGCTACCCCTACCGCAAATACCTTGTGCCACCCTTTTAATACCACCGAGGTGACTCCATGGCTGTTGACGCGAGCGACTGGAAAAGCGCCGTTTATCCGGATAACTGGAAAGATGCCAGAACAAACCGCAAGCCGGTGAAAAACGTCATTTTCATCATGCTGGACACGCTCCAGCACAATTATCTGGGCTGCTACGGCAACGACTGGTTCCCCATGCCCAAGGGCGCGCCCGACATCACGCCCAACATCGACCGTTTCGCGCGGGAAGCCACGCTGTTTGAAAACATGTACGTGGAGGGCCTGCCCACCATCCCCTGCCGCCGGGCCATGATGACCGGGCGCTATACGCTGCACGCCAAAGGCTGGGGCCCGCTCGACCCCGAAGACACCACCGTGGCCGACATGCTCTGGGGCCGGGGCGTGCATACCGGCCTCATCTTCGACACGCCGCCCATGCGCCTGCCCAAGTTCGGCTACCAACGCGGCTTTTACGACGTCATTTACGGCCAGCACGGCCACGAGCTGGATCACGAATATTACCGCAACGTGCCGCTGACCAAAGATCTGAAGGTCGATGACTACCTGGAGGACAGCGTGGTGCAAAGCGCCCTGGCCCACCCGGTGGACGCGGACTACGTGGAGCAGACCCGGCAGGAGATCGACGCCTACCTGCGCCTGCGTCAGGACTGGAAGGGCGACGACGACCACCACATCGCCCATCTGGTCAAAAAGGCGATCACGTGGCTGGAAGCGCGGGATCGCGCCTTCCCCTTCATGCTCTGGTTCGACTCCTTTGACCCTCACGAGCCGTGGGAATCGGACTGCGTGTGGAAAAACGAGCCCTGCATCTACGATCCCGACTACAAGGGCAAACACCAGTTCTCCCCGGTGTTCGGCATGGCCGAGCACTACACCGAAGAGCAGCTGCACCACATCCGCATGTTGTACGCGCAAAAAGTCCATGCCGTGGACAAGTACGTCGGCGTCTTCCTCGACGCCATCAAGCGCATGGGCCTGTGGGACAACACCATGATCATCCTCACCACCGACCACGGCCAGCCCCTGGGCAACGGCATGCACGGCCACGGCCTGGTGCGCAAGGTGCGCCCGCTGCCGTACGAGGAACTGGCCCACGCCCCGCTGATCGTCCACCTGCCCGGAGCGAACGCGGCGGGCAAGCGCGTGGGCGCGTTTGTGCAGTCGTGCGATATCGCGCCGACCATTCTGGACTTCATGGGCGCGATGCAGCAGAACAAGTCGGTGTACGGCTCCTATGATTTGACCAAGAGCATCAAACCCGGCGAAATGCACGGGGCCAGCCTGCTGCCGCTGATCACCGGCGAAGTGGAAAAAATCCGCGACTTCGCCCTGGCCGGGTACTACAACTACTCCTGGAGCCTGATCAAGGAAGACTACACCTACATCCACTGGGTGCGCAGCAAAAAAATGATGGAAACGGCCCAGGATCAGGAAGACTACTCCACCATGGTATTCAACTACGGCTCGGCCAAGCAGAAAAAGCTGCTGGCCGAAAGCGAGCCCGAAGAAATGTGGTCGTGCACGCCCGGCAACACCCAGGTGCCGGAGCTGGACGAGTTGTACGACCGCAAGGCCGACAGGTTCCAGCTGAACAACATCGCCGCGCAAAAACACGGCATCGCCGTGGACATGCTGGAAGAACTCAAGGGCATCATGAACAAGCTCAAGGCGCTCGGTTAGAGCATTTCAACCTTGAAATGCTCACGGAACTGAGCGTAGCGAGGTTCCGCCGCGAAGCCGGAGTAGCCGCGATTCACTCGCGGCGTTAAGCGACGGCGGAGGCGTGAAACTTAAGCTACAAAACATCGTGTCCCGGCTGTGCACTATTTCAAAGTTAATCTGCTCTAAAACCGGCTTCCCGGCGGGGCGCTTGCTCCGCCGGGCGTTTTGCGGAGGCGGTATGCGCATCAGGCTCTTCAACTGCGATCAACGCAAGATCGAGCGGGCCGAAAGGCTGCTCTACCAGGCGGCTGTCGCCGTGGGCGAGGAGTGGCGCTTTGCCTGCGTTTCCGAGCGGCTGGAAGTGGCCCGCCAGGGCGTGCCGCCCCAGGCCGTGGGTCTGGAAGCCGACGGGCAGATGCTCTATGTCGGCCCGCTGGACAACGAAGCCACGGCCGCCGCGCTCGTGGAAGAGCTGTTGGAACGCAAGTGGGCCAAGCAGCGGCGCATTCTGGCGGCCAGAAAGCGGGAGGCCGAAAGCCGCGAAGAGGCGGGGCAGGCGGAATAAGCGGGCCGCCTAATTTTTCTCCCGCGCGCCCATTTTTTGCAGGTAGCGGGCCAGGGTGGTGCGGTGCACGCCCAGCAGTTCCGCCGCGCCGTGCGGCCCCGAAAGCCTGCCCCCGCTCGCCTCCAGCGCCTTGCGGATATGCCCGGCCGCCACGTCTTCCAGGCTGGGAAACGCGGCGGCGTCCGGCGCGATCTTCCCCCCGTCGCCCCGCTCTTCCGGCGGCTTTTCCGGCGAAACGTCCGCCTTTTTGCGGAACAGGCGGGGCTGGTTCTCCAACTGCTCGCGCAGCAGCAACTGCGGCCGCTTGGCGGCCAGGTGCCCGATCAGCGCGCTTTCCACCACATGCTCCAACTGGCGGACATTGCCCGGCCAGGCGTAGGCCGCCAGCGCGTCCAGCTCCGTGCGCGACACGCCGGGCACCCTGGCCAGCTTCATGCGCTGGCATTTTTCGTACATAAAATGCCGCAGCAGCACGGGCAGATCGCGCGGGCGCCCGCGCAGCGGCGGGATATCGATGCGGTAGGCGTGCAGCCGGAAATACAAGTCTTCGCGGAACGCGCCGCGCTCCACCATGTCCTCAAGATCCCGGTTGGTGGCGGCGATGATGCGCACGTCCAGCGCCGTCTGCCTGGGGCTGCCGATGCGCTGGATGACAAACTTGTCCAGCACGCGGAGCAGCCGCGCCTGCACGGGCAGGGGCAGTTCCGCCACTTCGTCCAGAAACAGCGTGCCGCCCTGCGCCTGCTCAAAATAACCCTTGGAGGCATGGATCGCGCCGGTAAACGCGCCGCGCTCGTGCCCGAACAGCAGGCTGTCGATCAGCGATTCCGGCAGGCCCCCGCAGTTAACCGCCACAAAAGGCCCGGCCCGCTTGCCCGAAAGCTCGTGGATCGCTTCCGCCGCAAAGCCTTTGCCCACGCCGGTTTCGCCGGTCAGCAGCACCGTGGCGTCGGTCAGGGCCACCCGCTCCATCCGTTGCAGGGCCGAAGCCATGTCCGGGCACTGCCGCAACAGTTTGACGGCTGAACCGCCCTGATCTCCGGCGTGCAGCCGCCCGCCCAGAATCGAGCCCGACATCGCCTCGCCAAGCGGCGCGGCCAGCGCGGCCAAATCGCGCACATTCGCCGCGCGCGGCACGCCGGGCTCGTCGCAGTACAGCGTCAGGGCGCAGACCACGTTGTCGCGCACAAAAAGCGGAAAGCGGACAAACGCCGCGTGCCGGGCGTAGTCGGCCATGTAGGCGGGCAGCCGGACGGGCTCGCCTTTTTTGCGCTTGGCGACGCTCAGCCGGGAAAGCGCTTCCAGCGAAAACGGCTCTTCAAAATCACTGACAATGTCGGCAATGCGCACCACATGCCCGGGCACGCGGCCGGGAAACGTGCCCAGCGTGGCCAGTTGCCAGACCAGGCCCTCCTCAAAGTCAAAAATGCCGCACTGCATGCGGGTGACGGGCAGCCTCTCGCGCATGATGCGGTACAAATAGCCCAGGGCCGCTTCCAGCCCCACCTGCTTGTACATATGGGCCGCGATCTGATCGGGCGTGTCGGCGCGCAGGGTAAACAGGGCGTCATCCGGCATAGTGGCCTCCCCCATGTTCCTTCTCATGTTCCGTCTGCTGCATTTTGCATCATGCACTGAGGGAAGGCAACAGAGGCTGGACGAACGCGAACGCTCACGCGCGCCGTCTTTTCTTTTTTTTCGTTTTCCCCTAAAGTTTTTTGCAAACGAGCCGACAGCCCGGAAAAAGCGCCAACCGCGCGGGTTTTATGCGCCAACAGCCCGCCCGCCTTTCCGCTGGCCGGCTCGTAAGGCGGACGTATGGGAGTCGTCTCCGGTCTTGCGGGCACGGATCAGGCCCTGGTGGTCAGTTATCTGCGGCCCGGCTTCCGGCAATTGTACCGGGATGCGTACCACATCCCCGGCAGCCTGATCACGCGCCTGGCAGACAGGCCGCCTTCCGCGCCGCTCAACGCCGTGAGCGAATGGCAGAGCGCCCAGGGCGCGGCCCGCCCCGCGGCGCGCGATTTTCCGGCCGCGCCGTCCGTTCCGGGCATGCCCGGCCGCTCCTCCACCCTACCCGCCGCGCCGGGGGCCGAGGCCTATATCGCGCCGCCGCCCGCGCCGCTCTTTTTGCAGGGCGACGACGGCTATATCTACGTCCGCCCCTCCCAGCGCCCCGTCGGCGTCTTTTTCAGCGGCGCGCCCGCCATCGGCGCGCCAGCGGACGAGCCGCGCGGCGTCTTTTTGCAACAGGCCGACGCCATGCGCGCCTTCGCCGCCGAGGCCCTGCCCGCGCCCCAATACATTTTGCAGGAGGGGCCGGTTTTTGTGGACGACATCGCGCCGGTCATGCGCGAGGCCAGCCTCAAAGCCATCCACGAAGAGCGCGTGGCCGGACGCCGGGATCAGGCCGTGCCTTCGGGCGTCACCTCCATCGGCGCTCCGGCGGGCCTGAGCGAGCCGGTTTTCCTCAAGGGCCCCACCACGGTCAGCGGCCCGTCCTTCACGGTCAGCGGCCCGCCTTTGCCGCTCAACCGGCGGCTGGACACGCTGGGCCGGGGCAGCCTGCCCGAAAGCGACCTGGACGGCCCCTTTGACACGCGCGACAACCGCGCCCTGCACGCCATGTGGCGCGAGGGCGGGGATCGGGCGTTCCTCCAGGGCTACAGCACGCGCCAGGCGGCCTACGCGGGAGAGGACGACGCGGCCTTCGCCTACCAGCGCCTTTTGCAGGCGGGCGACGCGGAATTTGCGCAGGCCGCGCAGGACGTGGATCGCCTGGATACGTCGCGCGCGTTCCACTACGCGCAGGGCCTGGCCGAGTCCAACCAGCGCGCGGCGGACGTGGAATACTACGAATACCAGTCCCGGCTGGGCGTGGACATGAGCGCGGCCTACGCCTACAGCCGCCAGGCCGACGAGGCGGGCTTCGCCGAAACCGGCGTGCCTTTGCATGTGCGGCCCTCCAAGCTTCTGGCCGCCATGCCGGAATTCGCGGCCGAAGGCATCCCGCCCGTGGACGTGGCGCGCGCCGAACCCGACGCCGTGCCCACGGCGGGCTTTTATCCGCTGGATCGCCCGGCCGACGCGGCGTTCGCGCCCCCGGCCCCCACGCCGCTTTCCCACAACTATCTGGAGCACCCCCCGCTGCCCGCCGCCGTGAACGAACGCCTCGGCCGGGAAGCGCGCGGGCAAAGCCCCGCGCAGCACGGCGCGGCCGAACAGCCGGTGCGCCACGCGGAAGCCGAACCCTCCTCCCGCTTCCAGCCCACGGGCCTGCAAGCCATGGCCCTGGCCCCGCTGAGCATAGGCGTTTCGTTTACGGTGTAGCGCGCCCTGCGCGCCGGCCGAATCACGGTACATCCCGTCCGCGCTGCCCGGCCGCGCGGGCGGGATGTGTTGCGTCCGGTTGCCGGCAGGCGGACGGCCAACAGCCGGCACGGCATTTCTTTTGAAGAGGCTCCCAGCCGTTCTCAGCGGCTTTGGGGCAGGAATAATCAGGCGCCGTCCTTTTTTTCACAATAAAAGAGCCCAAAGCGCCGGCGGTCAAACAAAGCCGGGGGAAAAGCCGGAAGACCCATGTGTGGCCCGTGTTGCCCACAACAACAGCCCTTGTCATTCACTTCACAATACACACGACATGCAGCCTGTTAATTAAGAGCGCCGTGTTGACACAGTCTTCCTGATCCGTTATTCGGATTCTAATTGTCCGAAGAGTCCGCTGCGCCGTCCGTGCCAGCCGGCTTCGCACCTTTTACCGGCAAATGAGGGAGACATGAGCCAGGAATATTTTCGCCCGCACACCGTGCAGGAGGCTGTGAGCCTGCTGCTGGCAGCACCGGGAAAAGGCAGAGTCATCGGCGGGGGCACCGACTTGCTCATAGCCGAAGCCAACCCAAGCCGTAAAAGCGCCCGCCTTGTCGACCTGGGGGATATCCCCGGCATGAAGGACATCCGCGTGGACAACGGCTTTCTTGTCATCGGCGGCTGCGTCACGCACACGGAAGCCGCCGTTTCGCCTCTGGTGCGCCAGTACGCCGCCGCCGTGGCCGAGGCCTGCGCCAAGGTCGGCAGCACGCAAATCCGCAACATGGGCACGCTGGCGGGCAACGTGGTCAACGCCCTGCCCGCGGCGGACTCCGCCGTTACGCTCAGCGCCCTGGGCGCAACCTGCGTGGTGGCCGGGGCCGACGGCATGCGTGAAATCCCCATGGCCGACATGTACAAGGGCGTGGGCCGCTCGGCGGTGAACAGCCGCGAGCAGTGCCTGGTGCAGTTCCGCGTGCCCCTGCCGGGGGCGGGCATGGCTTCGGCCTATGCGCGCATGGAGCAGCGCAAGGCGCTTTCTTTGCCCATGCTGTGCGTGGCCGTCCATCTGCATGTGGACGCGGGCCTCGTCAAAAACGTCGCCATTGTCATGGCTCCGGCCGGGCCCGGCCCGGTGCGCGCCCAAAAGGCCGAAGCCTTTTTGCTTGGCAAGAAGGCCGAGCCCTCCGTTTTTGCCGAAGCCGGCCTTCTGGCGAAGCAGGACGCGGATTTCCGCAGCAGCGCCGTGCGCGGAAGCAAGGAATACCGCGAAGGCGTGCTGCCCGTGTTTGTCCGCCGCGCCCTGGCCAAAGCCCTCGAACGCGCGACCCGCTAGCCATTTAAGGAGAGTTTCATGCAAACCATACGTTTTACGCTGAACGGCGAAGCGGTCGAGGTGACGACGGATCCCGGCACGCTGCTGCTGGACGTTCTGCGCGATCATTTTCAGCTTACCGGCGTTAAAGCGGGCTGCCGCTCCGGCGACTGCGGCGCCTGCACCGTCATCTTCAACGGCAAAACCGCGGATTCCTGTCTTGTGCCCATGGGCAAGGTGGAAGGCGCGAACATCCTCACCGTCGAAGGGCTCTCCAAAGACGGCAGGCCCGACATCATCCAGCAGGCCTTCATGGATCAGGGCAGCGTGCAATGCGGCTACTGCATCCCCGGCATGGTGCTTTCGGCCAAGGCGCTTCTGGACGCCAACCCCAGCCCGGACAAGGCGGACATCCGCTCGGCCATTTCGGGCAACATCTGCCGCTGCACCGGCTATGTCAAAATTGAGGCCGCCATCGAGCAGGCGGCCCGCGACCTGCAAAATGTGAAGAAGGAGGCCGCGCGATGAGTTCCCTGATCGGCAATACGGTGGTCCGCCGCGACGCGTTCGACAAAGTGCGCGGCACGGCCATGTACACCTCGGACATTACCCTGCCGGGGATGCTGCACGCCAAGGTGCTGCGCAGCCCCCATCCCCACGCGCGCATCGTGAATATCGACTTTTCCGAAGCGCTTAAAATTAAGGGCGTGCGCGCCGTGGCCTGGCACGGCAACACGCCGCGCAACCTCTACAACGCCTCGGCCCCCATGTTCACCACCGTGCCCGGCCAGGAGCGCGTGCTCGACCAGTACGTCTTTGACTCCGTCGTGCGCCATGTGGGCGACGAAGTGGCGGCCGTGGCCGCCGACACCCCGGCCATCGCCCAGGCGGCCGTGGACGCCATCAAGGTGGAATACGAACTGCTGCCCGCCGTGATGGACGCGCGCGAAGCCATGAAGCCGGGCTCGCCCGCCCTGCACGGCGACAAGCACGTCACGCCCGAAGGCCACAACATCCCCGGCGAGATCATCCGCCTGGCCTGGGGCGACGGCGACATCGACGACGCTTTCAAAGAGTGCGACGTGGTGGTGGAAGAAGACTTTATCCTGCCCGTCGTCAAGCAGGTGCAGATGGAAACCCAGGCCGCCGTGGCGCAGGTGGACGGCGACGGCGGCATCACCGTCTGGAGCACCAGCCAGACGCCGCATCCCTCGCGCTTCATCCTGGCCAGCGCCTTTGGCGTGCCCGCCAGCAAAATCCGCGTGCTGGCCCCGCCCTATGTGGGCGGCGGCTTTGGCGTGCGCATCGGCCTTTCGGCCAAGGCGGAAGTCATCGCCGTGGCCCTGGCCCAGCTTGCCGGCAAGCCGGTCAAGTGCGTCTTCTCGCGCGAGGAAGACTTCATCGCCTCCGACACCCGCCACGGCGTGCGCTTCCACGTGCGCCTCGGCGCCAAGAAAGACGGCACGTTCCACGCGCTCGACCTGTACGGCCTGTTCAACACCGGCGCGTATTGCAGCTTTGGCGTGGAACTGCCCGGCGTGGCCGGCGCCATGTCGCTCGCCGTGTACGACATGCCCCACAAGCGCTACGTGGGCCATTCCGCCTACACCAACACCACGTCCGCCGGGGCCATGCGCGGCTTCGGCAACCCCCAGAGCACCATGGCCCTGGAGCGTTGCGTGGAAGAAATGGCCCTGCGCCTCGGCATGGACCCCCTCGCCCTGCGCGAAAAGAACATCATGAAGGCCGGCAAACCCTGGTTCCTGCCCTTCCCGTGCGGCACCACCGCCCTGCAGGCCTGCATGGACGCGGGCGCCAAGAGCATCGGCTGGGCCAACCGCGCCACGCTCGACCGCTCCGGCACGGTTAAACGCGGCATCGGCATGGCCGTGGGCACGCACGTTTCCAACGCCTGGCCCTTCTGCGTGGACTTTGACAACGCCTACATCACCGTGCAGGTGGACGGCTCGCTGCATCTGGCCGTGGGCGTGCCCGATCTGGGCACCGGCACCAGCACCACCCTGCCCATGCTGGCCGCCGAAGCCTTTGGCGTGCCGCTGGATAAAACCTCCATCACCTTCGGCGATACGCAAAGCACGCCTTTCGCCATCGGCAGCCACGCCAGCCGCACGCTGTACGCGGCGGGCACGGCCGTCAAAGCCGCCGCCGAAGACGCGCGTGAGCGGGTTCTCGCCTATCTGGCGGAACTGGCCGCCTGCGCGCCCACGGATCTCGCGCTGGCCAACGGCTTCGCCTGCCGCGCCGGCAAAAGCGGCGCTCCGGCCGGCTCGGTGGACGACTTCATCGCCGGCAAGGCCGACAGCGTGGATCTGGGCGACCTGTGCTACTACGCGCACATCCGCAACAAGCAGTTCATCGGCGTGGGCCGCACCGTGCCGCCCAACTCGCCGCCGTGGCACGCCTGCTTTGTGGACGTTTCGGTGGATACCGAAACCGGCCAGGTGACCGTGAACAAACTGGTGGCCGCGCACGACGTGGGCGTGGCCGTCCACCCGCAAATCGTGGAAGGCCAGATTGAAGGCGGCGCGGTGCAGGGCCTGGGCTACGCGCTGACCGAGGAAATCACCTACGACGCCAAGGGCCGCCAGAACCAGCGCAATATGCACACCTACCTGGTGCCCACGGCCAACGACCTGCCGGAAATCGAAAGCATCATTGTGCCGTGCGTGGACACGGCCGGCCCCTACGGCGCCAAGGGCGCGGGCGAATGCAGCCTCGTGTGCCCGGCGGCGGCCATCGCCAACGCCGTCAGCAACGCGCTGTCCATTCCCGTGTACGAAATCCCCCTGACGCCGGAGCGGGTGTTCGCGCTTCTGCACGCCTGAAAAACCTGAGTGACGCCACGGGGCGGCTTTGGCCGCCCCGCCCAAGCAGGCACGCGATCCGTAACGGATCGCGTGCCTTTTTTTCACATTATTTTCGCATGCGCGTGCCAAACCGTTATGCGAAATTTTTCCCATGCAGTCTCAAAGACGCGCTTACGGCCCGGGATCGATTTTCTTTGCCCGATCCAGCCCGGCGCAGCATAAATAATGCACATAGTATCCGCACTGTTTTTCCACTATAACAATTAAAATTTTTGTAAGTGTACTGCATACCATCCGCATAAAATTATGCGCCGAACAATTTTTTCTGTTGATCCGCCTGAAACAGGCTAAAACCGATTTCTTTTTTCAATTATTGCCTCTTTCGCATTTTCTTTTTGCTTTTCTTATCATCCTATGGCAAGTTAAAGTCGTTAATCTCCACCAAATCCGCCTTCATCATTAACGCCCCACGCAACCAAAGGCAGGCCAACAACTCCGGTTTTCGGCCCAGGCATCCTTCCCCTCTGGCACGACATCCCCACGGAGCGACAGTATGACCACAAAAATCCGGATTATCCTCGGCTTCACCCTTACCACGGCGATTCTGGCCTGTATTTCGGTCATCGGGTATCGAGGGCTCAGTTCGGCCAGCGATTCCTTCCTCGAATACGAGCGCCTCGGCACCATGGACGTCCTGCTCAGCGACGTCGCCACCGCCGGCTACGCCGCCGCGTACCATCTCGAGCATTTCGCCAGCACCTACAATCCGGACGGCATCAAAACGGCCAAAGAGCAGATTGCCAGCGCGCAAAGCATTGTGAGCAAGCTGCTCAGCCAGTCCCGCAAGCAGGAGCGGATCGCCGCGCTGCAAAGCCTGGACACCGCCCTCAAAAGCTACGCCGAGGTGCTGAACAAGGTGGACGGCGGCGTCACCTCCTGGAACAAGGCCTACCTCGCCGCCATCAAACCCTCCGTGGACAACCTGCACCTCGCGCTGACCAAGCTGGGCGAAACCGCCGCCCGCAACGACTACACCAACGTCAGCGCCGCCCTGAACATCGTGTGGTACGAGCTTTCGCGCCTCAACGGCGCGCTGATGGATTTTCACAGCGGCATGTCGAGCGAAACCGCCCAGGTTCTCCTTGCGGAAATCGACGCGATCCAAAAAGCCATACCCACGCTGGACAACGCGGTTACGGCCGTCATGTCCCGCCAGGATCGCGAAGCCTACCATGTTGCCTATGACAGCATGCTCAAAGCCCTGGCCGATCAGCAGGCCAACGCCCTGCAAACCATTGACGGCCTCGGCGCCGCCGTCACCGCCAACCAGGATGCCCTCGCCGCCATCGCCGACCTCAACAAGGGCATCGCCGTCGATAAAAAGCTGTGCGGCGACGACACGCGCGCCAACAACTCGCTTTCGCAAAACCTCATGCTCGGCATGTCCATCGGCGGCATCGTGCTGGGCGTGCTCTTCGCGCTGCTCATCGTCATGTCGCTCATCCGCGTGCTGACCAAGGTTTCGGCCTACGCCAGCGCCGTGGCCGCCGGCGACTTCGCCTACGATCCCAAAATCAGGGAAAAAGGCGAAATCGGCGGCATGGTCAACGCCCTGCACCACATCCCCGCCGTCCTGCAAACGGTGGTGGACACCAGCAACGCCATGGCCAACAGCATTGCCAGCGGCCAGTTCCGCGCCCGCCTGACCGAAGGCGACTTCCGCGGCAACTTCGGCGATCTCGCCCGGGCCATCAACACCGTGGCCTCCTCGTACACCAAAATTCTGGATCTTCTGCCCGTGGGCATCATGTCCATCAATACCGACAGGAAAATCCGCTTCCTCAACTCGCTGGGCCAGCAGGTGGCGGGCGGCGAAGCCAGCGGCGAGTTCTGCGGCGACAAGCTGAAGACCGGCGTGTGCACCACTGAAAACTGTTTCGCCAAGCGCACCTACCGCTCCCGTGAAAGCGTGGACGGCGAAGTAAGCGTCAACGCCGGCGGCGAAACCATGATCTTCCACGTCAACACCCTGCCGCTCAACGACCTGACCGGCACCCTCGTCGGCTGCATGGAAATTCTGACCGACAACACCCAGATCAGAAACCAGGAAGCCCTGATGCGCAACGTGGCCACCCAGGCCTCCGCGCTGGCCGACCGCGTGGCCTCGGCCTCCGAGCAGCTTGCCGCCCAGGTGGAGCAGGTGTCGCGCGGGGCCGAAATGCAGCGCACCCGCGTGGAATCCACCGCCAGCGCCATGGCCGAAATGAACGCCACCGTGCTTGAGGTGGCCCGCAACGCCGGGCAGGCTTCCGAACAAAGCGACGAAACCCGCAACCACGCCACCGGCGGCGCGGATCTGGTCAACCAGGTGGTCAGCGCCATCAGCGGCGTCAACCAGGTGGCGGTGCGCCTGCAAAAGAACATGGAAGAACTGGGCGGACAGGCCGAATCCATCGGCAACGTCATGAACGTGATTTCCGACATCGCCGATCAGACGAACCTGCTGGCCCTCAACGCCGCCATTGAAGCCGCCCGCGCGGGCGAGGCCGGGCGGGGCTTCGCCGTGGTGGCCGACGAAGTGCGCAAGCTGGCCGAAAAAACCATGCACGCCACGCAGGAAGTCGGCTCCAGCATTTCCGCCATCCAGCAGTCCACCAAGCTGAACATCGCGGAAGTGGGCAACGCCGTGAACGGCGTGTCCAACGCCACCCAGGTGGCCAACTCGTCCGGCGAGGCGCTTTCGGGCATTGTCCGGCTGGCTTCCGCCACCTCCACGGTGGTGGCCTCCATCGCCACCGCCGCCGAGGAACAGAGCGCCACGTCCGAGGAAATCACCCGCGCCATCGACGAAATCAACACCGTTGTGGCCGAAACCACCGAGGGTATGCTCCAGTCCTCGTCCGCGGTGCAGGAGCTTTCGCGCGTTGCGCAGGAACTGCGCCACGTGCTGGAATCGCTGAAGTAAGCCCCCGCGCATCATCCGTTCAGGCCCCGGCAACGGGGCCTGACGCGTTTAAGCCTCCGCAGCGCCGCAAACGCCAGAAACATCACGGCGCCGCGCTTGCCCCGCCCTGCCCTCCATGCTAGGCTTAAGCCCGTGTACAAGCGTACTGGAGAGCCTATGCCCGCGCATTCTGAGGATTTTGCTTCCGTCTTTTCCCCGGAGCGGTTGAACGCCCTCTTCCCGCCGGAAAAGACCGACGCGTTTTTTGAGGCGCTGTTCGGCGACGCGGAAGACGGCGCGTACGACATCCGCCTGGCCCTGATCAAGGCCGCGCCCAAACGCCTGGATTTCGCCTTCGAGCTGCACCAGCGCGGCAGCAAGTGCCTGGCCTGCAACCTGACCCACGGCCTGCCCCAGGTTTTTGCCCGCCACCCCGTGATCAATATCCGCGCCCTGGCGGCCGAACTGGCGGCTCTTGCCGGCTGGCCCGAAGGCTCCTGGGACTGGAAGCTGGAGCGCACCGAAGAGCTTTCGCACTCCCTGCATTGCGTGCCGCTTGTCCTGACCAGATCATGAGCCGAACCTGACCTGAACCCGAACGTCCTCTCCGGCTGTCGCCAAAGGCGCGCCATGACGGTAGTCCGTTCTCTCCGGACGATAGGCAGTCCCCTCCAGCGGCCGGACGCGGTCGCCAAAGTCACAGGCCGCGCCCGCTACGCCGACGACTTCACCATGCCCGGCATACGGCACGCCGTCTATGTGCGCGCCGATGTGGCCCACGCGCTGGTCACGCATGTTGACGTTTCGGCCGCCCTGGCCCTGCCCGGCGTGGACGCCGTGTTCACGGCGGCCGACGTTCCGGCCCACGCCTTTGCCACGGCCGGGCACCCGTATTCGCTCGATCCCGCCCATCAGGACGCGGCCGACCGCCGCCTGCTGACCGATCACGTGCGCTGCGACGGCGACGAAATCGCCGTGGTGGTCGCGGCCGATCCGCTCGTCGCGCGGCAGGCCGCCGCGCTGGTCAAGGCGACGTACCAGCTTCTGCCCGTCGTCACCACGGCCGAACAGGCCCTCGCGCCGGACGCGCCCGCCCTGCACCCCGAACGGGGCGGCGATTCGGGCAATTTGCTGGCCGAACATACGCTGTCCGTCAACGATTTCAGCGAAGACCTGCTGGCAGGCGCGGACATCGTGGTTTCCGGCGCGTTCCGCACGCCCGTCGTGCAGCACTGCCAGATGGAAAACCATACGGCTTACGCCTACATGGACGATCTGGAGCGCATTGTCGTGGTGTCCTCCACCCAGATCCCGCATATCTGCCGCCGCATCGTGGGCCAGGCGCTGGGCATCCCCTGGAGCCGCGTGCGGGTGATCAAGCCCGTGGTGGGCGGCGGCTTCGGCAACAAGCAGGATGTGGTGCTGGAGCCCATGGTCGCGTTTCTCACCGCCAAACTCGGCGGGCGGCCCGTGCGCATGGCGCTGGAGCGGGAAGAAACCCTGCGTTCCACGCGCACGCGCCACGCCTTCCACATGCAGGCGCGCCTCGGCCTGCAAGGCGGCCGCATGGCCGCGCTGGACGTGGACGCCCTGTCCAACACCGGGGCCTACGCCTCGCACGGCCATTCCATCGCGCGGGCCGGGGGCGTTAAAATGGCCGCCGTGTACACCGGGCTGCCCTACCGCTACCACGCGCGCAGCGTGTACGCCAACGCGCCCACGGCCGGAGCCATGCGCGGCTACGGCTCGCCCCAGGTCTGCTTTGCCGTGGAGTCGCTGGTGGACGACGCGGCCCGCGCCCTGAACGTTGACCCGCTGGCATTCCGCCTCGCCCACGTCGGCCGCCCCGGCGCGCTTTCGCCCGTCAACCACAAGCCCATCGCCACGCACGGCCTGGCCGAATGCCTGCGCCAGGGCGCGGAGCGCTTCGGCTGGGCCGAACGCCGCGCCGCCGCCGCCCGCCAGCGCAAGGAAGCCGAAGCGCAAGGGCTGCCCGTACGCCGGGGCGTGGGCCTGGCCGTGTTCGCCTACGGCACGGGCACGTTTCCCGTCAATGTCGAATCCGCGGGCGCGCGCCTTGCGCTCCAGCAGGACGGCGTCTTCCACCTGAGCTGCGGCGCGACGGAAATCGGCCAGGGCGCGGACGCCGTGTTCGCCCAGATGGCGGCGGCCACGCTCGGCGTGGATTATGATCGCGTGCGCGTCATCTCCACGCAGGATACGGACGTGACACCCTTTGACCCCGGCGCGTACGCCTCGCGCCAAACCTACGTCAACGGCCTCGCCGTGCGCGACTGCGCCGAAGCCATGCGCGTTCTGGTGCTGGAAAGCGCCGCCGCGCTGCTCGAAACGTCGCCGGAACATCTTGATCTGCGCGGCAGCGCCGTCTTCCGGCTCGATCAGCAGGCGGACGAACCCGCGCTTACGCTGGAAAATCTCGCCCTGCGCTCCTATTACGACAAGCGCCACGGCAGCCCGCTGGTGGCGGAGCGCGGCGCCAAGGCCGACGCCTCGCCGCCCGCCTTCGGCTGCACGTTTGTGGAGGTGGAGGTGGACGTGCCGCTGTGCCGGACGCGCATTGCGGCCATGCTCAACGTCCACGATTCCGGCGTGATCATCAACCCGCTGCTTGCCGAAGGCCAGGTGCACGGCGGCATGGCCATGGGCATCGGCTGGGCGCTCCTTGAGGAGCTGCTGCTCGACCCCGCCACGGGCCGCGTGCTCAACCCCAACCTGCTGGACTACAAAATGCCCGGCATCACCGACGTGCCGGATCTGGACTGCCTGTTCGTGGAAACCGTCGAGCCTTCCAGCGCTTACGGCAACAAGGCGCTGGGCGAGCCGCCGCTCATCAGCCCCGCCCCGGCCCTGCGCAACGCCGTGCTGGACGCCACGGGCGTGGCGATCAACGAAATCCCGCTGACGCCCAAGGCGCTGTTCCGCCACTTGCGGGATGCCGGACTGACAGGGGGCCGCCATGTTTAGCATAGCCCGGCTGGACAGCCCCACCCGCCTGGCCGACGCCCTTGCCCTGCTGCGCGACCATCCCGGCGCGCGCCCGCTGGCCGGGGGAACCGACGTGCTGGTGGGCCTGCGCGACAGCATGGAGCCGGCGCATCTGGTCGATATTCTGCGCCTGCCCGAACTCGCGGCCGAATACGTTGACGCCGGCGGCACGCTGCGCCTGGGCGCCAACCTCACGTTCCGCCGCCTGATCGCCTCGCCGCTGGCGCGCGAGCGCGTTCCCCTGCTGGCCGAAGCCGCCGCCACGGTGGCCGGGCCGCAAATCCGCGCCATGGCCACGCTGGGCGGCAACCTGTGCAACGGCGCGGTCAGCGCGGACAGCGCCGCCCCGCTCCTCGTTCTGGACGCCGCGCTGCGCCTCGTTTCCCTCAGCGGCGGCAACGAAATGGCCGAGCGCACCCTGCCCCTGGCCGATTTTTATCTCGGCCCCGGCCGCGTCGCCCTCAGGCCCGCCGAACTGCTGGCCGAAATCGTCATTCCACCCACGCCGCCCTCCTCCGGCTGGGCCTGGAGCAAATACGCCATGCGCGCCGCCATGGACATCGCCACCATCGGCTGCGCCGTCCACCTCACGCTCACGGACGATCCAACGCCGCGCATCGCCGCGCTGCGTCTGGCCTTTACCGTGGCCGCGCCCACGCCCGTCCGCTGCCCGCGGGCCGAAGCCGCGGCCCCTGGCCTGCCCGCCACGCCCGCGAGCTTTGCCGCCATTGCCGAAGCAGCGCTTGGCGACGTGAGCCCGCGCTCGTCCTGGCGGGCGGAAAAAGATTTCCGGCTGCATATTATCCAGACCCTGGCCGAGCGCCTTCTGCATCAGGCCGCCGAACACGCCCGAAAGACTCTGGACGGGGCGGGCAAGGCGCGTTAGAACACCCTTCAGCAAACGCCCGGACAGCGCCGGGCAAAGCGCGAGCATGACATGATCCGCACCGTGGACTGCATCATCAACGGCGCGCCGCGCCGCATCGACGTGGACGAACGCGCCTCGCTGCTGGACATGCTGCGCGCCGAGGGCCTCACCGGCACCAAACAGGCCTGCGGCGTGGGCGAATGCGGCGCGTGCACCGTGCTGCTGGACGGCGTGGCCGTGGATTCGTGCCTCGTTTTGGCCGTGCGGGCCGAGGGCATGCACATCCGCACCGTGGAGGGCGAATCCGCGAGCGGGCTTTCGCCTGTGCAGCGGGCGCTGGTGGACGCGGGCGCGGTGCAGTGCGGCTTTTGCACGCCGGGCATCGTGATGTCGGCCACGGCGCTGCTGGAGGAACAGCGGCGCGAGCGCCCCGGCGAAACCCTGAGCCGCGACGAAATCCGCCGCGGCATGGCGGGCAACTTGTGCCGTTGCACGGGCTACGACGCCGTGGTCACGGCGGTGGAACGCTGTATGAACGCCAAAGCGCATCCAAAGGAGCCGGAACAGATTCCATGAATTTCGCGGAAAAAATATTTCACCCTCGCGCGTACGGCAGCTCGGTCAAAAAAGAAATTCTGGCCGGGCTGACGACGTTTATGGCCATGGCCTATATTGTGGCGGTCAACCCCGGCATCATGGCGGCGGCGGGCGTGCCCGAACAGGCGGCCTTCGCGGCCACGGTGTGGGCCTCGGTTCTGCCCACGCTGTTCATGGCCTTTGCGGCCAATTTGCCCATAGCGCTCGCGCCGGGCATGGGCGTCAACGCCTTTTTCACCTACACGCTGGTGCTGGGCATGGGACTGAGCTGGCAAAACGCGCTGGGCGCGGTGTTCCTGTCGGGCCTGCTGTTCCTTGCGCTGGCCTTCACGCCGCTGCCCGCCCTGATCGTGCGCTCCGTGCCCGCCAACATCAAGCTGGCCGTGGGCGCGGGCATCGGCCTTTTTATCGCGCTGATCGGCTTCCAGGGCGCGGGCCTGACCGTGGCCAACCCCGAAACCATGCTTGCCGTGGGCGATTTGACCGCGCCCTCCACGCTGCTTGCCTGCGCGGGGCTGGCGATCAGCGCCGTTTTGATGGCGCGCGGCGTGCCCGGCGCGATCCTGATCGGCATCCTGGCCAGCGCGGCCCTCGGCATGTTCCTGGGCGTGGCTCCGGCCCCGCAAAGCGCGGCGGATCTGGTCAGCCTCGACGTGCCCGGCCTTGGCGACACCTTCCTGGCCATGGAGCTGAAACCCATATTGAGCGTCAGCTTCCTGTCCGTGCTGTTCACCATGACCATGGTGGACATGTTCAACGCCATGGGCACGGTGATCGGGCTTTCCGGCCCGGCGCAACTGGCCGAAAACACCCCGCAGGGGCCGCGCATCCGGGGTTTTAAACGCGCCATGATGGCCGACGCGGGCGGCACCCTGCTGGGCGGCCTTCTGGGCACCTCGCCGGTAACCAGCTACCTTGAGAGCATCACCGGCATAGCCGAGGGCGGCCGCACCGGCCTCACCGCGCTGACAGTGGCCCTGCTGATGGCGCTCTGCCTCTTTTTCGCCCCCGCCGTGGGCATGTTGCCGGGCTTTGCCACGGCCCCGGCCCTGATTCTGGTGGGCGCGCTGATGATGAGCGACATCAGCCGCATGGACATTTCGGACATGACCGAAAGCCTGCCCGCGCTGCTGTGTCTGGCGGCCATGCCGCTGACGTACAGCATCGTGACCGGCTTCGGCCTGGCCTTTATCAGCTACGCCGCGCTCAAGGCCTGCACGGGCCGCGCGCGGGAAGTCAGCGCCGTCGTCTGGCTGCTGGCGGCCGCCTTCCTCCTCCACTTCACGCTGGCCTGAACCACATGACAGACGTCGCCTCGCGGCCCATGTTCCGCTTCCTGCTCCTGCTGGCCGTGGCCAGCACCGTGGCCTTCCAGGGCTGGACGGCCCTGTACACCAACTTTGCCGTGGAAGTGGTGGGCGTGAGCGGCGCGCAAACCGGCGTGGTGCACGCCGTGCGCGAGATACCGGGCCTGCTTTCCGTGGGCGTGCTGCTGTTTTTATGCTTCTTCAAGGAGCACACGCTGGCCGCGCTGGCCGTGTGCTGCGCGGGGCTGGGCACGTTCTGCGCCGGTTTTTTCCCCTCGTTTGAAGGCGTGCTGCTCACGGCGGTGCTTATGTCGCTGGGCTTCCACTATTACGAAGTTGTGGCCCAGTCGCTGATCCTGCAATACTTCGACGTGCGGGAAGCGCCGCTGGTCATGGGCAAAATGCGCGGCATCACCGCCGGGGCCAGCCTCTTTATCGGCGGGCTGATCTTTGTGCTGGTTTCGCTGCTGCACCTGCCCTACACCGTGCTTTTCGTAACGTCGGGCGGCATCGCGCTGGCCGGGGGCATCGCGGCCCTGGCCATGAAACCCGGCCGGGCCGGGCTGCCGCCCCAGCGCCACAACATGGTCGTGCGCAAAAAATACTGGCTCTACTATGTGCTGAACGCCCTTTCCGGCGCGCGGCGGCATATTTTCACCACCTTTTCCATCTTTCTGCTGGTGCAGCGCTTCCAGTTTTCCGTGCGGGCCATGCTGGCGCTCTTTATCGTCAACAACGTCATCAACTGGTTCCTCAACCCGCTGATCGGCAAAGCCATCAACTCCGTGGGCGAGCGCAAACTGCTCTCCCTCAAATACACGGCGCTGGCCTGCATTTTTGTGGCCTACTGCGTGACCGAAAACAGCCTTGTCGTGGCCGCGCTCTATATTGTGGAACAGATTTTTTCCAACTTCTCCATGGCCGTGCGCAGCTTCTTCCAGAAGATCGCCGACCCGTGCGACATCGCCCCCAGCATGGCCGTGGGCTCCACCGTCAACCACATCATCGCGGTGATCCTGCCCGTGGTGGGCGGCATGCTCTGGATGATCGACTTCCGCATTCCCTTTGCCATCGGCGTGGGCGTGGCCCTGACCGCGCTGGCCATGACGCAGTTCATCCGCGTGCCCGAAACGGCGGGGAATGTGTAACGTATGGGATCGGGGAGGCTCCGCCTCCCCGCGCCCCTCCGGCAGGGGACACGTCCCCTGCACCCCGTTTACGCAAAAAACCCGCGCCTTGCGCGGGTTTTTTGCGATAATGCGGGTCAAGGGGCCTCAGGCCCCTTGCGGGGGTGCGGGACGCCGACCCGACGGGCGGCCCGCAGGGCCGTGCCCGTAAGCGAGAGCAACGAGCCGTACGGCATCGAGAGCAGAGCGCGTCGCCGCATTCCCCTGTCCCTACATTTTATACCGGCTGGCGGCGGTCATGCCGGGCAGCAGCGAGGCCCAGTCCGCGCCGGGAACAGGGGTGAAGGCGGTGATCAGGTCTTCGCCGCGGTGGCGGTCGCGCGTGGCGGCGGTTTCTTCCAGCACGGGCGAGGCCACGCGGATGGGAGCGTTGCTGCGCAGGGCCAGGGCGATGCCATCCGAGGGGCGGCAGTCCACGCGGGTGACGTTGCTGTCGCTGTGCGTGATGGCCAGCTCGGCGTAATAGGTGCCCTTGCGCAGCGCCGTGACGTCGAGGCCGCTGACTTCGCCGCCCATGGCGCGGATGGCTTCGAGCATGGTTTCGTGCGTCAGGGGCCTGTCCACGGCCGTGCCGTTGAGCGCCACGGAAATGGAAAGCGCTTCGGCCGGGCCGATCCAGATGGGCAGAATTTCCGGCCCGCCGTCCTGTTGCAGCACCAGAATGGGCGCCTCGTTTTCGGAATCCAGCGTCAGGCCCAGCACTTTAAGGGGTATCATATCGGAGAGTTCGGGTATCACGGCAGCGCTCCTCCTCGCCCGCGCATAAGGGGCGAAGCCACAAGCGAATGTTTTTTCGCGCCGGTAATCGCCACCGGCGTCAGCAGGCCGGGGGCTCCGGCGGCAAGGCGGACATGCACCGCGTCGCCCCAGGGGTCGCGGCCCTGCCAGAAGGTTTCCGCGCATTCCCCGGCATCGGCGAGGGCAAGATCCTGACGCGGACTCGGCGCTTCCAGCAGAATTTCGGTCGTTTTGCCCACCAGGCTTTGCAGCCAGGCGGCGGAACGGGCGTCCTGGGCGTTTTGCAGGCGCTCCAGACGCTCCAGGCCCACCTCGCGCGGCACTTTGTCCGTCATGGCCGAAGCGCGCGTGCCCGGCCTGTCGGAGTACACAAAGGAAAAGCTGGACATGAAGCCCGCTTCTTCCATGAGATCCAGCGTGGCGGCAAATTCCGCCTCCGTCTCGCCGGGGAAGCCCACGATCACGTCGGTGGAAAGCGCTATGTCCGGCCGTGCGGCCCGCAGCCGGGCCACCAGATCGAGATAGCGCGCGCGGGTGTAGCCCCGGCCCATGCGTTCCAGCACGCTGTCGGAACCGGACTGGAGCGGCAGATGCAGGCGCGGGCACAGTTGCGGCAATTCCGCGAAGGCCGCCACGGTTTCGGCCGAAAAATCGCGCGGATGCGGCGTGACGAAGCGCAGGCGCGTCAGACCCGGCAGCGCGGCGGCCGCGCGCAGCAGATCGGGAAAGGCTTTGCCGTCGCCCTGCGCGGCGGGCAGGTGATCCTGGCCGAACACGTTGACGTTTTGCCCGAGCAGCGTGATGTCGGACGCGCCCTGCGCGATCCAGGCCCGGCACTCGTCCAGCACGGAGCGGGCGGAACGCGATTTACGCGGCCCGCGCGTGTACGGCACGATGCAGTAAGCGCAAAAATTGTCGCAGCCCTGCATGATGTTGACAAAGGCCGTGGGGCCGCCCGGCGTCTGGCCGGGGCCGAGGCAGGGATCGCGATCCGGAAAGGCGGGCGTGAAATCCACAAAGGCGAGGCGCAAATCCGGCTCCGCCAGCAGGCGGACAAAGGCGTCCGGCACGTTGGCCACGCCGTCGCTCCCCGCCACCAGACGCACCTGGGCGTGGCGGCGCATCAAATCCGCGCCAAGCTGCTGGGCCACGCAGCCCGCCACGCCCACCACGGCGCGCGGGTTGGCCTGACGCACCCGGCCAAGCGCGCTGTGCACCTTCTGCTCGGGTTTTTCGCGCACGGAGCAGGTATTGATCAGCACCACGTCGGCTTCTTCCAGGCTTTGCTCCTGAAAGCCGCGGCTGACAAGCGCCCTGCCGATCCACTGGGAATCGTTGACGTTCATCTGGCAGCCAAACGTAATGCAATGAAATCCGGGCATAAGGCTCCTCTCCCTGAACGTGTCCGCCGCCTTTTCCGGAGCGTCGGCCACAACGTAAGAATCGTCGAAAAGATCTAAGGCAATAGGGGGGCGGGCGCAAGTTGCATGATAAAGTCTAGAAACATGCGCTCCGCCCGTCACGCGCGCCGCAAACGAAAAAACAACGCCGTCCGTTGTGAGAAGCGCCGGAGAAGTCTTGCCTTATTCCGGCGCATGGGCTCTATTGCGCGAGGAACATACCCGCTGAACCCAAGGAGATGCCATGAAACTGGAAGCCTGTTTGCTGGTGGTGAAGGATATGGCCGTTGCGCGCCGTTTTTATCAGGACGTGCTTGGCTGCGCGGTTATGCTGGATTTGGACGACTATGTCGTGTTTGAAGGCGGGTTTTGCCTGCTGACGGAAAAGAACTGGCAAGAATTCCTGAGCCCGGCTTTTGCCGTGCCCGCCTATAAGAACAACGCCTGCGAACTGAGCTTCGAGGACGAGGATCTCGACGCTTTTTTGGAGCATTTGCGCGCTTTTCCGGGCATTGAGGTGCTGACGCCTCTCAAAACTTACGACTGGGGACAGCGGGCCCTGCGCTTTTACGACCCGGACGGGCACGTTGTCGAGGTGGGCGAGAGCATGAAAACCGTGGTCAAGCGCTTTCTCGCGTCCGGTTTGTCGGTGGAGGAAACCATGCAAAAATCCATGTATCCTCGCGAATTTGTGGAAATGTGCCTTCAGGAGCTGAAAGCGCGGGCATAACCCGGTTAGCTAGGTTAACCAGGCGCGGGGCGATTAAAAAAGAAAGGCGGGTCGCCCCGCCTTCCCCGAAACGTGAAGCTAAACCATCAGGTCGAGCTTCAGCCCTTTGCCCTGCTCCGCCATGGCGGATTGCATCATCTGGCCCGAGGAGCCCAAGGGCCCGCTGTCCAGCAATT
>JAVBMS010000018.1:0-13066 GCA_031552135.1 Mailhella sp.
CACCAGCCCCAAGAAAGGAAAGAATACCATGCCTAGCATCTACGTCGCCTCGCTGGCCGATTACAACGCCGGAATCCACCACGGAACCTGGATTGATTGCCTGGAAGGCCCTGACCACGTCCGTTGCTCCATTGACGCCCTACTTGCCGGTAGCCCTGCGGCGGCCAAGGAAGGCCGACGGGCGGAAGAGTGGGCCATTCATGATCATGAAGGCTTTGAAGGCATCACTATCAGCGAATTTGAGGAAATCGGCCTTGTTTGCGCCCTGGCCGAAGCCGTCAACGATGAAGGCGAGCCTTTCGCGGTCTTCTGGGAAAACACCGTCCCGAGCGGCGCGGACTTTGACAACGCCCTGGAGCAATTCCAAGACTCCTACCAAGGCACTTACCGAAGCCTTGAAGACTGGGCCGAAGAATACGCGGAAAGCACAGGAATGCTTGATTCCATTCCCGAGAATCTCCGCTACTACTTCGACTTTGAACGGTTCGCCCGTGATTGTGAAATCAACGGCGATATTTCATCGCACGACGTATCCGACGGCGTGGCAGTATTCAACCGCTACTAGATCAATATAAAATCACTTGATTGTTTCTCAATCAAAGAGGCGTCTTCATCACCACTATGAGGACGCCTTTTCATTTCAGAAACAACAACCAACAAACATTCCTAACAGGAGCAGCAATGAAAGCGGTATTTTACACCATCGTCAATCTGGCAATGTTCACGGCCCTTATGTTCATCGCAATGCTGGCGTTCATCGCCTAATAGGAGTCACACTATGCGTGCTATCCAGCCCCTTCCCGATCGTACTTCGGCCCGCGCCCTCCGCGCCGCTACCGCCAACGTCAAAACCATCACCACCACCTATGCCGACACCATCACCCTTGTCGGCAACGAAATCGCCGTCGCCATGGGCGAGAACGGGGAAGGCTATTTTTCGCCCCGGTGCTTTTGCCAGGCTTTTGGAATTAACTGGGCAGACCAGTATATCAAAATCAAAGATGACGCCGTGTTATCGTCAACCGTTGTGCAAAGTGGTGTGCTTGCCCAGGACGGCAAATATCGCAAAATGCTTCTCCTGCCCATCAGCATGGCGTCCGCCTGGCTGTTCACCATCCGCAAAGTCCGGCCCGCGCTCCAATCCCAGTTGAACCAATACCGCCTGGAAGCCTGCCTTGCCCTTGACGTCTGGTTCCGCCAGGGAATGCGGAACAACGTCCAGCCCGGCAAGGATTTCGAGGTGCCCGCCACCCTGGCCGACGCCCTGGAGCTTGCCGCCCAACAGGCCCGCGAACTGGAAGCCGTCAAACCCAAAGCAGCCGTTTACGACGCCACCTTCGCGCACGCGGACGTTGAACTCTATTCCTTTGTCCGCACTTTGCAGGGCGTCAATACGAAGGACGTCAAGCGCCGTCTGGCCGAACTCGGCTATCTCTACAGAGTCGGATCACAGCCCACGCCGTACAACGGCGGCGGCAAGGACGCGACATACCGCGTCTACAGCAAGTACCTCGGCAGTCACTTCACGGAGAAGTTCAGCCCGCTGTACGGCAGCTATATCATCAGCGTTACCGACCTCGGCAAGCAGCTTATTGTGGACTTGTATAACTCCGGCAAGCTCACCATGAAGCTGGGCTATCTCAACAGGAAGGCTCTGCCTCCCGCCTCCTCGCCTTCATCGTCCCGCGCCACCGCCCTTGAGCCTGAGTTGTGCGGCGGTGGCGGTGGCGGTAAAGGCCATGCCGAGTTCTAAACCCCACAGAAGGCCCTGTCCCCTGTAGCTGGACGGGGCCTTTCCTATGAATGGAGACTTCATGTTTATGGATGAACTGCCTTACGCCATTCTTGGCGTTCTTCTCACCGTGGCTTTTTGTGCCTTTGCCGGAATATTCATTCATTATCTTGGCTAAATGGATACGCATGACAGGCGAATATCATGGAAGAATACACGATCAATCTGCCGGGATTCATTTCTGACGTCAGCATTTCTGAACTTCTCGAAGAGTTCGACGCATTCAGAGGCTTTGATTCACAAGAGGTAATGCAAGTATGAAACCACCTAAAACACTTCTCAAGGGCATCCGCCAGCATGGCGACGGCTACCTTGTGGACGTCATGGTCAAGCGCGAGCGCCGCACCAAAAAGGTCAACACCTACGAAGAGGCTATTCTTGCCCGCTATACGCTGGCGCAGGAGTTGAAACAAAAGGACGCCGACGAAAAGTCAGGCCGCCATACCTGGACGCTGGAGCAAGCCTTTCAGCGCACTATGGAACAGATATGGCAGGGCAAGAGCGCCGAACCCACAAATCAGATCAACGGCCAGGCCGCGCTCAAGTTCTTCGGCAAGAAAACCCACGTTGACCAGATCACCCTGGAGTGGATCGACGACTACGTTTCCACCCTGCTCAAGGACGGGAACAGCGGCAGCACGATAAACCGCAAGCTTTCCTGCCTCTCGCGCATCCTGCGCACCGCCAAAGAGCGCGGCAAGCTGGAGCGCGTCCCGGCCATGCCGCGCCGGAAGGAGGGCGAGCACCGGGTTCGCTTTCTGAGCCGCGAAGAAGAGGCCGCCGTCCTTGGCTGGCTGGAGCACATCGGCTACGAGGATCACCGCGACGCCGTGCTCATGCTGCTTTACACCGGCTTCCGGTGCAGCGAGCTATGGCGCTTGGAGTGCCGGGACATCGACCTGGAGCACGAAACTATCACCGCCTGGAAAACCAAGAACAGCCATCCCCGCACCATCCCGATCGTCCCCACCATCCGGCCGGTTATTGACAAGCGCATGGACAAGGTGGGCGGAACGGGCCTGCTCTTCCCCGGCGCGTCCAACGAGTGGATGCGTTGGGGCTGGCACAAGGTCAAGATGGGGCTGAACTTCGCGGACGATCCCCAGTTCGTGCCGCACATGCTCCGGCATACCTGCGCCACGCGCCTGGCCCAACAGGGGGCCACCATGATGATCATCAAGGAATGGATGGGCCACTCGGACATCCAGACCACGGCCAGGTACACCCATTTTGCGCCGACGGACTTGCGTAATGCGGCGTTATTATTGGCTAAATAATCCGTATGCAAACGGTTGCATATGAAACCACAAAGCAAACCAACCCTAACCTGATGAATTGATTACTCATCCACGGGTTTTGCGAAAAGGGGTTTGCATATATTGCATACGGAGCGAGGCAAAAAAGGAAGGGTTAGCAGCGGCCAAACCCTCTGCTAACCCTTTGATTTTCTGATGGTGCCGAAGGGGAGACTCGAACTCCCACTCCCTTGCGAGAACTAGACCCTGAACCTAGCGTGTCTACCAATTCCACCACTTCGGCGCGAAGACGGAAACTACAAGATCGGTTCACTTTTGGCAAGCGTTTTTTTAGCGTTTCGCAAGAAGATGTGGCGCTCCGCCGGGCGCAAGCGCCGCACTCAGGATTTCGCGGGGTCAGCCCGCCATCAGCTCCGGCCGCTCCGCCAGCGCCCACAAATAGAGCGAGGCAACGGAGCCGTAGGGCGAATAACGCTTGCGGTAGGAGGCAAACTGCGCGGGCGTCAGCGCTTTTTTGCGGTACAGCGCCATCATGCCCCGCCGGATGCCGAGATCCAGGTCGCTGACGATATCGGGCCGTTGCAGGCAAAAAATCATCAGCATTTCCGCTGTCCAGCGGCCCACGCCCTTGAGCGCGGAAAGGCGGCGCACCACCTCGTCGTCCGGCGCGTCGCGCAGGCTTTCCATGCGCAATTCCCCGGCCAGCGCGGCATCCACAACGCCCCGGATGTACGACGCCTTGCGCATGGACGTGCCGCAGCTCTGCACCTCTTCCACCGGCAGGGCGGCCATGCTCTCCGGCGTGATGACGCCGCCCGCCTTGTCCCGCAAACGGCTGCAGACGGTGGCGGCGGCCTTGCCGGAAATCTGCTGCGCCACGATGCTGGTCACCAACGATTCGAACAGATCACTGTCCACCGGGCGCTCGATGGGGCCGAGGCGCTCGATCAGCGCGCCCATTTTCTTGCAGCGGCGGGAAAGGTGATCGGTTTCCTTTTGCCCGTAAACAAAGCAGCCCATTTATGCCCCTCCGGAATCTGCCGCGAGATCGGCGAATGCGGCCAGCAAATCCCGGCCGAGCAGGATCGCGCTTTCGTCCAGGTGCGTCGGCGCGGCGTTGACGATGATCAGGTCGCCGCCCGCGCGCAGCGTCACTTCCGGCAGCGCGGCGGCCGGGTACACGGTCAGCGACGTGCCGAGCGCCAGCATGAGATCCGCCGACGCGGCCTCGGCTTCCGCTTCGGCCAGCGTGTCTTCGGGCAGCATCTCGCCGAAAAAGACGATGCCGGGCTTGATGACGCCGCCGCAGGCGTCGCAACGCGGGATAACGCCGCCCTGCACGCGGGAGGCGATGTCGGCAAAGGCGTACGTCGCGCCGCAGTCCAGGCAGGCGTGCCGCTGCGGCGAGCCGTGCAGTTCCAGCACGCGGCGCGAGCCCGCCGCCTGGTGCAGGCAATCGATATTCTGGGTGATCACCGCCCGCAGCAGGCCTTCCGCCTCCAGACGGGCCAGCGCAAGGTGCACGGCGCTGGGGCGCGGAGGCGTTGCCGGATAAAAAAGTTTGCCGGCATGGGCGTAGAAATAGGAAGGATCGCGCATGAAGGCGCGCAGATCAAAAATACGGTCGGGGTCGATGCCGCTTTGGCGGTACAGGCCCTGCGGGCCGCGAAAATCCGGAATGCCGGACAGCGTGGACACGCCCGCCCCGGTCAGGGCCACACAGCGTTTGGCCTTGCGGATTCGGTCAAGCAGTTCTGGCATGGTGCTACACGGGGTTAGACTTCAAACAGCATTTCCAAATCCGCCCGCGTCAGCGACTTCCAGGAGTCCTGCCCCGGAATGACGGCCTCGGCCACGCCGCGCTTCATTTCCTGAAGCTTGAGGATTTTTTCCTCCACCGTGTTCTGGCAGATCAGCTTGTACGAGAAGACCTGACGGGCCTGGCCGATGCGGTGGGCGCGGTCGGTGGCCTGGCTTTCCACGGCCGGGTTCCACCACGGGTCGTAGTGGATGACGTAGTCCGCGCTGGTCAGGTTGAGGCCGGTACCGCCCGCCTTGAGCGAAATCAGGAAAATCGGGATCTCGGGGCTGTTGTTGAAGCGATCCACCTGCTCCAGGCGATCCTTGCTGGAGCCGTCGAGGTAGCAGAACGGAATGTCGGTCATTTGCAGCCAGCCGCGGATCTGGTGCAGCATCTGCACAAACTGCGAGAAGACCAGCACCTTGTGCCCTTCTTCCACGATGTCGATGATCATGTCCTTGAAGGCTTCGAACTTGCCGGAAATCATGTTGGTGTGGAAGCCGGGCATGTCCATCTTGAGCAGCTTGGGATGGCAGCAGATTTGCCGCAGCTTGAGCAGGGCGTCGAGGATGGACATCTGGCTCTTGGCCATGCCCTTCTCGTCCACGTCGGCCAGCACCTGGTCGCGCAGCTTGCGGGCCAGGGCGGAATACAGCTCGGCCTGCTCGTCGGCCAGGGCGCAGTAGGTGACGTTTTCGATTTTGGGCGGCAAATCGCTCACCACCTCCGCCTTGGTACGGCGCAGGATGAAGGGTTTTACACGCGCACGCAGGTATTCAAGAGTTTCGGTGTCGCCTTCCTTGATGGGCTTGATCACCCCGCGCTGGAAGGCGTGCTGCGAGCCGAGGAAGCCGGGCATCAGAAACTCGAACAGGCTCCACAGCTCAAAAAGATTGTTCTCGATCGGCGTGCCGGAAAGGCAGAGCCGCATGTTCGCGTGGATGTTGCGCACGGAACGCGCGGTGATCGTGTTGGGGTTTTTGATGTTCTGGGCTTCGTCCAGAATGATGGAATTGAAGGTGTGCTTTTCCAGCTCTTCCATGTCGCGCCGCAGCAGCGCGTAGGTGGTGATGACCAGATCCGCGTCCGCGATTTTGCGAAAAATGCCCTCGCGCCGGTTGCCGTACACGATAACGCGCGAAAGCTCCGGCACAAACTTGGAGGCTTCGCGATCCCAGTTGGGCAGCACGGAGGTGGGCACCACGATCAGGTTGGGGCCCGTGCAGCCCCGGTTGACCATGTGCTGAATGAAGGCCAGGGTCTGGATGGTTTTGCCGAGGCCCATCTCGTCGGCCAGGATGCCGCCAAAGCCGTACTCGCGCAAAAAGTTGAGGTACGAAACGCCCTGAAGCTGGTAGGGCCGCAGTTCGGCCTCCAGGCCGGCGGGCACCGCCACCTGGGTGACCTGCTGGAAATTGCGGATATTGTCGCGCAGCTTGTTCCAGAACGAATCCTCCACCGCGCCGGGCAGGTCGTCGAGCAGGCTGTCCAGCACCGGGGCTTCAAACTGCTTGAACTGGCGCTTGGGCGGCCGCGAGGGGTCGAAGCCCAGCACCCGCAGCTTGTGGGCCAGCTTTTCGAGCCAGGCTTCGGGCAGGCTGGCGTAGGAGCCGTCTTTAAGCTGCACGTAGCGCTTGCCCTTGAGCCAGGCCTTCCAGATGCGGTCGAGCGGCAGGTTCTGGCCGTCGTATTCCACCTGGATGTCGAGCGAGAACCACTTTTCCTTCTCGTTGCTTTCCACCGCCGCGTGGATAACCGGCGACGACGCCCGCACCTTGTAGCGCGACAGCGTGGCCTCGCCGTAAACCCGCCAGGTTTCAAGCAGCGTGGGGTAGGCGTCGAGCAGAAAGGCGATGGCCTCCTCCGGCTCCATGAACCACAGGCGCGAACTGCGCGGCTGAAAGCGCATGTCCGCAAGCTGGGTCAGCAGGGCGTTTTCCTCGCCCTGGTTGCGGCGCACCAGAAAGGTCTGGCCCTCGTAAACGTAGCTGCCGGTCTGGTAGTCGGGGTTGGGGCCGGGCAGCGTGAATTCGCCGTGCACGGTTTCGTAAATATTCTGGATTTCCAGGGTCAGCAGGCTGCCCTCTTCGCCGAGGAACAGCTTGGGGTTATAGGTGGCCGGCTGGAACACCGGCTCCATGATCTTGAGGAATTCCTCCTGCTCGTACAGTTCGGACGACGGCAGGCGCGTCCAGACCCTGTCCAGGAATTCCGAAATTTCCTCTTGCGGCACCAGCGGCGTGTTGCGCACCAGCGACTGGATCACCTGATGGTTCAAACAGGTCTGCACCGGGTAAAAGCCCTGGTTCCAGCACACCCACAGCGGCATCTGGCCGTGGAAGGTTGTGCTTTCGCCGCTTTGCGCGGCGGGCTCGTTTTCATCACGCGGCTCGTCATCCAGAATGGAAAACGGGGGCTTGCCCTCGCGCTGGAGCATCACGTCGAAGCGCAGGCCGTCCTCGTCAAAGGAGGGCCGCAGCTTGAGCGCCATGGTCGAGCTTTCGATGCGGCAGGGAATTTCCGTATCCTTCCAGTACAGGTAGTCTTCGTTGCGTATGGCCCAGAAAAACCAGGAGAGCAGGCCGTCGGGAATTTCCACGCGGTGCCCGTAATAGTCGAGATAATGGGCGATCTGCTTGACCACCTTGGGCAATTCGGGCGAATGCTCGCACCACTCGGGGTTGCGCAGGATGTGATCGAGCGTGATTTCCTGCCGCACGGAAGAGAGGCCGGTTTTGTTCTGCCGCGCGCGGAAAAAGCCCACGGCCAAGCGGCCGGGCTCGGGATAAAAGCGGAACAAAAAATAGTGGCGGCCGGCCTCTGGCTCGAACGAGGCGCTGAAAAAATTGCGGAAGCTTTGCCGCCACTCGGCCTTGGGCTTGGGCGGCTCTTCCATGCCGCCCTCGGCCGTGGAAAGCGAGGACAAAAAGCGCAGGGCCACGGCCGCCATATGGCGGCAGGAGCCGGTAAACGCCTCCATGCAGTTGCAGGCGGCGTCCATGCGCTGATCAACGGGATTGATGGTCAAAACCGGACTGTAGGCCTGAAAGTCCTCGCCCTGGACGGTGCCCTCCACGACGATTTTGCCGTCTTCCGAGCGCAACGTGAACTTGCCCACGCCGCCTTCCGCCAGAATATCACGGCCGGCGTCGGCAATATATTCGGGCAGCGTACTGTTGACAAATGTTTGCGCCAAGCCGTGCGCGGCGACTTCCTCTCGACGGGTCATGCGCGGGATCCCCTGACAAAGGTGTACAATGTTCCATTTTGCTGTCTGAAGATACAGCGGTTTTCAAGAGAAAGGAACTGTGGTATCGCTCTTTGCATGAAAAAATATTTATTATCACGCCGGAGCCGCCGCGCGGCCGCCCTGCTCCCGGCGCTTCTTGCCGTTTGCCTGACGTTTTTGTCCGGCTGCGACAATGATTCCGCCTCTTCCGCCCCAGGCCCCAAAAACGGCGCGGCCGCCGCGCCGGCGCAGGCCCCCGTGCCGTCCGAGCCGGAATACGGCGGGCGCATCATCATGGGCAGCATAGGCGAGCCCTCCAACCTCATCCCCTACCTCGCGTCCGACTCCGCCTCCTCCGAGGTCAGCGGCCTCCTGTTCACCGCGCCGCTGGAATACGACAAGGACTTCAACATCGTCCTTCTGGCGGCGGAAAGCTGGGATGTGCTGGAAGACGGCAAGCTGATGCGCTTCAAGCTGCGCGACGGCATCACCTGGCAGGACGGACAGCCCCTCACCGCCGACGACGTGACCTTCACCTACAAGCTCATGATCGATCCCAAAACGCCCACGGCCTACGCGGCGGATTTTTTAAACATCAAGGAATACCGCCAGACCGGCCCCCTGACGTTTGAGGCGCGTTACGACGCGCCTTACGCGCGTTCGGCCATCACCTGGATGCACCCCATCCTGCCCAAACATATTCTGGAACACGAGGACATCGCCACCACGCCCTACGCCCGCAACCCCATCGGCGCGGGGCCGTTCAAGCTGCGCTCGTGGGAATCGGGCTCGCGCCTGACGCTGGAGGCCAACGATCGCTACTTCAAGGGCCGCCCGTACATGGACGAGGTGATCTACCGCATCATCCCCGACCTCACCACCATGTTTCTGGAGGCCAAGGCCGGCGACATCGACTTTCTGGGACTGACGCCGCAGCAGTACCTGCGCCAGACCACCGGGCCGGAATGGGACGCCAAATGGCGCAAATACCAGTACCTGGCCAACGGCTACACCTATTTCGCCTTCAACCTCGACCGGCCCATGTTCGCCGACGCGCGCACGCGGCAGGCGCTCTCGCTGGCCACGGATCGCCAGGCCCTTATCGCGGGCGTGCTGCTGGGCCTCGGCGAGCCGACGGTGGGCCCCTTCAAGCCCGGAACCTGGGTGTACAACACCAGCCTGCCGCCCTACCCCCACGACCCCGCCAAGGCACGGGAACTGTTGGCCGAAGCGGGCTGGACGCCCGGCAAAAACGGCATTCTGGAAAAGGACGGCCAGCCCTTTTCCTTTACCGTGCTGGTCAACCAGGGCAACGAGGAACGGGTGAAGGTGGCCACCATACTCCAGCAGGAATTCCGCGCCGTGGGCGTGGAAATGCATATCCGCACCGTGGAGTGGGCGGCCTTTTTGAAGGAATTTGTCAACAAGGGCAATTTTGACGCCCTGATCCTGGCCTGGAACATCTTGCAGGATCCGGACATTTTTGACGTGTGGCACTCTTCCGCCATTTCGGAAAACGGGCTGAACTTCGTGCGCTACCGCAACGCCGAGGTGGACGAGATGCTGGAAAAAGGCCGCGCCACGGCCGACCGCGACGTGCGCAAGCGCTGCTACGATCGTTTTCAGGAAATCCTGTACCAGGATCAACCCTACCTTTTCCTGTTCGTGCCCTACGCGCTGCCCATGGTGCAGGCGCGCTTCCAGGGTATAGAGCCGGCTCCCGCCGGCATCACCTACAATTTTGATCGCTGGTGGATCCCCAAGGCCTTGCAGCAATGAGCATGTCCCCTCCTCCTTCGGCGGCCGCACCGGCCTCCCCGGCCCCGGCGGCTTCCGCGCCCGCCGCTCCGCGAGCGTCTTCCTCCACGCCCCAGCCCGAAGAGATCATCGAGCCGCTGCTGCGCCATAACCCGGACGCCGATGCCGCCATGGTGCGCAAGGCCTACGAATATTCCTCCGCCGCGCACGCCGGCCAGTTGCGCCTTTCGGGCGACCCCTACCTGATGCACCCGGCCTCGGTGGCCAAAACGCTGGCCGAAATGGGCTTTGACGAACACGCCGTGGCCGCCGGGCTTTTGCACGACACCGTGGAAGACACCAGCGCCTCCATTGAGGAGCTGGACGCGGAATTTGGCGAGCAGGTGGCCGACATTGTGGACGGCGTGACCAAGATCAGCCTGATGACCTTCGACACCAAGGAAGAAGCGCAGGCGGAAAATATCCGCAAAATGATCCTGGCCATGTCGCACGATATCCGCGTGACCATCGTCAAGCTGGCGGATCGCCTGCACAACATGCGCACCCTGGACTTCCAGAAACCGCACAAGCGCCAGTCCATCGCCCAGGAAACCATGGACATCTACGCGCCCCTGGCCAACCGCCTGGGCCTGCACCGCATCAAGCAGGAACTGGAGGATTTAAGCTTCCGCTACCTCAAGCCCGACGTGTACGACCATATCACGCACTGGCTTGAAGAAAACCAGATGGAAGAGCGCCAACTGATCAGCCGGGTGATCGACAAAATCGAAGAGATCATGCGCTCCAACAACATCCCGGGCCGCGTGTTCGGGCGCATCAAGCAGACGTACAGCATCCACAAAAAGATGCAGCAGCAGGGCACCACGCTGGACGAGATGCACGACATCATCGCGTTTCGCGTCATCGTGGAAGAACTGCGCGACTGCTACGCCGTGCTGGGCCTGGTGCACACCCTGTGGAGGCCGGTGCCGGGCCGCTTTAAAGACTACATTTCCATGCCCAAGGCCAACGGCTACCAAAGCCTGCACAGCACCGTGATCGGCCCCGAGGGCGAGCGCGTGGAAATCCAGATCCGCACCGACGAGATGAACAATCTGGCCGAGCACGGCGTGGCCTCGCACTGGCGCTACAAGGAGCGCAACCACAATATTTCCATGCAGGACATGCCGCAGTTCCAGTGGCTGCGCGACCTCATGGATCGCCAGCGCGACGAGGCGGACTCGCGCGAGTTCATGCAGTCGCTGCGGCTGGATCTGTTTCGGGAGGAAGTCTACGTCTTCACGCCGCGCGGCGAGGTCAAGCAACTGCCCGAAGGCGCAACGCCGCTCGACTTCGCCTACCTGATCCACACCGACATCGGCTCCCATACCGTGGGCGCCAAAATCAACGGCAAGCTGGCCCCGCTTTCCAGCGCCCTCAAAAGCGGCGATACCGTGGAAATCATCACGGACAAAAACCGCCACCCCAGCCGGGACTGGCTCAAGCTTGTCCACACGGCCAAGGCGCGCAGCCGCATCCAGCACTACCTGCGCACGGAGGAAGAAGCCGCCGCCAAGGCGCTCGGCAAGGACATGCTGGAAAAGGAAGGCCGCCGCGTCGGGGTCAACGTGTCCAAGGCGGCCAAGGACGGCACGCTCCAATTGCTGCTTCAGGAATTTTCCTCCGGCTCGGTGGAGGATCTCTACGCCGCCATAGGCTACGCCCGCGTGACGCCGCGCCGCGTGGCCCAGCGCCTGCGCTCCTTCCTCCAGCCCAAGGAAGAGGAAGCGCCCATCGCGCCCGTGCCCAAAGATGTGCCCACCAAAAAACGCTCAGACGGCATCAGCATAGACGGCATCGACGACGCCATGATCCACTTCGCCCGCTGCTGCAACCCGCTGCCGGGCGATCAGGTGGTGGGCTTCATCAGCCGGGGCCGGGGCGTGATCGTCCACACCCTGAGCTGCCCCCACGTTCAGGATCTGGAGCCCGAACGCCTTATCGCCGTCAACTGGAATAACCAGAAAAGCCAGCCCTTCCCGGCCAAAATCCACATCATCGGCAGAAACGAAAAGGGCCTGCTGGCGCAGATCACCACCCAGTTCAGCGAAATGGACATCAACATCGATACCCTGCAAGTTTACTCGCAGGTGGACGGACGCTCGGCCATGGACTTTACCGTGGAAGTGCGCGACGCGGTTCACCTGTATCAGACCATTGAAAAACTTCGCAAAATTCCCAACGTGATCGAAGTGGCCCGCGGTTCGTCCGACGACGAATAGCGCCACGTTTTCAAGGAGTTGTATGCCCGCCAAGGTCAAACGCAGCGTCCTTTCCGCGATCGGCATCAGCCTGCTGACGCCCTTCCTCGGCCTGATCTACGTTCATAAACCCCTGCGCGCCCTCATTTGCGCGTTTTTAATCCTGGGCGCGGCCGCGACCGAAGCGGTGCTGGGCGTATGCTCCACATGGCCGGGCTTCGCCGCCGCCCTGGGCTTTGTCTGCGCGGTGTGGCTGTACAGCGTCCTGGCGGCGGCCCGCGCCGCCCGCAAAGGGCTGACGCCCGAAGAAGCCTGCCACGACATCGGCCCCTGGATCGTGGCCTGGGCCCTGGTGCTCGTTGTGGCGGGCGTGCTGGCGGATCCCTTCCCCTACCGCATGTACGAAATGTCCTCCCTGCGTATGCATCCCGCCATCAGGGAACACGAATACGTTGTGGGCCGCAAGGTGCTGCCCGGCGGGCGCGAACGCGCCCTGCCGCTGGAAAATCTGAAAATGGGCGATATCGTGGCCGTGCAGGATCCGCAGGGCGTCCACCGCCTGCGCCGCGTTCTGGGCCTGGCGGGCGACGTGCTAGAACTGCGCGACGGCGCCCTGTGGCGCAATGGCGAAAACGCGCGCCCCGCCGGCCGCCTGACGCTTCCCGGCGGACAGGCCCAGTGGGTGGTGCCGGGCCGCACGATTTTTGTTTCGGAAGACAACGAAGCGCCGCCCAACGATACCGCCACAGTGTACGAAACCCGCGACGTCATCGCCAAAATGCTGTATGTGGTCTGGAGCGACCAGCCCGGCCGGATAGGCGTTTCGTTTTAAAACATGCCGGGTTAGGCAATTGGGGGACTCTGTCCCCCAAGCCCCCTGGCAGGGGAGTGACTCCCCTGCACCCCCATGACCGCAAAAGTTTTGCGCAGCAAAACTTTTGCGGAATTGAGGGGTCTGGGGGGATCATCCCCCCAGGCGGGGTTTGGGGC
>JAVBMS010000091.1:0-20775 GCA_031552135.1 Mailhella sp.
AAAAAAAGCCCCCCGCCGAGGTCCCGACGAGGGGCGCGGGGGGCCGAAGCTCCCCGCTGATGCCTGGAACTTAGAAACTTACTTCTTCACCGGCATGGGCGCGGCACTGTCCTTGAGCGCCTCCACCCAGTTGGGCATGGACGCGGCCAGGGGCTTCATGTCGCGGCCCTTGAAGCCGGGCCAGTCCTTGCCGTAACGCAGGGCCTTGTGGATGCCGTCGCCGCCCTTGCCGTGGTTGTTGGCGGTCTTGTAGATCACGCCGGCCTGCACGGGATTGACGAACTCCCAGAGGATCTGCTTGTCGTTGTTCACTTCCACCACATGGCCGTCGTTGGAGGTGGTGATCATCCAGTTGCCGCTGGCCAGCTTTTGCGCGCCGCACTGGAAGGAGGAGTAGAAGTTGCCGCCGGAAGCGGCCACGCTGGAGGGGCCCCACCACCACACAACCTTGCCGGTCTTGGGATCAAGCTCCACCGCGCGGGTGTAGGTGCCGGAGGGGCGGTTGGTGCCGTTGTCCAGAATGGAGATATTGCCTTCGGGCGTCCAGTCCGGGGCATGGGGGCCAAAAAGCTGCTGGTCGCCGTCGTCGGTATAGCCGGCGGGCGCCTTGCCCGCGCCGTAGTTGGCGGGGTTGCCCCAGCGGTAGACCATTTTGTTGGTCTTGCGGTCGATGATGTAAACTTCGCCGAGGTTGCGCGAGGTCACGCAGATCTGGTCGGTGTCCGCGCGGTAGGCGATGCCGTTAAAGTGCGTCCAGTCCGGGCCGGGAAGCTGGGTGAAGGGCATGGCGGGGTTGTAATAGATGGTGGGGCAGAACTTGTTGATGTCCCACTGATCCTTGCCGGTGCCGACATGATCCCACACGTGGAATTCCCACACGGTTTTGCCGCTGTGATCGACTTCGCGGATAAAGTCGGGCCAGATGCCCATGACCTGATCCGGGCCGACCTTGAGGCCTTCGGGCTTGAGCATGCGGCCGGGCGCGTTGACGTCCAGGCCCTTGGCAACGGCTTCTTCCAGCGGCTTGGCTTCCCAGCCGAGCAAAAGGTAGTTGCCGTTGGGCATCACTTCAAAGGTATGGTGCAGGATTTCCTTGCCGGGCTCGTAAATTTTGTATTCCCACACCTTTTTGCCGTCCCAGTCGAATTCTTCGATCAGGCCGCCGGAGCCGCCGAAGTTCGGGCCCCATTCCGGCACGCGGGCGTGGCGGGCCATGTTGCCGTTGGGCAGCAGCTCGGCATAGAAGCAGGGGTATTCGCTGACCCATTCGCGGATGATTTTGCCGTCGTTGTCAATCAGGTAGGTATTTTTCGAGCCCTGCGGGGCAATGAGGACGTAGCCGTCGGTGACGCCGTCGCTTTTTTGCAGAACGCCCAGCGGGCCCTTGAAGGCCTCAAAGGCGAACGCCGGAGCGGAGAGGGCGAGGATCGCGGCGCCTGTCGCGACAAGAGTTTTAAGATGCTTCATGGCGAATCGTTCCTTGGGCTGAAGTGAGCGTCATAAGGAAGCGGGGGAGCGAAAGGCCCGCCCGGCCCATGGCCGGGCGGGCCTGCAAACGTCCGCGATGCGTGGCCTAGTAGGCCTTCATCCCGGGCTCATCGGGTTCGTCGCTGGCCTTCGCGGCGGCGGCCGGAGCGGCCTTGGCAGCGGCGGGAGCGGCGGCGTTCTTGAGGGCCGGGGTCAGCACCGGGTTGGGGGTGGCGAAGCGCGCGGCGCGTTCCTTATCGACCGTGGGGGCCACCTTGGGCAGCGCGCCGTTGTCGTTGGGCAGCTGGATGGTGGCGACGGAAGGCATGGTCACCTTCACTTCCTGGCCCTTGGGCAGCTGCGGCACGTAGTCGTAAGGCACGCGGTAGGCGCGGTAGGTGAACGGCATGGCCGGATCGCTGGAGGTGTAGGGGTTAATGTATTCCCACACGATTTCCTTTGCGGGCGTCACTTCAAAAATGCGGCTCTTGTTGCCTTCGGTGATCAGCGTGTTGCCGTTGGGCAGGCGCTGGGCGATGCTGATGAACTCGCTGTAGAAGAAGCTGTCGCCGTACAGGGTCCAGGGGCCGACGATGTTCTTGTCGCCCTTGTTGGCGGTGTGCGAGTATTCCCACACAACCTTCTTGGTGACGGGGTCGTATTCCACGACGCGGCTGTAGTAGCGGGGCGGCAGATCGTGGTAGGCCGTGGTGCCGCCGTTGTCGAACATGATGATGTTGCCTTCGCCGGGCAGGCCCTTGGGGATCATGTGGGTGCCGTGCACGCCGTAGACGGGCTTGATGTCCGCGTCTTCGCCGGTGAAGGGCGGGGCCACCTGCCACACAACCTTGCCGGTCTTGTGGTCGATGATGAACTGGTGGCTGGTTTCGCGGCTGTCGGCGATGATGTTTTCGGGGTGGAACATGGCGTACTTGACGGGATCCTGATCATACCACTTGTTGGGGCCGAGCCACGACGCGCAGTTGATGTGGAACCAGTCGAAGCCGTTGTATTGCTGCTTGGCGCGGGCTTCAGGCGTAGGAGATTCGCCAATGGCGTTCCAGGCGATGGAAAGGCGCTGCTTGACCTGGGGATCGGTCAGCATGTTCTTGAATTCGTCGATATGGTCGGAGGCCTTCCATTCGAAGATGATCTTGTTGTCCTTGTCCAGAATAAAAATGCGGTCGTCCTGCAACTGCATTTTGTCGGTGATCTTGTTGGGCGCGGGCACCGAGGTGTGGCCCAGCATCATGAGCTTGCCGTCCAGGCGGGGTTTGGCGTTGGGCGAATAGTAGCCCACGGGGTCGCCTTCCACCTGGAAGTCGTGGTGCGTGCGGGCGATCCACACTTCACCATCGGGCTGCTTGTGCATGTTGTCGCCGGGGCGTTCCACTTTCCACAGTTTTTCGATGACGCGCAGCAGCTTGCCGTCGAAATCCTGCACGGCCAGCGCGCTTTCGCCCTGGCCCGCTTCCGCATACGAGGGATAGATGGTGGCAATCAGGTGGCCGCCGGGGAACACCTTGGCCGGGAAGGCGCTGGAGCCGCGCAGATCCCATTCCTTAACCAGGTTGCCGTTCATGTCCACCATTTTGGCGGAACCGTCGCCGGCCAGAATGGTAAAGCCGTTATTGGCTTTGGCCGGATCGTACGACGTAACGCCCGTCACGAACAGACGGGGCCCCGCCATGGCCAGTCCGGGCAGCAGGAGCGCGAAAGAGCACGCGAGCAACCACTTTTTCATAAAACTCCTCCTCAAAACATGCCTATGCCATAGCCGTCCAAGCTCTTGCCGCCGCCGCTTGCGCGGCGCCGCGCGATGCCCGGGCCGCTCCCCCATGGAACGGATTGCGGCTATCATTTCTATATAAAGAAACAAAAAGATTTGCCCGTGTTTCCCGGCATTGCGCGGGAGCGCGGGAAGGCGGGCGCCGCATGGCGCCCGCCGTTAAGAAGTTGTTTTTAGTAGGCCTTCATCATGGGCTCGTCCGCCTCTTCCTCGGCGGGGGCGGAGCTTTGGAAGACCACATCGCCGCCGGCCGCGGCGGGCGAAAGCTGCTTGAGCAGTTCGGGGGTCATGCCGGGCACCTTGGCGACATCGTCAGCGGATTTGAAGGGGCCTTTGTCCGCGCGGTATTTCACAATGGCGTCCGCGACAGCCTGGGGCAGGTTCACGCCCTCGGGCTTGGCGGCGGCGATCATGTCGGCGGCGGAGGCTTTGTTGAAGCTGAAGGATGCGGCCATGGCCGGGGAAGCGGCCAGCAGCGCGACGACCAGGGCGGCGGCAAGAGTTTTGACGTTCATGTAATGCTCCTCATGGAAAGAAAGGCTAAAGGCTTGGCGGCTCCCGCCGCAAGGACGGGAGCCGGGTTAAAATCAGCACTTGGACGGGGCCAGGGTCATTTCCGCATTTTCCGGATCATACCACAGGCTGCCGCTTTCCTCGACGGGGTTGATGGCTTCAAGCGTCTTGTTATCCAGGCCGGGCACCTTCAACAGGTCTTCGGGAAGCTTGAAGGGGGCCTTCTTGGAAGCCTCGATCATGGCCTTGGCCATGTCTTCGGAGATGTTGGCCTTGGGGATGGCCATAAGCTGTTCCACCGTGGCCTTGTTCAGATCGAACGCTTCTTCCGCCATAGCGGGGGCGGCGGCGCAGATAAAGGCAAGAGCCATCAGCAGGGCAAAAAGACGTTTCATGCAATCCTCCTAAGAATTGTCTTTGTCCGGGCAGCGCTCCTCACGGGCGCGGCTCCGGTTACTTCTTCGCGGGCAGCCGCCAGGTGGCGTTGTCGGGCGGAACAACGGGGTATTCCTTGGGCGCCGGCACCTGAGGCACGTAGTCGTACGGGATGCGGTAGGCGCGGTACACCAGGTTGAACTTGCCGTTGGGGTTGTACCAGGGGCTGATGTATTCCCACACGATTTCGTGTTCGGGCGTGACTTCCTGAAGCTGGCCCACGGCGCCGTTGGTGATCAGGGTGTTGCCGTTGGGCAGGCGCTGGGCGGAGCTGACGTAGTCGCTGTAGAACTTGTAGCCTTCGCGCAGGCCCATGGAGGCGGCGGAATGTTCCCACACCACTTCGAGGGTGACGGGGTTGAACTCGACCACGCGGGAGTAGTCGCGCTTGGCGTTGCTCCAGCCGGTGGGCGACATGGGGTTGCGCGCGCCGTAGCCCGCGAAGCCGCCGTTGTCGTAAATCATGATGTTGCCGGCGCCGGGCACGCCCTTGGGGATCATGTGGGTGTGGTGCGGGCCGACGATCTGGCCCAGCTTGTACAGGGCGCGCCTGTATTCCTCGCCCGCGAAGCTCCACTTGTCGTCGGGGTAGAACGTGGGGCCGATGTGCCAGACGATGTTTTTGGTCTTCTTGTCGATGATGAAGCTGGTATTGGTCTGGCGGTTGCAGGTGATGATGTTGTCGGGATGGAAGGCGGCGTATTTGACGGGGTCTTCCTCGTACCAGTGGTTGGGGCCGAGCTTGGACATGGAGTTCATGTGGATCCAGTCCGCGGCCTTGACGCCGGGCGTGCGGGTCATCTGCCAGGTGGGGTACTTGCGCATGGTGGCGCGGAATTCCTCGTCAAAGGGCATCTGGTCGATATAGTCGCTGGCCAGCCAGTCCCAGACCACCTTGTTGCTCTTGTCCACTTCAAAAATGTAGTCGTCGTCCAGCGGCATTTTGTCGGTGATTTTGAGCGCGTTTTCGGTGCCGTTGGTGAAAAGGTGCGACAGCACGATGATGTTGCCGTCCGGCGCGTAGGTGACGGGCAGATCGGGGGTGTAGTAGCCCGTGGGCGAGCTTTCCACCTGATAGTCGTGGTGCATCCCGGCCAGCGGGATGTTGCGCACGATCTTGCCGTCGAAGTCGCAAATCGAGAGGTCGGCGGACATGGGATCGTTGTAGGTGCGGCCTGCCATTTCCGGTTTCTGCCGGGTGGCGCCCATGATATAGCCGCCCTTGAGCATTTTGACCGGGTGTTCCAGTTCACTGACGTGCTTCCATTCTTTCAGCGTGTTGCCGTTCATGTCGATAAGCACGCAACCTTCGCCCTTGGTTTCCACGCCAAACACGGTAAAGCCGTTCTGGCATTTTTCGGGCTTATAGATCGTCGTGCCGTGCGGAAAGACGGAGGGGAACGCCTGGCCCATGCGGGGCATCATCGCCATGCCTGTCGTTGCGGCCATGCCCATAAGAAAATGACGTCGTTTCACAAATCTCCCCCTTGTCTGAAGGTGGCTTAGGCCCGCCATATCAACAGGGCGGACTTGTTACTAACACTATAGCAAAAAGCGCGCCGGTCAAGCTTTCTATGCCGCGCCAAGAACTCCGGCGTTTTTTTTAAAACAAATTGTGTGCTTTTCCGCACACGGGCTTAAATACTGAGCGATTCTTTGCACAGCGCCTTTTGCTTGCGCCTCCGGCGGGAGATGGAGTAGAAAAAGGCCATGAGCCTGAGTATCAGAAAAACCGTTTCCCGCGTTGCGGCCGTGCTGCTGGCGGGCGCGCTGCTGTGCGCCGCCCCGGCGCTTGCCGTGCGCGCCGCGCAGAGCGCACAGGGCGCCCAGACCGCGGACGCGCATGAGCATCCCGAAAATTCCGGCCGCTCTCATTTGGTGGTGGGCGTGCTGTCCAACGCGCCGCCCGTGGCGTTTTTAAACGATCAGGGCACGCTGCGCGGCCTGGCCGTGGATTTGAGCCAGATGTTCGGTTCGCTGCTCAAGCGTTCCAGCCGCTTTATCCGCGACACGCCCGAGGGCCTGGAGGAACGCCTGCGCAACGGCTCGCTGGACGTTGTGGTGGGCCTTGCGCAACCCCAGGTGCCCGACCCGGAGCTGGAAATCATCGTCACGCCCTTTGCCCTGAACCGGCGCATCCTGGTGGCCGCGCCGGAAATGCACGTAACCTGCGAACAGGATTTCCGGGGCCGGCGCATTGTGCTGCTGCACGACGATCTCTACGCCGAAACCGTGCGCAAGGCCGGCGGCGTGCCGCTGATGGCCGAGGATTCGCAGCACGCGCTGGAATTGCTGACAGGGGGCGAGGTTGACGCCTACGTGGCGCGTTCGGGCGAGGTGGCGTCCTATGTGGCGCAACGCCTGGGCATGTCCACGGTCAAAATCATGGGCCTGCCCCTGGAGCGCGTGCCCTTTGTGCTGGAGGTGCGCAAGGGCTCGGAGGATTTGCAGACCGCGCTCACCGCCGCGCTGTTGCAGCTGGAAAGCGGCGGCCAGCTTGACCTGCTGCGCGACAAATGGCTTGGCCGCAGCCTGGCCGGGCAGAGCTTCTGGGAAATGTACCGGCGCCATGTGCTTTCCATCCTGGGCGGGGCGGGCGCGCTGACGCTGCTGGCCGTCGTCTGGATCCGCACGCTGCGCCGTCAGGTGCGCCGCACCACGCTGAAATTGCGCGCTTCCGAACGGCGCTACCGCGAGCTGATCGAAGCCTCGCCCGACATCACGCTGCTGCTCGCGCCCGACGGCGGCATCCGGCTGGCCAACCGCGTCGCGCGCGAGGCGCTCGGCCTTTCGGAGGAAAACGAAGTCGGCTCCCGCGCGCTGTGGGAGGCGCTGTGCGACAACGGCCGCGTCTGCCTCGGCATGTTGCTGGACAACGCCAGCCAGAACGCCCGCGTGCGCGAGGAAATCATCCTCCATCCGGACAGGGAGCAGCCGCGCATCCTGGAATTCATCGCGTTTTCCACCACGGCCGGCGGCGAGGAAGGCGAGATGATCTGCTGCATCGGCCGCGACATGACCGAACGCCGCCACCTGGAGCAGGAGCTGATCGAGGTGGAGCGCCTGGCCATCATCGGCAAAACCGCCGCCAGCGTGGCGCACGAAATCAACAACCCGCTCGGCATCATCCTGGCGCATACCGGCGTGGCCATGGAAGAGGCCGGGCCGGAACTGCGGCCCCACCTGGAAGCCGTGCAGCGCAACGTGGAGCGCGCCGCCGCCACCACCAAGCGCCTGCTCAACATCGCCATGCCCAACGCCATCTGCCAGGAACCGCAAAACCTGGCCGACGTGGTGAAGGAGGCGCTGGCCTTTTTGCGGCCGCGCATGCGCAATGTGGAACTCGATCTGTCCGGCCTGAGCGGCGATCTGCCCATGATCGGCGACCGCATCCTGCTGGAGCAGCTGGTGATCAACCTGCTGCTCAACGCGCTGGAAAGCATGCACGATCAGGGCAGGCTGCTGGTCAACGGCCGCATGGAAGCCCAAAACGGTGTTTCCGTGCTGCGGCTCGAAATCCGCGATTCCGGCCTGGGCATAGCCCCGGAGAATCTGGATCGCATTTTCGATCCGTTTTTCACCACGCGCGGGGGCAATGGCTTCGGCCTGGGCCTCTTTATTTCCCGCCGCATTGTGGAAGCGCACAAGGGCGCGCTATGGGCCGAGTCCACACAGGGACAGGGCGCGGCGATGATCATGGAATTCGCGGCGTGATTTAAACCCCGCCGCCCGTATTCCCGCAGGAAAATAAGCCGCTCTTGCGCGCCGCCGCAAGGTTGGGCATAGTGCGCCCCATGAAGTATATTTCTTCACAACTCTCGCTTTTCCTGAGCGAACGCGGCGTCCGGCGCAACCTGAGCTATTTTCTGCGTTTTCTGCTGCTGCTGATCACGCTGGTCACCGTGTATTCCGTTCTGTTCCACTACATCATGGCCTGGGAAGGGCGGGACTTTTCGCCGCTGACCGGCGCGTACTGGACGCTGACCGTCATGTCCACGCTCGGCTTCGGCGACATCACGTTCACGTCGGATCTGGGCAAAGTTTTTTCCATCGTGGTGCTGATGTCGGGCATCATCTGCCTGCTGGTCATGCTGCCGTTCGCCTTTATCCAGCTGATCTACATGCCGTGGCTGGAAGCGCAAAAGAAAAAGCAGACGCCGCGCGGCGTGCCGGAAAGCATTAAAAACCACATCATTCTGGTGGGCCTCGGGCCCGTCACGCTGAACCTGGCGGAGGCGCTGGCCCGCTACGGCTTCCATTGCGTGCTCTTGTGCGGCGACACCGCCACCACGCTGGATTTGAAGGATCAGGGCTACCATACCGTCATGGGCTCGTACGACGACGGCGAAGTCTACCGCCGCCTCCAAGTGCGGCAGGCCGCCATGATCGTGGCCATGGACAGCGACGTGCGCAATACCAATGTGGTCTTTTCCGCGCGCGAGATGGCTCCGGAAGCGCGCATCATCGCGCGGGCGGAAAAAGACGAATCCCTCGACATCCTGGAACTTGCGGGCTGCACGCGCGTGTTCCAGTTCCGCAAGCTGCTCGGCCAGGGTCTGGCCCGCCGCGTCACCACCAACCTGACGCGCGCCAGCATCGTCACCAGTTTCGGCCCGCTGGTGGTCAGCGAGGCGCCGGTCATGCGCACGGCCCTGGTGGGGCAGACGCTGCGCGAAAGCGACGTGCGCCGCAAATACGGCCTCAACGTCGTGGGCATCTGGGAGCACGGCAGCTTTGTGTGGCCGAAGCCCGACATCGTGCTGTCCGAAAAAAGCGTGCTGATCATCGCGGGCTCGCAGGATCAAATGGCGCAGTTCAGCCTCAACGTGGGCGCGGATCCGTCCGCCCGGGTCGAACCGCACGGCCCCGTGCTGGTGCTGGGCGGCGGGCGCGTCGGCGTGGCCGCGGCAAGCGATCTCCATGCCCGGGGCCTGCCCGTGGTGGTGGTGGACAAGCGCGACCGGAGCGACAAAAAAGGCGACTACGGCTGGGTGCGCGGCGACGCCGCCGACCTCGCCGTGCTGGAGGAAGCGGGCATCCGCGCCGCGCCTTCCGTCATCATCACCACGCACGACGACGACATCAACATCTACCTCACCATCTACTGCCGCCGCCTGCGGCCGGACATCCAGATCATCAGCCGCGCCACGCTCGACCACAACGTCAGCATCCTGCACTCGGCGGGCGCGGATCTGGTGCTGTCGCTCGTTTCCATGATGACCAACACCATCGTCAACATGCTTTCGCCCGGCAAGGTCTTCATGCTGAACGAAGGCCTGAACATTTTCCGCGCCCGCGTCGGCGGCAAGCTGGACGGCAAAACGCTGGGCGCCAGCGGCATCCGCGACGCCACGCATTGCAGCGTGGTCATGGTGCAGAGCCCGGTCGAGCAGCCCCCCATCGTCAATCCCGCGCCGGACTACCGCTTTGTTCTGGGCGACACGCTCTACCTGATCGGCGACTCCGCGTCCGAAAGCGCCTTTTACGCGCGCTACGGCCACGAAGCCCTGGCCGCCAAAGACGAGGAAGCCCTGTAACACACGCCGGCGCGACGCCGCGCCTTGCGATCGCGCGGGGGAACGTATAAACTGCCCGCATCCGGCCCATGAGGGATCCGCGCGCGGCCAGCCCGCCCGGATTCATGCCCTGTAACGCCTTTCGCCAAAGGAATCGCCATGCCGTATATACCGCATACGGAGGAAGAAACCCGCGCCATGCTGGACGTTGTCGGCGTCCGCGCTCTGGATGACCTGTTTGCCGAAATCGGCCCCGATCTGCGGCCGCGCAGCTTTGACCTGCCGTCCGGCCTCAGCGAGGCCGACGTGTGCGCCCGGCTCGAAACCCTGGCCGAGCGCAACCACACCAACGTGGTCAGCTTTCTCGGCGCGGGCTTTTACGATCACTATATTCCCAAGGCCGTGGACGCGCTGGCCGGCCGGGGCGAGTTCCTCACCGCCTACACGCCGTACCAGCCCGAAGTGTCGCAGGGCACGCTCCAGGCCATTTTTGAATACCAGACCGCCGTCTGCCGCCTGCTGGACATGGACTGCGCCAACGCCTCGGTTTACGACGGCGGCTCGGCCCTGTTCGAAGCCGGCATGATGGCCATACGCCAGACCAAACGCGTCAAGCTGGTGGTGGACGAGGCGCTCAACCCCATCTGGCGCACCATGCTGTCGTCGTACACCAGCAACCTCTCGCTGGATCTGGTGACCGTGCCGCATCAAAACGGCGTGAGCGACAAGGCCGCCCTGGCCGCCGAGCTCGCCAAGGGCGACGCCGCCGCCGTCCTGGTGCAGAACCCCAACTTTTTCGGCGTGGTGGACGACTACAGCGATCTGTTCGCCGCGGCCAAAGCCGCGGGCGCGCTCAGCGTGCTTTCGGTCTACCCCGTCATGCAGGCCGTGCTCAAAACGCCCGGCGCCATGGGCGCGGACGTGGCCGTGGCCGACGGCCAGGCCCTGGGCATGCCGCTCAGCTTCGGCGGGCCCTACCTCGGCATCATGACCTGCACCAAGGCCCTGATCCGCCAGCTGCCCGGCCGCATCGTGGGCCGCACCGCCGACGTGGACGGCCGCACCGGCTATGTGCTGACCCTGCAAGCCCGCGAGCAGCACATCCGCCGCGCCAAGGCCACGTCCAACATCTGCTCCAACCAGGCCCTGTGCGCGCTGCGCAGCCTGATCCACATGTCGCTGCTCGGGCCCGAGGGCCTGGCGCGGGCGGCGGAACTGGGCATGAACAACGCCCGCTACGCCGTCAAGCGCCTGTGCGCGATACCCGGCGTCAGCCTGCTGAACGACGCGCCCTTTGGCAACGAAGTGGCGCTCAAACTGCCCGTCAGCGCGGCCGAGCTGGCCGAAGCCCTCACCCGCAAGGGCTATGTGCCCGGCTTCCCGGTCAGCCGCTACTACAAGGGCATGGACAACGTGCTGCTGCTGGCCTGCACCGAACAACACAACCGCGAGCAGATCGGCATTCTGGCCGAAATGATGACGACCGCGCTGGCAGGAGGTCTCTTGTGAAAACGCTTTTCGCCCAATCCCGGCCCGGCCGCGCGGCGGTTCTGCCGCCGAAGCCCGCCTTCCGCGCCTCGGACATGCTGCCCTCGCACCTCCTGCGTTCCGAAGCCCCCCGCCTGCCCGAACTTTCCGAGCTGGACGTGACGCGCCACTTCACCCGCCTGTCGCACCGCAATTTTTCGGTGGACGGCAACTGCTACCCGCTCGGCTCCTGCACCATGAAGTACAATCCCAAATTCATGGAATACGCCGCCGCGCTGCCGGGCTTCACCCGCCTGCATCCGCTGATGGCGCAGCTGCGCGGGGCCGGGCATTACACCCAGGGCGCGCTCCAGCTCATGTGGGAAATGGAGCACATGCTGTGCGAACTGACCGGCATGAGCGCCTTCACCCTGCACCCGATGGCGGGCGCGCACGGCGAATTCACGGGCGTCATGCTCATCGCCGCCTATCACCGCGAGCGCGAACTCGCGGGCGCGCCCAAAAAAACCAAGGTGCTCATCCCCGATTCCGCGCACGGCACCAACCCGGCCTCGGCCGCCCTGGCCGGCTACGAGGTGGTCAACATCCCCTCCACCGACGGCATCATCGATCCCGCCGTGCTGGAAGCCGCGCTTACCGACGAGGTGGCCGCCCTCATGATGACCTGCCCCAACACCCTGGGGCTTTTTGAGCGCAACCTGCCCGCCATTGTGGAAAAACTGCGCAAGGTCGACGCCCTGCTCTACTACGACGGCGCCAACTCCAACGCCGTCATGGGCAAAATGCGCGTGGGCGACGCGGGCTTTGACGTGGTGCACCTCAACCTGCACAAGACGCTGGGCACGCCCCACGGCGGCGGCGGCCCCGGCTCGGGCCCGGTGGGCGTTTCGGCCCGCCTGGAGCCGTATCTGCCGATTTCCCGCGTGGTCAAGCAGGAAGACGGCACCTTCCGCCTCGATTACGACCGGCCCAAAAGCATCGGCTACGTCGCGCCGTTTTACGGCAACTTCGGCGTGGTGCTCAAAGCTTACGCCTACATGCTGCATCTGGGACGCGAAGGCCTGACCCGCGCGTCGGAATACGCCGTGCTCAACGCCAACTACCTGCGCAAAAAGCTCGAAAACGTGCTGGACATCCCGCACAAGCGCATGTGCATGCACGAGTTTGTGGCGTCCGCGCCCGAAGGCCTGCACGCGCTCGATATCGCCAAGGCCATGCTGGACGGCGGCTTCCACGCGCCCACCATCTATTTTCCGCTCATCGTGCCCGAATGCATCATGCTGGAGCCGACGGAAACCGAATCCAAAGACACGCTGGACGAACTGATCGCCCTGCTGGAAGACATTGTGCGCCGCGACCCGGCCGACCTGGCGCAAGCCCCCGTCGGCACGCCCGTCCGGCGCCTGGACGAAACCACAGCCGCCCGCGCCATGGTGTTGACGGACGATTAAGGCATGTTACTTTGGAATAATACATGGCTTGGACACAATGTTTTGTCGCTTAAGTTTCACACCTCCGCCGTCGCTTGCGTTAGCCGTTATGCGACGCAGGAGCATTACGGCTAGCGACAGCATAGATAACGCCGCGAGTGAATCGCGGCTACTCCGGCTGCGCGGCGGAACCTCGCTACGCTCAGTTCCGGGAGCATTTCAAATATGAAATGCTCCAAGCCTCACTTCTACCCCCAAGGATCATGAAAGCACTGCGCATCGAAACTCTGGATCCGGCGTACAACCTGGCCCTGGAGGAGACGCTCCTCCAGGCGCTCAAGCCGTCCGATCCCGGTTGGTTCCTCATCTGGCGAAACGCCCCTTCCATCATCATCGGCCGCCACCAGAACACGGTGGAAGAAATTAACGAAGACTTCGTGCGTGAACGCGGCATCCGCGTCATCCGCCGTTCCACCGGCGGCGGCGCGGTGTACCACGACGAAGGCAACATCAACTATTCCTGCATCACCCCGTACACCGCCAGCGAAGCGCCCGGATTCGCCTTTTTTCTCGAACCCATCGCGGGCGCGCTGCAAGACCTCGGCATCCCGGCCGAGCTTTCCAGCCGCAACGACATCACGGTCAACGGCCTCAAGGTGTCGGGCAGCGCCCAGCGCCGCTCGGGCTACCGCCTGCTGCACCACGGCACCATGATGGTGGATCTCGACACGTCCGTGCTCGGCCAGGCCCTGACCGGCAACCCCGACAAATACACCTCCAAGGGCGTGGCCTCGCACAAAAGCCGGGTCAACACCCTGCGCGCCATGCTCTCGCCCGACCTGAGCCGCGAACAGAGCCTCGAACTGGTGATCAACGCCATGCTCCGCCGTTGCGCCCACGGCTCGGCCACGCTGACCGCCGAACAGGAACGCGCCGCCAACGCCCTGGCCGACGCCAAATACCGCACCTGGGAGTGGAACTACGGCAAATCGCCCGAATACACCGAGCGCCGCCGCAAGCGCTTTGCCTGGGGCTCGCTGGAATGCCTGCTCAACGTGAAAAGCGGCGCCATCCAGCAATGCAAGTTTTACGGCGACTTCTTTTCGCTGAAAACGGTCGGCGACCTGGAAAGCCTCTTCGCGGGCCTGCCGCGCGAGCCGCGGGCCCTGCGCGCCGCGCTGGCCCAGGCGCCTGTGGAATCGTGGTTTGTGGGCTCAAACCGCGACGATCTGCTGGACTTTTTATGTGACGGCTGAAAGCCCTCGCAGGCAAGGCTGCGGCAAGGCGGACGGCTCCGCCTTGCCGCGTATCTCATTTCCCGGTATATGACGCGAAGCCACTGTGGAGGGCGGATGCACGTTTACCTTATCGGCGCGGGCCCGGGCGATCCCGGCCTTATCACCTGCAAGGGCAGGCAGGCGCTTGCGGAAGCGGACGTGGTCGTTTACGACTACCTGGCCGGCAGCGGGCTTTTGGCCTTTGCCCGGCCGGACGCCGAGCTCATCTATGTGGGCAAGAAGGCGGGCGCGCACGCCCTGCCGCAGCCCGAGATCAACCGCCTGCTGATCGCCAGGGCGCGCGAAGGCAAAACCGTGGCCCGCCTCAAGGGCGGCGACCCCTATATTTTCGGGCGCGGCGGCGAGGAAGCCGAAGAACTGGTGGACGCGGGCATCCCGTTTGAGGAAATCCCCGGCGTTTCCAGCACCGTGGCCGCTCCCGCTTACGCGGGCATCCCGCTGACGCACCGCGCCCTGGCCTCGTCCGTCACGCTGATCACCGGGCATGAAGACGCCGACCGCGCGGATTCCGTGCACAACTGGGACGCCCTGGCCCGCAGCGCGTCCACCCTGGTTTTCGTCATGGGCATGAAAAACCTGCCCGACATCGCCCGCAACCTGATCAACGCCGGCCTGAACCCGCAAACGCCCGCCGCCGTCATCCACTGGGGCACAACCGATCACCAGAAATCCGTGGCCTCCACGCTGGAAAACCTGCCCGAAGCCGCCGTCAAGGCCGGCCTGGCCAATCCCTCGGTCATCGTGGTGGGCGAGGTGGTGCGCCTGCGCGGCAAGCTCAACTGGTTCGAGCAGCGGCCGCTCTTCGGCCGCACCGTGGTTGTCACCCGCGCGCGGGAACAGGCCAGCGAGAGCGTCCGGCTTTTTTCGGCGCTTGGCGCGCGCGTGCTGGAATTTCCGGCCATCGCCGTCCATCCGCTGCCGGACAATGCGGAACTGGACGCGGCCCTGGCCCGTCTGGCGGATTACGCCTGGATTGTTTTCACCTCGGCCAACGGCGCGCGCTTTTTCGGGCGGCGGCTCGAAGCCCTGGGTCTGGACGCCCGCGCCCTGGGCGGCGTCAGGGTGGCGGCCATCGGCCCGGCCACGGCCCAGGCCGTGCGGGAGCAACTGGGCGTGCGCGCGGATTTGGTGCCGCCCGCCTATGTGGCCGAAAGCGTGGCCCAAAGCCTTGTGGCCCTCGGCGTGGCTGGCCAGCGCGTGCTGCTGCCGCGCGCCAAAGAAGCGCGCGAAGTGCTGCCCGACGAACTGCGCAAGGCCGGAGCCGTGGTGGACGTCATCCCGGTGTACGAAACCCTGCCCGATCTGGCGCACCCTGAACATATTCTGGAAGAGCTGGCCGCCGGGCGCGTGGATTGCGTCACGTTCGGCTCATCGTCCACCGTGCGGCACTTCCTCGGCGCGGTTCCGGCCGAACGCCTGCGCGGCGTTTCGTTAGCCTGCATCGGCCCGATCACGGCCGGCACGCTGCGCTCGTATGGCCTGGAGCCGGCCATCACGGCGGAGGAATTCACCGTGCCCGCCCTGGTGCAAGCCGTGGCCGGGCATCTGGCCCCTCAATCTCCGGCCTCCAAGGAGCCGCCGTGCGCCTGAAGCTCGCCATTCTCGCCTCGGGCAACGGCACCAACGCCCAGGCCATCCACGGCGCGATCCGGCGCGGCGCGCTGAACGCCGACATCCGCCTCGTGATGTCCAACCGCCCGGATGCGGGCGTGCTGAAGCGCGCTACGGGCTGGGACGTTCCGTCCCTCTGCCTGGATCACAAGGATCATACGCTGTTTCCGGACAGGGAAGCCTACGACCGCACCCTGATTGCCGCGCTGCGCGAAGCCGGGGCCGACACCATCGTGCTGGCGGGCTACATGCGTCTTCTCACTCCGGCGTTTCTGGCGGCCTTTCCGGATCGGGTGCTGAACATCCATCCCGCTATTCTGCCCGCGTTCAAGGGCGCGCACGGCACCGAGGAGGCCCTGGACTGGGGCGTCAAGCTCACAGGCTGCACCGTGCACTTTGTCAGCGAGGAAATGGACTGCGGCCCGGTGATCATCCAGGCCTGCGTGCCCGTGCTGCAGGACGACACCCTGCCCGACATGCAAAACCGCATCCACGCCCTGGAACACCGCATTTATCCCCAGGCTCTGCAATGGCTGGCCGAAGAGCGCCTTGCGCTGCGCGGGCGCGTTGTCCGGCTTGCGCCGGGCGGGCGGGCCATGCCGCAGCCGGAGTCATGCCTCGTCTGGCCGCCGCTGGAACAGGATTTTTAAAAAACGCCGCCCAAAGCGCGCGCCCTTCCAAGGAGGATCCATGTCGCAAGCTGTACAAATCACCCTGACGGATCAGGAAAAAAGCTATCTTTTTGATATCGTCCGCCAAAGCATTGAGGCCGGCCTGAACGGCAAGGGCTCGCCCGAGGAATCCGAGCTGCCCGCTCCGCCCACGGACAACCTGCGCCAGCCGCTCGGCGCCTTTGTCACCCTGGAGAAAAGCGGCCAGCTGCGCGGCTGCATCGGCATGATCCAGGCCGTGGCCCCGCTGTATGTGGTGGTCAACGCCATGGCCTGGGCCGCCGCGTTCGACGACAAGCGCTTCCCTCCCGTCACGCGGGACGAAATGCCGGACATCGCGTTCGAAATTTCCGTGCTCGGCCCGGTTACGCCCTGCCCGGACGTCAACCAGATCGAAATCGGCCGCCACGGCATCCTGCTGGAGTCGCGCGGCCGCCGGGCGGTGTTTCTGCCCCAGGTGCCGGTGGAACAGGGCTGGTCGGTCAAGGGCACGCTGGAGCAGCTTTGCCGCAAAGCCGCCCTGCCTCCCGGAACCTGGCGGGACAGAACCGCCACGGTGTTCTGGTACGAAGCCACGGTGATCCGTTCCGACAGGCATTAATCACAAGCATGCGGAGACCGCTCCGCGGGGAAGACGCCATGAATACCATCCAGCGCTGTTGCGCCCTCGCCCTGTTCGTGTTGCCGCTGGCGGCCTTTGCCGCCTTCGGCCCCGCGCCCGCCGTGGCGGCCGAAACCGCCCTGCCGGACTCCCCCATCAAAATCACCGAGCGCCACACGCCCGTGGCCGTGGAGTACGAAGGCACGGACAGCATCGGCGCGCGCCTTTCCACGCGGGTGAAGGAACTGCTCAACAGCAGCAGCCTGTTCACGTTGCAGGAAAAAGACGTGCCCAAGTTCCGCATCCTGCTGACCTCGGTGCCGGAATTCCCCTCGCGGCCCGGCGTGGGCTCGGCCTACGCCGTGGTCTGGGTGTTTTCCAGCAGCGAAACCACGCTGCGGCACTTTCTGGCGCGCGACGTCGCCGTGATCACGGCCGACGAGGTCAACGACGCGGCCGCCAAAATTGTGGAGCGCACCGACAACATCGCCGTGCGCTACGGCTACCTCTTCCCCGAGCAAGGCAATTAACGCCGGGACGCGAGGACATCGCATGAATCTTCTGGTGACCGGGGGCTGCGGCTTCATCGGCTCCAATTTCATCCGCCTGGTGCTGCGGGAGCGCCCCGCCGCGCGCATCGTCAACCTCGACAAGCTGACCTACGCGGGCAACCTGGCCAATCTGGCCGATCTGCCCCCGGACGAGGCCGCGCGGCACACGCTGGCCAAAGGCGACATTGCCGACGCCGCCTTTGTGGCCTCCGTGTTCGGGCAGACCGCCGAGCCTTTTGACGCCGTGGTGCATTTCGCGGCCGAAAGCCATGTGGATCGCTCGATAGCCGACGCCTCGCCCTTCATCCTCACCAACGTGCTGGGCACGCAGATTCTGCTCGACGCCGCGCGCAAGGCGGGCGTGCCGCGTTTTGTGCACGTTTCCACCGACGAAGTCTACGGCTCGCTGGGGCCGGAAGGAGCGTTCCGCGAAGACACGCCCCTGGCCCCCAACAGCCCGTATTCCGCTTCCAAGGCCGCGTCCGACATGCTGGTGCGGGCCGCGCGCGAAACATTCGGCCAGGACACCGTGATCACGCGCTGTTCCAACAACTACGGGCCGTACCAGTTTCCCGAAAAACTCATCCCGCTGATGATCGGCCGCGCCCGCAAAAACGAGCCCCTGCCCGTGTACGGCGCCGGGCTGAACGTGCGCGACTGGATCCATGTGGAAGACCACGCGCGCGGCGTGCTGCTGGCGCTGGAAAAAGGCCGCCCCGGCGGCGTCTACAATTTTGGCGGCGCGGCCGAACGCGCCAACATCGACGTGGTCAGGGCCATCCTGCGCCTTCTGGGACGGCCGGAAAGCCTGATCCGCTTCGTCACCGACAGGCCGGGGCACGACCTGCGCTACGCCATGGACTTTTCGCTGGCCAGACGAGAACTCGGCTTTGAACCCGCCAAAAGCTTTGAACAGGGCCTCAGGGAAACCGTGGACTGGTACGTCGGACACGACGGCTGGGTGGCGCAGGTGGAATCCGGCGCGTACCGCGACTTTGAAGCCCTCTGGTATGGAGAGCGATTATGACCACCCCCTCGCGCGAAGCGCCCGCCCCTCTTGCCCCTGCCGCCCCTGTCGCGCTGGTGCTGGGCGGCGCCACCAGCATGCTGGGCCACGCGCTGATGCGCGCCCTCGGCGCCAAAGGCTGGACAGCGCGCACCCTCGGCCGCCAGGACGGCCCCGTGACCGAACCGGCGTTTCTGGAACGCCAGTTGGCCGACATCAACCCGGACTACGTTTTCAACACCATCGCCTACACCGCGGTGGACGCCGCCGAAACCGACAAAGAAGCCGCCTGCGCCCTCAACCGCGCCTTCCCCGCCCTGCTCGGCTCGCTTTTGCGCGGCTCGCGCGCCCACCTTGTCCACTACAGCACCGATTTCGTGTTCAACGGCAAAAAAAGCACGCCATACGCCGAAAACGACGCCACCGACCCGCTCAACGTCTACGGCGAAAGCAAGCTGGCGGGCGAGCAGGCGCTCCTGGCCCTCAAACTCGACAACGCCTGCATCGCGCGCACGGCCTGGCTTTTTGGGCCGGGACGCAGCAATTTTGTGCGCACCATGCTCAACCTCGCCCAAACCAAGCCCTACCTCACCGTGGTGCACGATCAGGTGGGTTCGCCCACCTTTACGGGCGATCTGGCCGCCATGAGCCTGGCCCTGGCCGAAGTCCGCGCCGAGGGCATCGTCCACGCCGTCAACGGCGGCCAGGCCAGCTGGTGCGAACTGGCCAGCGAGGCCGTGGCCCTGGCCTCCCTGGACACGCTGGTGCAGCCCATTCCCTCCTCCCAGTGGCCGCAGGCCGCCCGCCGCCCCGCGTATTCCGTGCTGGGCACCAAACGCCTGACCCAGTTGACCGGCATCACGCCCCGGCCCTGGCCCCAGGCCCTGCGCGACTATATTTTCGAGGATCTTGTCCGGAATTAAAAACGGTTTTTTTACCAACGCCCGTCCCACCAGCGCGCCCGCGCCGGGGCGGGCGTTTTTGCGCGCGCGGCGCGGCCGCAATGGCTCTCCGCGAGTCTAAACTTTTTCAGGACGGGGCCGATACATGTGGTGTACGCGGGCACGCCCGCAAAAATTCCGGCACAATGGTGTGGGAATACGCCATGCACGATCATTTTAAAGACATCGAAACGCTGTTTGCCCAGGGCCGCCCCACGGAGGCCCGGCATCTGCTTATGGATATGGAAGCCCGCTATATCGCCCTGCGGGCCGAAAACTCCACCTTGCGCATGCTGATGCACGAATACGAGGACGTGATCTACCTCGCCCGGCATCTGAAACGCGAAGGCGACTGTTCCTGGCTGGCGGCCAACGCGCCGCCGCTTGATCTGCTCGAAGCGCCGCCCGGCGCAAGGGACGGAAGCGACCGTCCGCCAAGGAGAGCGAAAATCCTGCCCTTTTCTTCCTCCTCCCGCAAAAACCCGGCGCAGTAAGCGCCAATCGCCGGGCAACGCGGGCGGAGGCAAAAAAAAATCCCTCCCGGGCGGCACGCCGCGCACGGCGGGCGGAAACGGCGGCCTCCGCCGCCTTGCGCGCGGCCGAACGGCCAAAACCCCTTGTCCATTTTGCGGTTAACGCTTAAAAGTTCGCATGGCCCTACCCTCATCCCCGGCGCGCAAAGAAGCCCCCCTGCCGTTTACTTCGGCCCTGCTGCTGACCGACAGGGAAAGCAACGCCGCCGCCGATCGCATGGCCCTGCGCGGGGCCGGGCTCACGCGCGTGCGCATCGCCCTGTCCGGGGCGGAAGCCGCCCGCCAGTTGGCCGAACGCGCCGCCAGGGTGCTGATGCCCGAAACCGAGCTGATCATCTGCCTCCCCACGCTGGCGGACATGAAGGCCCAGCAGTTTGCCGAACTGGTGCGTTCCCACCCCCTGCTCCCGCATATCCCGCTCATGGCGATCACGCCGGAACACGGCCGCGAGGCCGCCCTGCGCCAGAGCGGCTTCAATGTGGTGCTGCTGCGCCCCTTCACCACCACCGCGCTGATCAACCAGATGCACACGGCCGCGCGCGAGGCCAAGGGCGCGCGGGATCAACTGCTGGCCTGGCTGAGCGGGCAGCACGGCATCCCCTCGCACGAGGCGTTCGATCAGGCGCTGCGCGCCTACTTGCCGCCCGAGCGCGACGCCATGAGCGGCGAGGACGCGCTCCGCCAGGGCCTGCTGCTGCTGCGCGATCACCGCTGGGACGAAGCGCTGCCCTTTTTGCAGAAAAGCGCGGACGAAGGCACGCGCCAGGGCGAGGCCAACGCCGCGCTGGCGGCCTTCTGGCAAGCCTCGGGCGAGTCCGCCAAAGCGGCCGCCTGCCTGCGCGACGCCTTCCACCGCTACGCCGAGCGCGACGACTGGGACAACGCCAACAAAACCGCGCGCCGCATGGCGCTGGAATATCCGGAC
>JAVBMS010000087.1:0-16563 GCA_031552135.1 Mailhella sp.
GAGCAAGACATCGACCAAGCCAAGCGCGATCTGGCGCGGATGTACGAACGCGAGCACGGCCACCCGCCTGAGTTGTGGTCAGATCCGGAATGGCCCGAACCCACGGAGCCGCCGCTGGCCACGCCGCCCGCGCCGGAAGGAGCCGCCCCTTCTCCTCCTTCTCTTCCTTTTCCTCAGGGCGAAGCGCCGCCAACGCAAACCAAGAGCTGATCTGACTTAATCCGCATGGATTCAACTTAACCCACAGCGGGGAGAGCATCATGCCCTCCCCGCTGTTTGCGTTCCGGGCGTTGATCAAGCCCGGAAAAGAAGTTCGTTTGCATCTGGCCTCACGCTGGCCTGCGGCTGCGATCAGGTGGGCACGCCGCGGTGATAGGACGCCCTATACAATCTACCGCCATCCTTGAGCCACGCAACCATTCTTGATACTATTGCCGTGCCGAAACTGGCTATTCCCATTTCGGCACGGCATGATAACTATACCAAAGAAAATGTTGTAAGGTATCCATGATGTCACAGAGCATACCATGCAAAATAATCTGCTTTGTATTGGTTGCATTTTTTTCGTTTCCACAAATTGTGCACTGTGAAGAGCAATCTCCTGACCAATTTCTCAAAGATTTTTACGTTTGGTATATCACTACAGCTGAAGGCACATATCGCGCGTTAAATGATAACGGCATATATCGTTATGTTAAACGAGAAACCGTGGAAGAAGTGAAAAAACTACCCCAGACATACGGCTACGACAGGCGGGATTATTTTCTTAAAATCTTCGATATGCCTTTGGGCATGGAGGGGACTGATATATCCGTTGGAAAAGTTACCGACATGGGGATGGATACATTTGTCGTCCCAGTCATTATTGCCACAACATTTGATAATGAATCCAGCATCAAAGATTATATCATAGTGTTTATACAAAAAATAGATGGAAATTTTAAAATAGTAAAATGCATGGATCCCTACCCTGAAGCATAACCATTGAATGAGGAAACCATGAAAAAAACGCTCATCACGCTGCTTTTCGTGTTTATGTTATCCAGCCCATCCGGTGTAGCGTATTGCGCTGAAATTTCAGCCGAGCAGCATGTGCATAATTTTTACCAGTGGTATATAACTGTAGCCTCAACTCAGTCGCCGCCTTTGGGCGACGATGCTGTGTATCAATACGTGAATCACTGCGTTGTTCAAAATATTAAAATTTTTTATGCAAGATCCTATTTTGACGCTGACTATTTTACAAACTCCCAAGATATATGGAAAGGCATGCTCGATGTGCTTGTTATTCACGAGGCGACAAAAGTTGATGAAACAACGAGCATCGTGCCCATTTCTTTCAAATGGGCGGAGGATATCCAGCAACATATGGTTGTTTTTGTTCAGAATGAACAAGGAAACTGGCGCATAACAAAGGTCGCCAGCACAGACTTCTTTCATTAAGCGCCATGCGCCGCCGCGCTAATGCGCTTCGCCCCAATTCCGCCCGAAGCCCCAGTCCACGGCCAGCGGAATATCCAGCCTGATGCCGGGGGGCGAATCCATCAGCTCGGCCAGGCGGCGGCCGGCGGCCTCGGCGTTGGCTTCGGGCGCTTCAAGCAGCAGTTCGTCGTGGATTTGCAGGATGAGCCGGGCGGAGAGCCGCTTGAGTTCGGCGTCGTGATGCACGGCGATCATGGCCAGCTTGATGATGTCGGCCGCGCTGCCCTGGATCACGGTGTTGACGGCCTGGCGCTCGGCCAGGGCGCGGGCCTGCGCGCTGGCCGACACCATGTCGGGCAGCGGACGGCGGCGGCCGGCCATGGTTACGACGTAGCCGCGCTCGCGGGCCTCGCGCTCAATGCCTTCGTACAGATCCTTGATGCGGGAAAATCCGGCGAAATATTTTTCGATAAAGGCCTTGGCCTCGGCCTGGGAAATGGAAAGCTCCTGGGCCAGCTTGCGCGCGCCCATGCCGTAGAGCAGGCCGAAATTGATGGTTTTGGCCGCGCGGCGCTGATCCGGGGTGACGGCGCCCGGCGCGACGTCGTGCAGCAGGGCCGCGGTGCGGGCGTGGATGTCCTCCCCGTGCCGGAAGGCTTCGAGCAGCGTGGGATCTTGCGAATAATGGGCCAGCACGCGCAATTCCACCTGCGAATAGTCGGCGGAAATCAGGGCGTTGCCGGGCGCGGCGGTAAAGCAGGCGCGCATGCGCTTGCCCAGCGGCCCGCGCACGGGGATGTTCTGGAGGTTGGGGTTGCTGGAGGAAAGACGGCCCGTGGCCGTGGACGTCTGGTTGAACGTGGTGCGGACGCGCCCGTCGGGCCCGGCCAGGCGGGGCAGCGGCTCCAGATAGGTGGAGCGCAGTTTTTCGAGCTTGCGGAATTCGAGCAGCGCGTCGATCACCGGATGCCGCCCCGAAAGGCGCTCCAGCACGTCCTGCGACGTGGACGCCTGGCCGCCCTTGGTGGCCTTGGCCGCCGGCAGGTCGAGCCGCTTGAAAAGGACTTCGCCAATCTGCTGGGCCGAGCGGATATTGAACGGCCCGCCCGCCGCTTCGTAAATGCGGGCGGTCAGCGCGTCGAGATCGCGCTGCACGTCGTCCAGAAAATCGCGCAACGCGGCCAGATCCGCGCGCACGCCCTCGCGCTCCATGGCGGCGAGCACCGGGATCAGCGGCAGTTCCAGCCGCCGCATGAGGTCGGTCAGCGCGGCCGCGTCGAGTTTGGCGCGCAGATCCTCGGCCAGCGAAAGCGCCAGCGTGGCCGGACGCTCGGGGTCGAGCCCGCTCTGGGCCGCGTGGCGGGCGGAGAGGCGCGGCCAGGAATAGTCGCGTTCCTCCGGGGCCAGCAGATAGGCGGCCAGGCCCAGATCAAGGAAACGATCCGGCGGCAGGGCGCTCCAGGCAGGCTCGGCGCACAACAATTTTTTGACGTCCGGCGCGACCACCAGCCCGGCCCCCGCGATCCGGGCCGCCAGCCCGGCCATGGGGCCGTCGTACAGCCATTCTTGCACGCCGTCCGGCGTTTGCAGGGCCAGGGCCATGCCCTCGCCCCGGCCCGGCGCGGGCGTGAGCGCCAGCGCGGAAGCGCCGGTAATGGGCGGCAGCCCGGAAACCGACGCGATGCGCGGCGCGGCGGGCAGGCCGCCCTCCTCCGGAGCGGGCCGCGCGGGCGGCGCGAACAGCGAAAACTGCGCGCCCGCCTTCACGCCGGATGGCGCGCCAGACAAGGCGCCGGACAAGGCATTTTCCGCCTCCCGCCCCTCATCAGGCCGCGCGGGCAGGCTTTGCAAAAGTCTGGCGAAATCGCGCTCCAGCGAGCGCATTTCGTATTCGCGCAGCAGCGTCTGGGCTTCGGCGGCAACGGGCGGCCGCACGCGCAGGTCGGCGTCGCTGATGTGCGCGCAGCAGTCGGTGGAAAGCGTGGTCAGGCGGCGGTAGAGGAACATGGCCTCCAGGTTGCCGTCCAGCTTTTTGCGCACGGCGGGCGGGGTTTCGTCCACGCGGTCGCGGATGTCTTCAAGGCTGCGGAAGGAGCGGAAAAGCGCCTCGGCCGTCTTGGGGCCCACGCCGCGCACGCCGGGCACGTTGTCGCTGGAGTCGCCCACCAGGGCCTGCACGTCGGGCCATTGCGAGGGCTCCAGCCCGGTTTCGGCGCGGAAGGATTCCAGCGTGACCAGCCGCTCCTCCTTGCCGGAGGGATCCCACAGCACCACGTTGTCGCGCAGGCACTGGCGCAAGTCCTTGTCCATGCCGACGATGACCACGGGCCGCTCGGCGCTGTAGCGGGCGGCCAGCGAGGCGATGCAATCGTCCGCCTCGCACGCTTCCGAAACCTCCACATGCAGGCCGAAGGCGCGCGCCATGCGGCGCACAGGCTCGATCTGCGCAATCAGCCCCTCGGGCGTGGGCGGCCGGTTGGCCTTGTAGGCCGGAAAAATCTCGTGCCGGAAGTGCGGGCCGCGCCCGTCCATGATGAAGGCGAAGCGCTCGGGCCGCTCCTCGCGCAGCAGGCGGAGCAGAACGCGGCCCGTAATGGCCAGCGCGCCGGTGGGCATGCCGTCGGTGCGCGTCAGGCCGGGATTGGCAAAAAAGCCCCGGTACACAAAGGCCGTGCCGTCCATCAGGTACAGGGGCTCTTTGGCAAAGCCCAGACGTTGCTTGAGTGACATGCGCCGCTCCTCCCTGCCCGCTTCCTACCGGAAAGGCCGCCGCCCGGCAATATGACGAGAAAACGCCGCCCGGCATATTTTGCCGCCGCGCGCGCTCCGGCTTTCCCGCAACGCCGCCGCCGCGTCGAAAAGCCGACACTTTTTGCCGCATTCCGCGCGAACTAATCTGTATCACGCTGATATACAATATAAAAACATCGTTGGCACGCGCCGTGCATAACCCGCTCCGACACGGGCGGACATCCGCCACTAAACCATCATGGAGGGGAAACCCATGAGCAGCCATCTCGATTACGAAATCAACAAGGAACTGGGCGAGTGCTACCTGTTTATGGGCGAGCTGGACAAAGCCGAGGACTATTACCACAAGGCCGCGGTCAACGCCGACGGGCAGCCCGATCCTTACATGGGCCTGGCCACCATCGCCATGCAGCGCGGCGACATGAACGGCGCGCTCTCGCACTACCATAAGGCCGCCGCCCTCAAAGAAAGCGACAAGGCGCTCGCCGGCATGGGCCTGGTGCACATGAACCAGGGCAACCACGCCGAGGCGTTCTCCCTTTTCTGCCGCGCCCTGACCATCAACCCCGCCAACGCGGTGGCCCTGGGCTGCCTGGTGCGCGAGGCGTACGAGCAGCAACGCGTGGAAGATGCGCTCTCTTACCTGTACGCCAACCTGGAAGCCACGAACGAGGAAAACACCCGCGTGACCCTGGCCGGATGCCTGGTGTCTCTGGGCCGCAAGGACGAAGCCGTCCGCCACTTGCAGGACGCTTTGGCCATCAATCCCCGCAGCGTCAGCGCGAAAGAGCTTTTTGAGCACATCGCCGCGTAGAGCGTTTTCACTTTGAAAATGCTCACGGAACTGAGCGTAGCGAAGTTCCGCCGCGAAGCCGGAGTAGCCGCATCAGGCTGTCTTCATCCGTAGGCCTCGCAAGGCTCGGCAACGGCTGAAGCAATTCACTTGCGGCGTTAAACGACGGCGGAGGCGTGAAACTTAAGCGACAGAACATCGTGTCCAGGCAGATACCATCTCAGAGTTAAACCGCCTAGCGGCGTTCCCATACTCCCCTCCCCAGATTTTCCGGCCCCGTAGTTGGCGCTCGGGGCCGGAGAATCTACTTCACGGGAACAAGGGCCACAGATCAGGCCGCGAGCGGATACGCCGGACATGCCGACGTATCCGCTCGCGGCCTGCTCGCGTTTTCAGCCAAACACATTCGCCAGCAGATCGGGCAGGCGCATCGCCCCGGCTCCCGCCGCCACCAGCGCCACCGCGGCCACGCGGCCGGGCGTCAGCTTTTCTTTAAGAAACAGCGCGCCCAGCAAAACGCCAAAAATGACCGACGTTTCCCGCAGCGCCGCCACCAGCGGGATCGGCGCGCGCGTCATGCCCCACAACGCCATGCCGTAGGCCAGCACGCTGCACGCGCCGCCGAGCAGGCCGCGCTTCCAGTGGGCGCGCGCATAGGGGATGTAGGCCGCGCGGTAGCGCGTCGCGGTCAGGATGAAGAGCGGGAAGGCGTTCAAAAAGAATATCCAGCAGGTGTAGGCCGCCGCGTGCCCCGAAAGGCGCGCGCCGCGCCCGTCCAGCACGGTGTAGCCCGTGATGACCACGGCGTTGGCCAGGGCCAGCAGCGTGCCCTCGCGCGAGAACCCGCCCCGGCCGATGCTGTCGAGCGCCAGCACCAGCAGGCCGAACGACAGCAGCAGCACCCCCGCCAGCCCCGCGCCGGACAGCGCCTCGTCAAACAGCAGCGCCGAGGCCAGCGCCGTGAGCAGCGGCACCCCGCCGCGCATCATGGTGTAGGCGTAGCCGAATTCCGAGCTGGAATACGCGCGGATCAAAAAAACGTAGTACAGAACATAGACGGGTATCCCGGCCGCGAGGTAGGGCCAGCTTTCCCTGGCGGGCACGGGCAGCACGAAGATCGCGGCCAGCGAAACCAGACCCCCGCCCGTGAGGTTCATTGCGGTTTCAAACAGTTTGTTGGTGCCGCCCTTGAGCAGGGCGTTCCACGAGGCGTGGAACAGCGCGGAAACCAGGACGATCAGGAAAACAAAGCCGGACATGGGACGCCTCGCGCTGAGGGATGCGGGTGTGGAGGTTAGAGCATTTCACCCTTGAAATGCTCACGGAACTGAGCGTAGCGAGGTTCCGCCGCGAGGCCGGAGCAGCCGCATCAGGCTGCCTTCATCCGTATGCCTCACAAGTTCGGCAACGGCTTTCGCACCTAATGAGAATGAAAACTGAACTCATATGCCGGAACCTTTGTACCCTCAATCGTTAGGGCATCGGCAAGGCTGATATTTTTCCATAAAACAGTTTCCAGATCGTTTCCATCTTTGTCATACTGGGCTTTAAGGCCGATGCTCACATAGGAAGGGTCATTATAGCGGGCTGTTGCCGCATCCCATCCCGGTTCTCCCGGCATTGCGCCCCACGTTATACGAACCGTATTTTCTCCCTTCTTGATGTAGTCCTTGCCGGAAACGTCCAGAATCGCAGACCACCCGATGGCAGAATTCTTTACAAGTGTGCCGTTAATATAGAGTTTAATTGGATGGCCGGAGTATTTGACAAGAACTCTATAGTTCTGCGGGGTATCTGGCCGCGCTTTTTTAGCGGTTTCGCCGGTTCCGTCCCACTTGGCGTAATATGCCGTAAAGAGGCTTCCAGGGTGCTTTTTCCCTCCGGTAAGATAACCCTCTGCGCGGTTGCCGTGCGGGTCTGTCCAGCTCACATCAACGCCGCTCTTTACCAAAAAATCATAAATATCTTTCCGTTGATAAACGGCTGCAAGGATAAGAGGGGTGTATTCCTTTGCGTAGGGTTTATTGATGTCCGCATATTTTTCATCTACCAGCGCCTGTATGGTTTTCAGGGGGACATCAGGTGTTATCATGGCGGCCAGCGCGCGGTCTTCATAAAATTTGCCGAATTGTTCCGGATGCAGCTTCGTGCGGGTATAGTACTCGGCAGGGGTGTTTCCGTATGCGTCTTTCTTTTTAGGGTCCGCGCCCTGGGACACCAGATAATCGTATATTTCTTTTTTACCGTATACAGCGGCCATAATAAGGGGGGTGACGCCACGGCAGGTGGCGTTTATGTCCGCGCCGTTTTCCACGGCCAAGCGCACCGCTGGCAAGTTTTCTCTCACGGCAAGCCCGTCAGGGCTGGAAACCTTGCCCGGAGGATCGTCGTCAATGACGGCAAACAGGGCCGTGTATCCGTCCGCCCGCCGATAGGCCGGGTCGGCTCCATTATCGACCATGAACTGCGCGATGCCGAGATGCCCGGCGACCAGAGCGCGAAAGTACAGCGGCATGGCGTACTTGTCTTCTCCATCATCGACATGCTTGTTGACATTGGCCCCTTTTGCGACCAGCAGCTTTACGCCCTCAAACCAGCCGGCTTCAACGGTCTTGGTAAGAGGGTCGGATTTGAACGACCCTCTCCCCCATGGGGTATCTGGATCTATCCCATTATCCAGCAAATATTGCAGTACAACTCCTTGCCTGTTTTCCGTCGCGACCTGAAAGGGAGTTTTTCCATTATATTCCAGAGATAAACTCGCGCCCTGCCCGTGCAGTGCTTTAATGTGCGCTAAATCCCCATTCTGCGCGGCGCCAATCATCTGCTCTTCTACGGGAAGGGGTTTGCCTTCTCTGTCGGCATAAGTAAAGGTAGAGACTTTTTGTTGAGGCGCGTTCTCTTTTTCTTCACACCCAGTCAAAATGCAGACGGATGTGATAATCATGGTTAGCAGTATCAAGGTTTTTCTCATGTCCACTCCACCAAAATATCTTCTTGCATTTATGCAAAAAGCAAAATTTACGATTACTTCGTCCCTTTTATAGAAGGCTATAATTTTCGTCAAAAGGAGCTTTTAACCGGAATCAGGCTATCCCCAAGCATCAAGAGCGGCGTCCTCGCTACAATCTGTTCAAAGTTAAACTGCTCTCATGAATGGTCAGGCGCGTTGCCCCGCCTGGGCGATGATGCGCTCCACCGCGTCCAGCGCGGCTTCGGGCGTCAGGGCGGCCATGCAGGGCCGGAGGCTTTGTTTTCCGCCGGGGCAGGCGGCGTTTTTGCCGTGCAGCGAGCAGGGGCGGCAGGGCATGTCGGCCTGGAGCGCCACATCGTTCGCCCCCTGGGGGAAGAAACCCCATTCGCGGCAGGTGGGGCCAAAAAGCGCGGCCACCGGCGTGCCCACGGCCGCGGCGATGTGCATGGGGCCGGAATCGCCGGTCACCAGCGCGTCGGCGCGGGCCAGCAGCGCGGCCAGGGCGCGCAGATCCGTCTTGTTCACAAAGTCGGCCGCGGGCGGCAGGCCTTCGGCCCTGCCCTGCCCGACCCAGAAATGCGGGATGCCCCGCTCGCGCAGCAGGGCCGCAAGCCGCAGCCAGCGCTCGAACGGCCAGGTTTTGGCCTCGTGCGTGGCAAAGGGGTGCAGGGCCACCAGCGGAGGCGGAAAGCCCTCGTTGGCGGCGGAAAGCGGCGCAAGCAGCGGGGCCAGGGCGGCGTCGGCGCGGGCCAGCTCGTCCGGCGTCAGGAATATGCGGGGCAGCAGCGCGTCCGGCGGGGGCACAAGCCTGTCGGGCAGCAGCGCGCGCGCGTAGCGTTGCGGCACGTTGCGCCGCAGCAGGGCCGCTCCGCAGCACGCCCCGCGCGAGAGCAAAAACAGCCGCCGCGCCAGCGCGCTTTTGGGGTAGCGGAACACCGGGCCCCGCCAGCGCGCGGCCAAAAGGCGCGAGCGCAGCGTGCCGTGCAGATCGACCAGGGGCACGCCCGCCAGCTCGGCGGCCAGCCGCCGGAACAGTTCGCGCTGGCGGGGGCCGCGCAGATCGTCGGGCTCCAGGCCCACCACGCGGCGCACCGCCGGGTTGCCGTCAAAAAGCGGCGCAAAGGCCGCCCTGGTCAGCACGGTGAACGAACCGCCAAGCTCCCGCTGCCAGAAGAGCAGCACGCCGGTTGTCAGCACAACGTCCCCCAGCGCGCTGAGGCGGTAAACCGCCATATGCGCCGCGTGGCGCGGATTGAGCCCGGCGGGGCCGGCGGGGTTTTCGTGCGGCATCGTGCGGCCTTTGGCGAAGTGAAATGTTCCTGCCTTCCGGCTTAACCCGGCGCCCGAAGAAAAACCAGCGGCCTGTACGCATGAGAGCCGCGCGCACTCCGCCCCAAACCGTCCTTAACCGTCGATATGGGGCTGATACACGCAGATGCGGTTGCGGCCGGTTTTTTTGGCGCGGTAGAGCGCGGTGTCGGCCCGGGCGACAAGATCCTCGTCCGTGAGCACCTCGCCCGCCTTGCGCGTGGACACGCCGATGCTGACGGTCAGAATGGGGGCGGCCACAGAAGCGGGATGCGGGATGTTCAACTCGCGGATCGTGATCAGGATGCGCGCGGCCACGGCCATGGCGGAATCTTCGGAGGCGTCGGGCAGGATGACGGCGAACTCTTCGCCCCCGTAGCGGAACACCTGATCGGACGAGCGCAGGAGCGAGCTTTTCATGGCGTGGGCCACGGCGATCAGGGCCGAATCGCCCGCCTGGTGGCCCAGCGTGTCGTTATAGTTCTTGAACATGTCAACGTCGATCATGAGGATGGCCAGGGCCGCGCCGGTATGCTCGAGCGCGAGGCGCTGGTCGAAGCTGCGGCGGTTGTTCACGCCGGTCAGGGCGTCAACGAGGCTCAGGTTGACGTATTTGTCCTTTTCCTCTTCCAGCTTGCCGGAGCGGATGCTCAGTTCGTTCAGGTGATTGCTGAGGCTGGGCAGAATGCTGAGCAGATCCTGCAATTCGCGCACGCGCACGTTGGGCGTGGGATCGGGGCTGCGGCCGTAGCGCAGGCGGCGGAAATTGCGCGACGCCAGGGAGATCGGGGTCAGGATGTAGTGGTGGATGGCCAGCGCGTAGACCAAAAAGAAGAGCAGGAAAAAGAAGGAGCCCGCGTAGATGGCCGCGCGGCCGCGCTTGGATTCCGCGCTGATCCGGCGCATGGCCTGATAGGAGGCCTCGGCCTCGGCAATGGAGGCGGCCTCGCCTATGTCGCGCAGCGTGTAGTCCAGTTCGCGCCAGGCGCTGCGGGCGTCCCGCGAGGCGATGTCGCGCCGTTCCCACAAATTCACGGCCTCTTTCCAGGCGGCTTCCAGATCGGCGCAGTCCTGCGCGGCCTCGCCGCCCTGTTCCGCGCACAGGCGCAGCAGGGGGGCCAGCGTCTCCTCGCGGTAGCGCAGGCGATCCTCGGCATGATCGCGCCCCCGAAAAGGGAAAACGGCCAGTTTGTCAAGATGCTCGCGCCGCTTCGCCTCGTCTCCGGGCAGGACGCCGGAAACGCGGGCGGTCAGCCGGGCGGCCAGCAGGCCCATGCGGCGCATGGCGGCCGTCAGATCCTGATCCAGGTCGTCGCTCTCGCTTCTGGCCGCGCTGAGCGAATAAATCAGCGCGCGCGTCTTGGTGGCGTGATCGCTGAAGTGCGCGCTCGGGTCGAACGCGATTTCCGAGACCATGGACAGCGCGTTGACGCCCGCCTCCCGGCGCATGGACGGATCGTCGGCCGCGAACATGATCACGGCGTAGCGGCGCAGGCTTTCCAGGTTGATCAGCGCGCGCTGCCCGGCGAAGATGGCGGGCAGTTGCTCGGTGTCAGCGGTGTTGGCCCGGGTTTCGATGTCGTGCAGGTTGAGGGCGATGACCGCGCACAGGGCCAGCAGCAGGCCCAGCAGCGGCAGGGTGGTCAGCAGCAGAAAGCGGTAGATCCCGATCCGCCGCTTGCGCGGCGGGTTGGGCGGGTTCAGAGCGCTGTCCACGGGAGGCTGGGGCATCGGGAGGATCCCACAAGGTGGAGGGTATCGCCATGGGGCGGCGTGCCCGGCGGAGCCATTCCGCGGCCTGCGCGGCGCAACGTGTTATCCCAGGTAGCGTTGCACCGCGTCCAGCGACTGTGCAAGGTGATCCGCCAGTTCGGGCAGCATGTGCCGGGGTTCGTCGCCGCTTTTGAGCACAGCGTCGAGGCCGGTGGCTGTTTGCGTCAAAAGGGGCAGCCCCATGCTGGCGGCCAGCCCTTTAAGCGTATGCGCGAGGCGCTGGGCAAGCTCGATGTCGCCCCTTTCCAGCGCGGCGGCGATGTCGGCGGCGGCATTGGCCTGCTGGGCCGCGAACTTGCCGAGCACCTTGCGGTACAACGCCTCGTTGTTGGCCACATAGCCCAGACCCAGGGCGGGATCATGCAACGGCAGAGACATGGGACACTCCTTGCGGCAACAGCCGCCTACACGCGATCCACAAACAGTTGTTCCAGAAAACTCTCCATGGCGGCATCCATGAGAGGAATAAACGGAGCCAGGGGATGGAGCCTGCCGCAGGCGGTGCAGAACATCGACGCCTCGTGGCAGGTACGGCGTATGTCGAGATCGCTCCCGCAATCGGGGCAGGCCAGCGTGGTGCGCGCCTGGCGCGGGGCGGAAAAAAACGGTGCCATGACGATCTCCCAACGTAATACGCTATGCAGCTCATCCTTATGCCATGTATCCCACAGCCGTGCAAGCTTGCCGGAGCCGCCCGCCGCCGCGCGTCACATCTCCTGCCGGTAGCGCAACGATTGGCGCAACGTCTCCCGATCCATAAACTTGACCTCCGCGCCCAGCGGAATGCCCTGGGCCAGCCGGGTGACGCGCACATGCGGAAAGCGGCGGCTGACGGTTTCGCGCACATAGGCGGCGGTGGCCTCGGCCTCGGCCGTCGCGCCCAGGGCCAGGATAAGCTCGGTCACCACGCCTTCGGCCAGGCGGTCGAACAGGCGCTCCATGTCCAGGTTTTCGGCCGGGCTGTGATCCAGCGGGGCCAGCAGTCCGCCCAGAAGGACGTAGCGGCCCTTGTAAAAGTTGCCTTCTTCCATGGCCAGCAGGCTGTCCCACTCGGCCACGAGGCAGAGGGTTTCGGCCTGGCGCGTGGGGTCGGCGCAGACGCGGCAGGGATCGGTGTCCGAAAGCCCGCCGCAGCGGCCGCACAGGTGCAGGCTGTCGCGCAGATCGTGGATGCTTTTGCCGAGGCGGCGCGCTTCGGCCTCCGGCCATTTCAGCAGCGTCATGGCGGCGCGCATGGCCGATTTGGGGCCCAGGCCCGGCAGGCGGGCCAGTTGATCCACCAGGGCTTTCAGCGGTTCGGGTATGCTTTGCATGGTCACCAGCCCAAATCCGATTCGCGGCCGGGCATGTCCGGCAAAACCACGGAACCCGGCGCGCCCTCGCCAAAGCGGGCCAGAAACGTGCCCGCGTAGCGTTTGCCCCGGTAAACCTCCACACGGTACAGCGTGCCCGCCTTGTCGATGGAATACGCTTTTTGAAAATCGCGCAGGCGCAGGGACACGCCGCTTTCGTCCGCGCCCCCGTTCGGGCCGCGGTTCGCGCCTATGGCGTTGACGCGGCAGCCGTCCATGCCCCGCACGATAAATTCCTTGTCCACATGCAGCGTCGCGCCAAAGGGCACCGGCACGTCCCTGCCGTCCACGCGCACGGTTACGGCGGGCGGGGCGTCGTCCATTTCCATCCAGTCCGGCCGGAACGACGTGACGGTGTTGTTGCCGTAATGGACGTTGAGGCGGCCGTCGCTGGCCGTAACGGCCACCAGCGGCATGCTGGCGCCAATGCTTTCCTCCGCGCCGCGCGGCAGGGGCAGGCGCCCGGCAAGCTGGCGGCGGGCGTTTTCCAGCGGCAGCACCAGGCGGTTTCCGGCAAAGCTGACGGTCACGTCGCGGCCCAGCGCTTCGGCCACGCCCGCGCGCGTCAGCGCGAAGTCGCGCTCAAAGTCCAGGCCCGCGTAGCGCAAAAACGCCTCGGCCATGCAAAGCTGGTAATAGGCCCGCGTGGCCACGTCAAAATCCTTGCTCACTTCCAGCCCGAAGGCGGGCTTGCCGTGGTTGAGCGCGTACCAGGTGAGGCACTTGGCCATTTCGCCCTGCGTGGCGGCGGTTTGCGTATTCTTGATGTGCAGGGCGTGATCCGGATGCAGCAAAGACCGGTTGGCCTCGGCGGTCACGATTTCGGCAATGCCGCGCAGGTTACCGAATGCGACGCCCGGCCATTCGTCCTGGTCGATGATCACGCTCTGGCCCCAGCGGTCGGGGTTGCGCATGGCCGACTCGCGCGTGGGGCGGTACAGGCCGCTGCCGTCGTGCATGTTGAGCACCAGCGCCACGTCGGGGTGGGCGATGATCTCCTGGATGCGGCGCACGGTGGCGTATTCGGGGTCGGCGGGGGCCAGTTCGGCGAATTTGCGGTTCATGTCGCCGTGCAGCCCGCGCGAACGCTGGATGATGCTGGGAAAATTCAAATTGGGCACCACCAGCGCCGTGCCCCGCGTAAAGCGGTATTGCGTGGCCAGCAGCGCGGCGGCGGAAAAGCCGCCCGGCTCGTCGCCCTGGATGCCGCCGACGATCAGCACCACCGGAGCGCCCGCGCCCTTGCGCGTAACCGTAAAGTCCAGCGACGACGCCGGCGCGGACGCCGGAACGCACAGCGCGAGGCACAGGCCAAGCGCCAGCGGGCGCGCGGCGCGAAAACGCGGCGGGCGGGACAAGCGGGACAGGAACGCGAAAAGCATCGCCAATATAACTCCTTAGAGGGAATGCAACGTGTTGTACGCCGAGCCTATGCGGGCGTCAACGCCAGCGGCTTGCGCCCGCCGGACGCGCCCGGCGCGGCGCGGCGTCAGCGGCTGATTTTGGCCCGCAGGGCGTCGGGCGTCAGGCGCTCCAGCGCGCGCAGCCGCAACAGCGACAGCACGGCCGCGCAACTGAGGCCCACGATGATCGCTATCCAAAAACCCACCGCGCCGAGCGGCCGGCCGGCCAGATACGGCGTCAGGCCCAGCAGGCAGCCGAGCGGCAGCGCGATCAGCCAGTACGAGACAAAGGTCATGGCAAAAATCGCGCGGGTGTCGTTGTAGCCGCGCAGCGAACAGATGGTCGTCATCTGGACGGCGTCGGAAATCTGGTACAGGGCGTTGTAGACCATCAGCAGCGCGGCCAGGGCGATCACGTCGGGGTTGTCGGTGTAGACGCGGGCCAGCGGGTAGCGGAACAGCAGCACCAGCGCGGCGGAAACGCAGGCCAGGCCCACGCCCAGGCCCAGCGCCACGCGGTGCGCCCGGCGCGCACCGGGCTGGTCACCCCGGCCCAGGCGCGACCCCACCAGAATTGTGGCCGCCGAACCCAGCGAAAGCGGAACGATGAAGACCATGCCGCTGACGTTGAGCGCCACCTGATGCCCGGCCACCACCGCCGCGCCCAGCGGCGCCAGCAGCACCGCGATGACCGCGAACACCGACACTTCCATCAGCAGCGCGAAGGCCCCCGGCAGGCCGATGCGCGCCAGACGCAGCATCACCCTGGCGATGACGGGCTCCCGCCGGGGAAAGCCGGGGCTGAGCCGCCGCACCGGCAGCAGCATGACGCCCGCCATGACCCAGCACACAATGGCCGAGGCCAGGCCGCAGCCCGCGCCGCCCAGCGCCGGCATGCCCAACAGGCCGAACACAAAAACGAAATTGAGCGGAATATTGAGCGCCAGCCCCACAAAACCCGCCACCATGGCGGGCCGGGTGCGGCCGTGGCCTTCCAGAAAGGCGCGCAGCATACAGTACAGCATCATGCCCGGCGCGCCCCAGGCAATGTAGCCCAGATAGCCCGCAGCCAGCGCGGCCAGGCGCGGATCAAGCGCCCGCCACGCGCCCAGCGCCAGCGCCACGGCCCCGAATACGGCCATCAGCAGCAGGCCGAGCGCCAGCGCCAGCCACAGGCCCTGGCCGAGGTACACCTCCACGCCGTCCCGCGCGCCGCCCTTCTCGCCAGCGCCCAGCGTCTGCGCCACCAGCGGGGTGATCGCCATCAAAAGGCCCTGGCCGAACAAAACGCCCGGCATCCAGAACGACGCGCCCACAGCCACGGCGGCCATGTCGGCAGCCCCGGCGCGGCCCGCGACCACGGTATCCACAAAACCCATGGAAAGCTGGGCCACCTGCGCCAAAAACACGGGCAGGGCCAGCACGACAAAGCGCCGGGCGTCTTCGCGCAGCGCGGGGGAGAACAAGCGGGAAAGCAGGGAGGAAAGCATTCTCTGTAACCATGCAAAATATTTTTTCTTTGTGCTTTCCGCTTAGCTCTTTTCCGCCGGGCTGTCCAGCCGCAGGCCAGGGGCCGGCCGGGCGGAAGGGGTGTCCCAGATTTTGTTGCTTTTTTCTATTCTTTTGCGCACGCCCGCCCATGTTTTGGTGGTCAGGAACGAGCGGGGCGCGGCCTCCAGCATGGCCTCAAAAACCTCAAACGGGACGGTAAAGCTCAGTTCGTCCACCTTCATGAACGGACGGCAGGAAGGATCGACGCCCCCCAGCACGGCCCTGGGAATGCCGCGCCGCTGGTAGTGCAGCGGCCAGGACAGGATATTGCTGCACCCGGCCCCGAACGGCAGGGCCACGGCGTCGTGGTCGTCGAGCGTAAAGTAGGCCAGTTGGCAGAGGCCGGTCAGGGCCTCGCCGCGCGCGTAAAAAACGACAAATTGGGGCTTCCGCTCCCCGGCAAACAGGCTCAGCGGCTGGATGACGCAATAGGGCGCGGGCGCGGGCCGCATGTCCAGGGCATCGAAAAACCTGCGCATGGATTCCGGCGCGGGCATGTAGCGTTCGCCCTCCCGCCCCGGCAGCCCCGTGGTCACAAATTCGGCAATGGCCGGCGGCGGGGGCAGCAGAAAGCCCAGGTAGACCCAGCCGCCCCCGCAGCCCTGCACGTCGGCCGAAAAATACGCCGGCTTTTTTTGGGCGCGGGCCATGCGGGCGTAATTGATGATGCAGGCGTGGCCGTTGCCGCCGGGGGTCAGGGCGTCCGGCGGGGGAGCGTCGGTGTAGGCGATGCCCAGGGGCTCTTCCAGGTTTCCCAACAGATCAAGCAGTTGGCCGAGTTTTTCGCGCATGGCTTTCCTCCCTCGGGTCAAACATTCTCCAGCTAGAGCATTTCAACTTTGAAATGCTCACGGAACTGAGCGTAGCGAGGTTCCACCGCGAAGCCGGCGTAGCCGCGATTCACTCGCGGCGTAAGGCGCCGGCGGAGGCGTGAAACTTACGCGACAGAACATCGTGTCCAACCCATGTATCATCTCAAAGTTAAACTGCCCTAGAGGAAATGGTTGCCGCAAGAACAGCGCCTTGTCAATTTTAGCGCCTTGCGAGCCGCCAAGCCCGCGGCGGCCGCGCATTTCCGGCCGCCGCCATTATGCACCTCAATCCCGCAGCATTTTAATCGCGCAAAACTTGCCGCACATGCCGCAGACTTCCTCGTTTTTGTGCGGTTCGCGCCGGGCGCGCAACAGGGCGGGATCCAGCGCCAGCCGGCCCATGGCCTCCCAGTCCAGCGCGGCC
>JAVBMS010000090.1:0-9321 GCA_031552135.1 Mailhella sp.
CCGCGCAGGTAGCGGTTTTCGAGCACATAGGCGATGGCGTCGGGGATGGAGAGCAGCATGCTCTTGGTCTGGAACACGGGGTGTTCGCCGCCGATGCCCTTGAGCTGGCCCACCACGTCGCGCACGCTCACGCCGGAGCGGAAGCACAGCGACACCAGGCGGCCGATGGCTTCGGCCTTTGCCGTGATGGAGCGGCCGGACTTGCCGATGGTGGCGAACACTTCAAACGGCTGGCCGTCCACTTCGTTGACGGTGAGGTAGAGCACGCCGAGGCCGGTTTTGACCTTCTGGGTAAAGCCCTCCACAATGTCGGGCCGCTGGCGCACGGGCGTGGCGGCCGAGGCCGCGGGGGCTTCGGCGCGTTTTTTGTCGGCCTCGCCGGTGGTCAGCACCTGGACGGACTTGCAGCCGTCGCGGTACACGGTCACGCCCTTGCAGTCCAGTTCGTAGGCCAGGCGGTAAATGTGGTCGATGTCCTCCACCGTGGCGCTGTTGGGCAGGTTGACGGTTTTGGACACGGCGTTGTCGGTGTATTTCTGGAAGGCGGCCTGCATGCGCAGGTGGGCTTCGGGCGAGATGTCCATGGCCGTGACAAAGACGCGGCGCAGCTCATCGGGCAAAAAGTCCATGTCCTGGATGGAGCCGCAGGCGGCCACGGCGTCCATAAGCTCGGGCGTATGGCAGCCTGCGGCGGCCAGGGCCTGCTCGAAATAGGGGTTCACTTCCACCAGGCGCTCGCCGTCCATGACGTTGCGGGCGAAGCAGAGCGCGAAGAGCGGCTCCACGCCGGACGAGCAGGAGCCGATGATCGACAGCGTGCCCGTGGGCGCGATGGTGGTGATGGTGGCGTTGCGCAGCGGGGGCAGGCAGGCCTGGCGGTAGGTCGATTCCTCGTAAGCCGGGAAGGGGCCGCGCTCCTTGGCCAGTTGGGCGGAAGCGTGGCGGCCTTCGTCGCGGATGAAGCGCATGACTTCTTCGGCCAGCTCCAGGGCTTCCTGGCTGTTGTAGGGCACGCGGAGCATGAAGAGCATGTCGGCAAAGCCCATGACGCCCAGGCCGATCTTGCGGTTGGTGCGCACTTTTTCGGTGATGCGATCCAGCGGGAAGCGCGAGGCGTCGATCACGTCGTCCAGAAAGCGCACGGCCAAGTGGGTGACGCGGCGCAGTTCGTCCCAGTTCAGGCCGTCGGCCGGGGAGTCGCCGTCGCGGCGGTCGGGCCGCACAAAGGCGGCCAGGTTGATCGAGCCGAGGTTGCAGGCTTCGTAGGGCAGCAGGGGCTGCTCGCCGCAGGGGTTGGTGGATTCCATCTCGCCCTGGGCGGGGGTGGGGTTGTCGCGGTTGATGCGATCCAGGAAGATGATGCCGGGGTCGCCGCTGGCCCAGGCCTTGTTGACCAGCAGTTCAAACACCTCGCGGGCGTTCAGGCGGCCGCATTCCTCTTTGGTGTGGGGGTCGAGCAGGGCGTAGTCCGCGTCCGCGTCCACAGCTTGCATGAAGTCTTCGGTCAGGCCCACGGAAAGGTTGAAGTTGTTGAACTCCCCTTCTTTTTCCTTGGCGCGGATGAAGTCGATGATGTCGGGATGATCCACGCGCAGGATGCCCATGTTGGCCCCGCGCCGCGTGCCGCCCTGCTTGATCTGCTCGGTGGCGGTGTTGAAAATGCGCAAAAACGACACCGGGCCCGAGGCCACGCCGCCGGTGGTGCCCACGCGGGCGTCCTTGGGGCGCAGGCGCGAGAACGAAAAGCCCGTGCCGCCGCCGGATTTGTGGATCATGGCCGCGTGCTTGACCGCGTCAAAAATTTCCTCGATCGAGTCGCCCACGGGCAGCACAAAGCAGGCCGAAAGCTGGCCCAGTTCGCCGCCCGCGTTCATCAGCGTGGGCGAGTTGGGCAAAAACACGCCCCGGCTCATTAAATGATAAAATTCTTCCGCCAGATCCGCCGCGCGCCACGCCGCGCCTTCGTACTTCTCCTCCTCCGCCGCAACGGCCGAAGCCACGCGCCAGAACATGCTGCGCGCGTCCTCCATGGGCGTTCCGTCCTCGCTTTTGCGGTAATAGCGCTTGGCGAGCACCAGCTCGGCGTTGGGGGAAAGAGCGGGAGAAGGGAGATGCTCGGGCATGGCGATCATACGTTTGTCCTGAACCGGCGTGCGCCGGAGTAAGAGTGTGCGGGATAGTGGAAGCGACGGAGCCGGAAAAGCGCGGTATGCCGTGCGGCCCCGCGCGGGAGACGTGTTTGCCAGATGTCTTTATAGCCAGCGCGCGGGAAAAAGCCAGAGCCGGGAAACCCGCTTTCGCCCGGATAAGTTGGCGAGAAACAACGCATATCGGCAGGCTTTTTTGGGCAAAATTTTCTAGAGATTTTTTATGAAAGGTGAAAAACGATGTGAAATTGGCCTGTTGGCGAGAAGCACCGCTTGCGGCGAGCAGAGATTAAGAGGTCGCCTGCGGCGCCAGGTGCGCTGCGCGCACGGTAAATACATTAAATAGGGAAGGCGTTTGCCCGGATGTGCCGGTTGAGGGGAGTCCGTGTAGCTAATAAGTCCTGACGCCTCCAGATGACGCGCGGCCCCTTCCGGGGCACGCGCTCTCGGGGCCGAAGGTAGGGTATCCTTCCCTACGCGTGCTCGCCTTCGGCTGCGCGCGCTATCAGCGGCCCCTCGCGGCCTGTCGGCCGTATTATGTGCGCGCTGCGCGCGCACTTTGTCGTTGAGCAGGCGGTGGAGTAACTCTGTTTTAAGAAACTCCTGTTTAGCAATGGCTTTCGCGGCTCCCGTGTCCAGCGGTGTACAAAGCTCGGAAAGTTAATGGCGTCGCATGCCGAGCCGTCTTCGGCGAGAAAACATGCGGCCGGACGATGGGGTTTGCGCGAAGAGAGGGGTAAAAAGGGAAGTGGGGTGCTCCGGGGGGAGGTGGAGGCAGGGGGCCTCGGAGGGGAGAAACCGCAGGTTTCGCCCATAACAGGCCCCCTCCTCCCCGCCGGAGGCGCAGGGAATAGAGGCATTAATATGCCCGTCGGCGCAGCCGCCCGAAAAACGGGAGTTACGCCCTCTCCGGCGCACGCCCATCAGTTTTTCAAATACAAATCATCCCCGGCCAAATACCCCCGCACATAATCTTCCACGCCTTCCTCAAGCGAACGGAACTCGAACGGGCAGCCCTTGCGCTTCAGCCAGCCCATGTCGGCCTCGGTAAAGTACTGGTATTTCCCCTTCAGCGCGGGCGGCATGTCCACGTATTCGATGTTCACGGGCCGGTCGAGCGCGGCGAACACGGCGCGGGCCAGATCGTTCCACGAACGCGCCTTGCCCGTGCCCACGTTGAAAAGCCCGTTCACTTCCGGGTGCATGAGCAGCCAGACCACCAGCGCGGCGCAGTCCTTGACGTACACGAAATCGCGCTTCTGGCCGCCATCCTCGTAATCCGGCCGGTCGGATTTAAAAAGGCGCAGCGCGCCGCTTTCGCGGATTTGGGGCACGGCCTTGCAGACCACGCTTTTCATGTCGCCCTTGTGGTATTCGTTGGGGCCGTAGACGTTGAAAAATTTCAGGCTGGCCACGTCGTCGATCGCGCCTTCGCGCAGCAGCCACATATCCATGAGTTGCTTGGAAAAGCCGTACATGTTGAGCGGGCGCAGGCGCGGGGTCAGTTCCAGCGAGTCGGAGAAGCCGAGGCTGCCGTCGCCGTAAGTGGCGGCGCTGCTGGCGTTGACAAAGCGGGCTTTGGCGCGCAGCGCGGCCCAGCACAGGTCGCGGCTGTAGTGGAAGTTGTTGGACATGAGGAAGTCGGCGTCGCGTTCCGTGGTGGAGGAGCAGGCGCCCAGGTGGACGATGCCCTTGACGCCCTCCAGCCAGCGGCCTTCGCGCACGTTTTCGATGAAGGCGTCGCGGTGGATATAGTCGTGAAAGCGCAGGGGCGTGAGGTTTTTCCACTTTTCGGTGGAAGCCAGATTATCCACGATGAGGATGTTTTCCTCGCCCTGGCGGTTCAGTTCCCAAACCACGGCGCTTCCGATCATGCCGGCTCCGCCGGTGACGATATACATGGCCTTGTCCTTTGTTTTGGTTGCTGCCGCTTAATCCGGGTACAGCGCGGCCCTGGTGGTCTGCACCAGGGTAACGCCGCCGTCGGGCCGCTCGCGGGCGTCGAGCCCGTACATGATCACGGTGCGCAACAGCGGCCGCCCAAGCAAAAAGTCCAGTTCCGCCGCCGCTGCCGCCTTTTTTTCCACAATCAGCTCGCGGAAGGCGCGGTCGTACTCCACGGTTTCCAAAAACTCGGCGCGCGCGTCCCGGTCGGTGTTCATGGCGGTGGCCAGCCGCGTGAGGCGGGCGTAAGAGCAGCGCTCTTCATGGGCGTCGATCAGTTCGGGCCACCAGGCGGGCGCGCCCAAAAGCTCGCAGACGTCCTTGCGCGCGAGGCGGGTCTCGCCGGCCATGGCCAGCAGGGCTTCGGGCGCGCGGCAGTCGAGCGCGCGGCATTCGGCCGGGTGGCGCCCGTGCAGGAAGCAGGCGCTGGCCGGGGTGAGGAAGCGGCATGTCCAGTCGTCGGGCCGCAGCCCGGCGGGCGGGGCGATTTTGACGATTTCGTCCGGCAGGGGGACGATGGCGCCCTCGCTGTCGTCGCGCACAAGCTCCCCGGCGCGGAACGCGCACAGATCCTCGGCGCGCAGGATTTTGCCGGTCAGCAGATCGGCGTCCTGGCGGTGCAGGGCGGGGCCGCCCTTGCGGCAGCAGGTGCCGCATTGGGTGCAGGTGGTGGTCATGGTCGCCTCTCAGCCCTGGCTTTCAAAGCGCAGGCGGTTGACGCGCGCCGCGCGGAACTGCCGGTGGCTTTCCAGTATGTTGCGCTGCTGGCGCAGGGCGTGGATTTCAGCCGGGAAGAAGACGCCCTTTTGCGGATCTTCGCGGGCCATCAGTTCGCGGATCGTGTCCGCGCAGTTTTTGCGTTCCTCGTCCAGCAGGGCGATTTGGGCCTCAAGTTCAGAAATCGTCTCCGGCAGGGGATTCTGGAGGAAGTTCAATGTAGACGTCACGGGCGATGATGCGGCGTCGTGCGGGTTGGACATCGGCGGTCTCCACGGGCGCTTTGGGAGAGAAGTCGGGCGCGGGCAGGCTGTTGTACATGGCCCAGAACGAGGGCAGCCAGTCGGTCAGCAGGCCGGGGTTGGACAGGCGTATGGCGGGCCGCAAAAAGCCCCCGAGCGCGGCGGCGGCGGCCCAGGGCGCGGAGGGCGCCGTCCAGACCGGGGCCATGTTTTCCGAGGCGGGCAGCGCGATCAGGCGGCCTTCCTCGTCCTGCGCCACGCTGAGCTGGGCCAGAAAGCCCGGCAGCGCGTGCAAGAGGTCGTCGGGGTTGTCGCCAGGCAGGGGCAGACGGGCGGGCTTGCCCGCGCGCATGGCGCGCGCCGCCAGCACGGCGGCCAGGGGGAAAAGCTCGGGCGTCAGCGCCAGCGTTTCGGCCAGCAGTTCGTCGGAAGGGGCTTCGAGGTCGCCTTGCGCGTCAGCGGAAGCGGCGCGCGCGGCGACATGATCGTCGGCCGCGTCCAGCGTAAGGCCCGCGCCGCGCAGCAGGCGTCCGGCCAGGGCGGCGCGGGCGTCGTTCGCGGGGCGGCCGTCCAGGCGGGCTTCGCCGCCGGCCATGGCGGGCAGGGCCAGGATATAGGGCGCGATGCCGCCGTCCATGGCCACGGGCGGCAGGGACGGCAGGCGGAGCGAGCCGGGCGCGCTGGGCTGGATTTCGGCCCGGCCGTCCTGCGCCGTGACGGAGCAGCCGGCGGCGCGCAGCATGTTCAGGGCGGCGTCCGTTTCGGGCGCGGCGGGCAGGTTGTCGAACGTGATGGGCGCGTCCCAGAAGGGCGCGGCCAAGAGGAGCGCCTGGACGAAGCCCGGCGGCAGATCCGGCGGCAGGGCCACGCGCTGGGGCAGCATGCCGGAACATTCGAGGCGGATGGGCAGGCCGTCGCGCCCGGGCACCACGTTGGTCAGGCGCGCGCCCATGAGCGGCAGAAAATGGCTCAGGGACGAAAGATCGGTCAGTTGCAGCTCGCTGCCGCCGGTGATTTTGAGGCGGGTCTGCCAGCCGAGCGCAAAAGCCAGCACCAGCCAGAGGTTGAAGGCGTCGTCGCCCACGTGCAGCACTTTGTCGAGCCCGCGCGTGAGGCCGTCGCCGCCCCGGCTGAGCAAATCGCCGTTTTCTTCCCACCACAGGTGGCCGCCCAGCGCGTTGACGGCCTTGACGCCTTCCACCACGGCCCCGGTCAGGGGCACGCGCTCCACCTTCAGCTCCTGTCCGGCGGCGGCGGCCAGGGCAAGCCAGGCGCGGGCGAGCACGCTGTCGGCCGGGGCGGGCATGCGGATGGACACGGGCTTGCGCGGCGGCGCAAGCTGGAAAGCGGGGAGGTCGTCGTCCTGACGCGGGGGTTCCAGCGTCTGGAGCAGGGCGAAGAGATCGTGGGCGAGGCGGCTGTCGCGCCCGAAGCGGGCGGCCTTTTCTTCCCAGGAAGCGCGGAGTTTCTTTTCGGTCGCGGCGTCCATGCGGCCCTTGGGCCCGGAGCGCAGCTTGGCCGCGAGGCGCGAACGGCGCGCCACAAGGCGCAGAATTTCGGCATCGGCGTCCTTGAGGGCTTCGAGATCGCGGTTCACGGGGCCACGTTCGCCCCTGTCAGGGCGATCAGGGCGGTCAAAACGGGGGGGGCGGCCGCCGCGATCAGGACGTTCCGATCTCTCGGGCCGATCGCCGCGGTCAAAACGGGCGGGACGGTCGGGCCGGGCAAAACGATCAGGGCGGTCGCGCCGTTCGCCTTCAAAGCGGCCTCTTTCAGGGCGGTCGCCCCTTTCGGGCCTGTCAGGGCGGGCCGGGCGATCGGGCCTGTCGCGTCCGTTGTCGCGGCCTTCAAAACGGCCTTTGCGTTCCCCGGCGTGATCATCGCGCCGCTCAAATCCGGATCCTTCCGGCTTCCGTTCCCTATCGTTCATGTCAATAATCCTGTTTAATGCTTGCGAAAGCCACGGCAGACTAGCCGTCTTTAGCCCCAACGGCAAGAAGGAAATTGCGCGCCGTTTGCCTCCCCGCCCGCGCCGGGTTACCATATCCCCAAAAGGAGGCCGCCATGAGCGTCACCATCACCTGGCACGGACATTCCGCCATTCAGGCCGCTTGCGAGGCGCCGGCGGCCAATATCCTGATTGACCCGTTTTTTGAGGGCAACCCCCGCTGTCCCTCCGGCTGGCGCGCCCTGCCCCGGCCGGACGCCGTGCTGGTCACGCACGATCACGGCGATCACGTCGGGCAGGCCGTGGAAATCTGCCGCGAACACCGGGCCATGCTCTGCTGCATGGTCGGCACCGGGCAGCGCATGCTCAAAGCCGGCCTGCCACCCGAACTGCTGGCCAACGGCGGCGGTTTCAACATCGGCGGCACGCTGACCATCAACGGCATGGCCGTGACCATGACCCAGGCGTTCCATTCCTCGGAGTCCGGCGCGCCCGCGGGCTTCATCGTGCGTATGCCGGACGGCTTCACGTTCTACCACGCGGGCGACACCGGCATTTTCGGCGACATGGCCCTGCTGGGCGAGTTGTATCCGCTTGACCTCGCCATCGTGCCGATCGGCGGCGTGTTCACCATGGACGCCCGCCAAGCGGCCGCCGCCTGCGCCCTGTTAAAAGCCAGGGCCGCGCTGCCGATCCATTGGGGCACCTTCCCCGCGCTGGCCCAGAATACGGACGAATTCGCGCGGGAAATGGCGGCCCGAGCGCCCGGCTGCCGTCTTGTTCTGCCCCGGCCGGGGGAAGGAGTGAAGTTTGGGTAAGGGCGTTGCAAGCCAAGTGAAAGAAGGATGAGATGCGTTTCGCGTAGGGGCTGAATGTTAAGTAAATATTTTTAGATTATTACGGCAAAGAGTATTTTTTCATTTTTTTGCGCCCCCAATGTCCCAAAACGGTCAAGCCGGTAAACTTTGCTTTTTTATCTGTTGATTAATAAGGATCTTTTTTTTCATCCGCCCTCAAAAATCCCGTATTTTGACTCTGTCAAGGCGTCTTTCGGTCACTTAATCCCCCCGTTTAAGTCACCTCATTATGGAAGCCTTAAAATCCCGTGCTACGCTCTCTGGCAAAATCCGCGCATCCCGCGCGGACATAACCAGCAGGAGCACCTATGCCCACGGAAAACAGAGTCCGCATTCACCGCAACGGCCTCGCCCTGGATTGCTTTTTCAACGCCGCAGGGAGGCTGTGCAAAAAAATCGAAAGCCACCACGCTGGCAGCGTCACGCACGATTACGTCTTCGACGCCGCCGGGCATTTGACCGAAACCCGGCGTGACGGCTTTGTGGAAGAGCAGTACGCCTACAACGCCCAAGGGCAGCGCATCGAGCAACACCGCGCGCGCTGCCGCTACCCGGATCGCGCCGACGGCCTTTTGCGTTACGACGACAAGGGCCGCCTCACCCGCGCGGGCGATACGACGTACAGTTACGACGGCAGGGGCGCGCTGGCCGAGCGCTGCGACGCCACCGGCATCGTGCGCTTCAGCTACGGCGACGACACGCGGCTGGATCAGGCCACGTTTTCCAACGGCGACACCGTGCGCTACGAGTACGCGGAGGGCGAACTCGGCCCTGTGCGGCGTTTCCGCCGGGGCAACCTGACCGCCGAATACGTCTGGCGCGGCCTGCTGCTCACGCTCTGGCGCGACTACGAACACGAACTGGAATATCGTTTTTCCTATACAGAAACCGGTATCCTCGATAGCGTCCACATCATGCCGCTATCCCCGTCTCTCGTCGCTGCGCGCGCGCTTTCCCCCAATTCCGACCCCTGGCACGAACTGGCCGCCAAACAGCGCCGGGAAAGCCTGCGCGAGTTGATCGGCTCCGGCCTCACGCTGGCCTGCGGCTGTGATCAGGTGGGCACGCCCAAAATCCTCTCGCACGGCGATCGCCTCATCAAGCGACTCACCTGGGACAGCTTCGGTAATCTGCGCGACGACACCTTACCCGAGCTTTCCCTGCCCATCGGCTTTGCCGGGGGCCTGACCGATCGCGATACCGGCCTTGTCCGCTTTGGCTACCGGGATTATGATCCCGCTGTGGGGCGCTTTACCGCGCCGGATCCTCTGGGCGACACCGGCGGGGATCACGATTTGTACGACTATTGCGTGGACGATCCGGTCACAATGAATGATCCGGCCGGGCTGTTCCCGCCGCTGCTTTTGTTCCTTGGCGGCAAGGCGCTGGCCTTGGGCTTGGGGGCTGCGGGTTCGTATCTCGCGGGCAAGATGGCGGACAAATCTTCGCGCTGGTTTGGCGGCAAG